>NZ_JBHXAU010000013.1:25246-256731 GCF_042727395.1 Nocardia sp. NPDC060255 | reverse complement strand
TCAACCGGGGGGTATGAGAGGCCGGAACCAATAAATATATTGGCACTGACATTCATCGACACACTATTGAGTTCTCAAAGAACACACGCACACACCATCGCCCAGACTTTGTCTGATTGATCAGTGAGGCAACCTATCCAGCTTAACTCAGCCGTTCCCCCAGAACCAAATCGGGGTCTCGATCGAGCCAGTGTGAGCGTCAGGCGCTCCTCGTACTACCTCGTGTCCCTGGCCTTCGCTCAGCGTTTCCGCTCAGCTCCTCGGCCCGGGTCGGTGTCCGTGTCGCTCTGACTCGAATAAAGTTACGTGTCTGCGTGCATCATGTCAAATCTGCTGGTCAAGAAGCGTTTTCGAGGTTAACACTTCACTCCGCCGCGCCGACCCGCTTCACTTCGCCGCCCAAAGCCTGCAGTTGCTCGACAAAATTCGGGTAGCCGCGGTCGATGTGGAAGACGTCGTGCACCTCGGTGGTTCCGTCGGCGACCAGACCGGCGAGTACCAAACCGGCGCCTGCCCGAATGTCCGACGACCACACCGGCGCACTCGACAACCGCGGAATACCGCGCACCACCGCGTGATGACCATCGGTCCGCGCGTCGGCGCCGAGCCGGATCATCTCCTCCACAAAACGGAAGCGCGCCTCGAAGACGTTCTCGGTGATCATCGACGTGCCGTCGGCGATCGCGGCGAGCCCGATCGCCATCGGCTGCAGGTCGGTGGGGAATCCGGGGAACGGCAGCGTGGAGAAGTTCACCGCGCGCGGTCGCTCGGCCTGCACGACGCGGAAACCGTCCTGCTCGAAGGAGATGCGCGCGCCCGCCGAACGCAGCTTGTCCAGTACCAGGGACAGATGCTTGGGATTGACCCCGGTCACCCGGACGTCGCCCATCGTCATCGCCGCGGCGATTCCCCAGGTGGCCGCCACGATGCGATCGCCGATCACCCGGTGCGTCGTCGGCGAGAGCCGCTTGACGCCCTGCACGGTCAGTACCGACGTCCCCGCACCGGTGACCCGGGCGCCCATCTGCACCAGCATGTTGCACAGGTCGACGATGTCGGGTTCACGCGCGGCGTTGTCGATCACCGTCTCGCCCTCGGCGAGCACGGCCGCCATCAAGATGTTCTCGGTCGCACCCACGGAGGGGAAATCGAGCCGAATCTTGGCGCCCTGCAGCTCGTCGGCCCGCGCGACCACGCAACCGTGCTCGATCTCGCTGGTCGCACCGAGCAACCGCAGGCCGGCCTGATGCATATCCAGTGGACGGGATCCGATCGCGTCACCGCCGGGTAGCGCGACGACGGCACGCTTGCAGCGCGCCATCAGCGGGCCGAGTACGCAGACCGACGCGCGGAACTGCGTCACCGCGGGAAAGTCCGCGTGGTACTTCGGTTCTGCCGGGGTGTTGATGGTGACCACCCCGGCGTCGATCGCGACGTCGCAGCCGAGGCCGCGCAGCACGTCACCCATCAGCGGCACGTCGAGAATGTCCGGGCAGTTCGTGATCGTGGTGGTGCCCTCGGCCAGCAAGGCAGCGGCCATCAGCTTGAGGACGCTGTTCTTGGCGCCCCCCACCGCGACTTCACCGACGAGTCGATTCCCGCCGGTAACCAAAAACCGTTCCATGCCGCCTCTCCGCGTATTCGGCGCACTGTTGGGTGCAAGGATAGTTGCGGCACTGTTCCGCCACTCCGGGTATTCAGCGCACTAGTGGGTGCCACGGTAGTTCGGTGACAAGCCGACGGTCGGATGCCGGGTTGAGTTCAGGGTGTACCCGGGGTGTTACCCATGAACTCGAGGACGTGCGTCCTCGTGTCTCGAGCATTATCAGGTGCTCGACCTGGTTCCGCCGGGCTTCCACAGGATATCGCCGCCCGGATTGGCCACGCGGCTCAGGATGAACAGCAGGTCCGACAGGCGGTTGAGGTACTTGGCGGGCAAAACGTTCGTGTCGTCCGGGTGTGTCTCCACCGCGGCCCAGGCCGAACGTTCCGCGCGGCGGGCCACCGTGCGCGCCGTGTGCAGCAGCGCCGCGAGCGGGGTGCCACCCGGCAGAATGAACGAATTCAGCGCCGGCAGTTCAGCATTGAACTCGTCGCACCAACCCTCGAGCCGATCGATGTAGAGCTGGGTGATGCGCAGCGGCGGGTACTTCGGCACCGCGACAACCGGGGTAGACAGATCCGCACCCGCATCGAACAGATCGTTCTGTATTTGCAGCAGCACCTCGCGCAACTGCTCCTCGGGCTGCCCGAGCGCGAGAGCCACCCCGATTGCGGCGTTCGTCTCATCGCAGTCGGCATATGCGACCAAGCGAGGATCGGTCTTCGCCACCCGCGAAAAATCGCTGAGACCAGTGGTCCCGTCGTCGCCGGTACGCGTGTAGATCCGCGTCAGATGCACACTCACAGCACCAACCCTAACCGCTGCTCGCGCAACAACTGATTCTGGAAGTACATGAGTACAGCTAGCGCATCCGGCGGGTGCGGTCTGAAGGGCGAGACTCTACCCAGGAGAGGAAGGCCGTCCGCGAGGCGCGATCCAGGGCCAGCTCGTAGCTGCCGTCCCGATCGGTCACCGCGATCACCGCGATGTCGTCGCTCATGATGTCGTATTCGTCGCCGACGGGTCCGCGGCGGTCGCCGATCTCGATGCCCTGGCGGTGAATTGTGCAGTCCGGTCCGAGTTTCAGGCTGGTCAGCTTGAAAAAGACCATTCGGTCCTCGTCGTAACGGATCAGTCCGTGCCGCCAACCCTGACCACCGCGCGCGGGCAGTACTCGCAACAGTGCGGCGGTTCCGCCGCGCCGCAACATGATCAGGCGATAGGTCGAGGCGAGGGCCAGGAACACGAGCGTGAGCACCAGAATGATCAGGAGAACCATCCCGGTCTGCAATGCAGTTCGTCCCTTCGCTCAGTCGCCACCCCGCGGTCATTCAACCACGCCACCAAGTTTACAAACTGGGGGGCCGTGTATTAAGACGATCGTAAGTCGTTATAAGACGACTGTCGGCGGCGAAGTTCCCTTCGCCGCCGACAGTCTGGTGTTCGCTATCCGGTTGTCGCTTACGCGTTCGCAGCCTGCTCGGCCGCGCGGACCTGGGCCTGCGCCGCCAGCTGGTCCTCTTCGCTGGCCGCCGAGTCGGCCAGCACGCGCCGGGCCGCCTCGACATCCACCTCGTCGGCGAATTCCGCCGACTCGGCCAGGATCCGGACGGTGGTCGCGGTCACCGAGAAGAAGCCGCCGTGCACCGCCGCGACGATGCGCTCGCCGTCGGTGGAGACGATGGCCACCGTGCCGCCCTCGACCAGCTGACCGAGCAGCGGCTCGTGGCCCGGCATGATGCCGATCTGACCCTCGGTGGTCTGCGCGCTGACGAACGTTGCCTGGCCGGACCAGAGCAGCCGTTCGACGGCGACGAGATCAACTGACATTTCCGACATCGGGACTACTTTCCGGCGATCTTCTTCGCGGCCGCCTCGACATCGTCGAGACCACCGCAGCTGTTGAACGCCTGCTCCGGGAAGTGGTCGAACTCGCCCTTGCAGACCCGGTCGAAGTCGTCGATGGTCTGCTCCAGCGGAACCACCGAACCGACCTGGCCGGTGAACTTCTCGGCCACGATGAAGTTCTGGCCGAGGAACTTCTCCAGGCGACGGGCCCGGCCGACGAGGACCTTGTCCTCTTCGGAGAGCTCGTCCATGCCGAGGATGGCGATGATGTCCTGCAGTTCCTTGTACTTCTGCAGGATTCGCTTCACCTCGTTGGCGACGGCGAAGTGCCGGTCGCCGACAATCGAGGCCTCCAGGATGCGGGAGGTCGAGGTCAGCGGGTCGACGGCCGGGTAGATGCCCTTCTGCGAGATCGGGCGGGAAAGCTCGGTCGTCGCATCGAGGTGGGCGAAGGTGGTGGCCGGCGCCGGGTCGGTGTAGTCGTCGGCAGGCACGTAGATCGCCTGCAGCGAGGTGATCGACCGACCACGGGTCGAGGTGATGCGCTCCTGCAGCTCACCCATCTCGTCCGCGAGGGTCGGCTGGTAACCGACGGCGGACGGCATGCGGCCGAGCAGGGTGGACACCTCGGAACCGGCCTGGGTGAACCGGAAGATGTTGTCGATGAACAGCAGCACGTCCTGGTGCTGCACGTCGCGGAAGTACTCGGCCATGGTGAGGGCCGAGAGCGCGACGCGCATACGGGTGCCCGGCGGCTCGTCCATCTGGCCGAAGACGAGGGCGGTGTCCGGAAGGACGCCCATCTCTTCCATTTCCAGGCGCAGGTCGGTGCCCTCACGGGTGCGCTCGCCGACGCCGGCGAACACCGAGGTGCCGGAGAACTCCCGCGCGATACGGGTGATCATCTCCTGGATGAGCACGGTCTTGCCGACACCGGCACCACCGAACAGGCCGATCTTGCCACCCTTCACGTACGGGGTGAGCAGGTCGATGACCTTGATGCCCGTCTCCAGGATCTCGGTCTTACCCTCGAGCTGGTCGAATGACGGGGGCTTGCGGTGGATGCCCCACTGCTCGCCGTCCCGGCCGAGGCCGGGGGTGTCGAGGCAGTCGCCGAGCGCGTTGAAGACGTGGCCCTTGACGACATCGCCGACCGGCACCGAGATCGGCTTGCCGGTGTCGGTGACGGGCGCGCTACGGACCAGGCCGTCGGTCGGCTGCATCGAGATGCAGCGAACGATGCCGTCGCCGAGATGCTGGGCGACCTCGAGGGTCAGCGTCTTGGCCACCGAGGCCAGTGTGACCTCGGCGTGCAAGGAGTTGAACAGATCTGGGATCGAGCCCCGGGGGAACTCGACGTCGACGACGGGGCCGATGACTCGGACGACGCGACCTGAGTCTGCGCCGGTCCGACTCGTGTTGTCTTGCGTGACTGCTGCGGTCATTTTTCTCTTCCTGCGCTTAGTCGCGGTCCGAGCTCGAAGCCAGCGCGTTTACGCCGCCGACAATTTCGCTGATTTCCTGCGTGATCTGGGCCTGTCGCACCGAGTTCGCCTGCCGGGAAAGGTCCGTGGCAAGGTCGTTGGCGTTATCGGTGGCTGCCTTCATTGCGGTGCGCCGAGCCGCGGACTCGGATGCCGCTGCCTCGAGCAACGATGAGTAGATACGCGTGTTGATGTACTTCGGCAGCAGGGCCGCCAGCAGCACATCGGCGTCGGGCTCGAACTCGTACTGCGCGTGCACATCCGCCGTCGGCGAATCGGACACGAAGTCCTCACCCATGTCGAAGTTCTCGTCGACGTAGCTCACCTGGATCGGCGCCAATCGGCGCACCTCAGGGGTCTGCGTCAGCATCGACACGAATCGCGTGTACACGATGTGCAGTTCGTCGACACCCGCGATGTCGCCGGTGCCGTTCGGCGCGGGAACCACGCCTTCGGAACCGGCCATGAAGGACTCGACCAGGTGGTTGCAGGCCGCCGACGCATCGGAGTACTTCGGCTGCTGCGAGAACCCGGACCACGACGCGACCGGGGTGCGGTTGCGGAAGGTGTAGTACGTGAGGCCCTTGTTGCCCATCACGTAGATCACCGGCTCTTTGCCCTCGCCGCGCAGCGTGTGCATCAACTCTTCGGCGCGCTTGAGCACGTTGGAGTTGTAGCCACCGGCCATGCCGCTGTCACTGGTGATCACCAGCACCGCCGCCCGGCGCGGCTCGGCGCGCTCGGTCAGCAGTGGGTGGGTCAGGTTCTTCGACGCGTTCGCCAGCTCACCGAGGACCTTGGTGATCTCCTCGGCGTACGGCTTGGCGGCCGCAACCCTGGCCTGCGCCTTGGAGATTCGCGAGGTCGCGATCAGCTCCTGGGCCTTGGTGATCTTCTTGATCGAATTCACACCACGAATGCGGGAGCGCAATTCACGCAAACTTGCCATCAGTCACACTCCCTTCATTCGCATCGGTTTTTACTCGCATCAATCAGTCCCGAACCTGGGTCACTTCTCGACGTGCTTGCGGGTGACCGACAGCGTCTCGACCTCTTCGTGCTCGAGATCGGCCGCTTCGGCCTCGTTCACCACACGGCTGCCATCGGAGGCGAGGAAGCCCTGCTTGAACTTGTCGGTCTCCGCCTTGATCTGATCGGCGGCCTCGTCCTTGAGGACCTTGCCACCCTCGATCGACTTGAAGGCGTCGGCCGCGGCACGGTGCAGGTGCTCGAGCAGTTCGCCGTTGAAGCGACGGATGTCGGCGACCGGGACCGAGTCGAAGCGGCCGTCGTCGACCAGGAAGATCGAGACGATCTGGTCCTCGACGGCGACCGGCGAGTACTGGTCCTGCTTGAGCAGCTCGACCCAGCGGGCGCCACGCTCGAGCTGCGCCAGCGACGCGGCATCGAGGTCGGACGCGAACGCGGAGAACGCCTCCAGCTCACGGAACTGCGCCATTTCCAGACGCAGCGAGCCCGCGACCTTCTTCATGCCCTTGGTCTGGGCCGCGCCACCGACACGGGAGACCGAGGTACCGACGTTGATCGCCGGGCGCACGCCCTTGTTGAACAGGTCGGACTCGAGGAAGACCTGGCCGTCGGTGATCGAGATGACGTTGGTCGGGATGAACGCCGAGATGTCGTTGGCCTTGGTCTCGATGATCGGCAGGCCGGTCATCGAGCCGGCGCCCAGCTCGTCGGACAGCTTCGCGCAACGCTCCAGCAGACGGGAGTGCAGGTAGAAGACGTCACCCGGGTACGCCTCGCGGCCCGGCGGGCGACGCAGCAGCAGCGAGATGGCGCGGTACGCCTCGGCCTGCTTGGTCAGGTCGTCGAACACGATGAGGACGTGCTTGCCCTGGTACATCCAGTGCTGGCCGAGGGCCGAACCGGTGTACGGCGCAAGCCATTTGAAGCCGGCCGAGTCGGACGCGGGGGCCGCGACGATGGTGGTGTACTCCAGCGCGCCACGGGCCTCCAGCGCGGACTTGACGCCCGCGATGGTGGAACCCTTCTGGCCGACGGCGACGTAGATGCAGCGCACCTGCTTCGCCGGATCGCCGGAGTCCCAGTTCGCCTTCTGCGCCAGGATGGCGTCGATGCAGACCGCGGTCTTGCCGGTCTTGCGGTCGCCGATGATCAGCTGACGCTGGCCACGGCCGATCGCGGTGAGGGCGTCGATGGCGGTGATGCCGGTGGCCAGCGGCTCCTCGACGGGCTGACGCTCCAGCACGGAGGCCGCCTGCAGCTCGAGCACGCGCTGCTCTTCGGCCTCGATCTCGCCGAGACCGTCGATCGGGTGACCGAGCGGATCGACCACGCGGCCGAGGAAGTTGTCGCCCACCGGAACCGAGAGCACGTCGCCGGTCCGGCGGACCTGCTGGCCCTCTTCGAGGTCGGCGTATTCGCCGAGGATGACCGCACCGATCGAGCGGTCTTCGAGGTTCAGCGCCACGCCGAGCACGCCACCCGGGAACTCCAGCAGCTCATTGGCCATTGCCGAAGGCAGGCCGCTGACATGCGCGATGCCGTCGGCCGTGTCGGTGACAACACCGACTTCTTCGATGGAGGTCTCGGGGGTGTAGCTCTGCGTGTAGCTCTCGATCGCGCTACGGATCTCGTCGGAGGAGATCGTCAGCTCCGCCATGTTCTTCCTGCTCTCGCTGTGTCGAATGTCGGGGGGATGAGGGGCGTCAGGTCAAGGACCGGCGCAGCCGTTCGAGCCGGCCGATGGCGCTGCCGTCGATCACGTCGTCGCCGACGTGTACGACCAGCCCGCTCAGCAGACTCGGGTCGACCTGTACGTGTACCTGGATCGGCTTGTCGTAGATGCGATGCAGCGAGGCGGCGAGCCGCTCGCGCTGCTGCGCCGACAGCTCGATCGCCGCGCGCACATGCGCCACGATCTGGTCGCGACGGGCCGCAGCCAGGTCGGACAGTTCGTCGAATGCCACCCCGACTGCCGTCTTCTGCCTGGTCACCACCTGCTCAGCCAGGGTTAGCGTGATGGATTCGGTCTTGCCGGTGAGCAGGCGATCGATCAGCTCCCGCTTCGCCTCGGCCGGCTTGGTCCGATCGGAAAGGGCCTGCTCGAGGTCGGGGTTGTCGCTGATGATCCGGCCGAGCCGGAACAGCTCGTCCTCGACCGCGTCGAGCCGGCCGCTGTCGGCCGCCGATTCCAGCAACGCCTCTTGCCCGAGCAACACCAGGGTGTCGACCAGGTCGGCGGTCCGGGACCAGTCCTGGGCCACGGCGGTGGTCAACACGGCCTGCGTGGCCGGGTTGACCTTTCCGCCGAAGACCCGCTCACTGAGCTCGGCCCGGACCGAGCCGGGCACCGACACGTCCGCGAGCGCAACACGCAGCGAACGCTGGTCGTCCAGCACGGCGACAACGGCGAACAGTTCGGAACCCGTTGTGGCCGCGACACTGTCGCTTCCGGTCAGAGCGGCCCTGAGCGCCTCCCGCGACCGGGCGCAGGCCTCGCGGCTCGCTGCGTACATGCTTCTCACTTTCGTGTCGCTACCTTCCGACCCCGATGCCGGCTTTCGACTCGTCGTCGAGCTCGGTCAGGAACCGCTCGATCGAGGCCGCCTGCTTAGCTTCGTCCGAAACCGACTGCCCGATAATCTTTTCGGCCAAATCTACGGCGGTATGGCCGAGTTCGGAGCGCAGTTCGGTAAGGATTTGCTGGCGCTGTGCTTCCAGCTGGCTGTGGCCCGCGGCAACGATGCGGTCACTTTCGGCCTGCGCGTCCGCGCGCATCTGCGCGAGAATCTGCTGGCCCTGGGTGCGCGCGTCCTCACGGATACGCGATGCCTCGAGCCGCGCTTCGGCCAGCTGCTGCTGGTACTGCTGCAGTGTGAGCTGGGCCTGTTCCTGCGCGGCCTCGGCCCGAGCGATGCCGCCCTCGATCTTATCGCTGCGCTCGTCGAGCACCTTGAGCACGCGCGGGATCACATATTTGTAGAAAACGACGCCGATGATCGCAATGCAGACCACCGACCACACGATGTCGTATGTCTCGGGGATGAGGGGGTTGATGTCTTCCCCAGCATCCGCGGCGAACACAGAAAGCCCGTTCATGGCAATCAGAAGATGAAGCCGGCCACAAGGCCGATCAGGGCGAGGGCCTCGGTGAACGCGATGCCGAGGAACATGTTGGTACGGATCGTGCCCTGGAGCTCGGGCTGACGGGCAATGCCCTCGATCGCCTTACCGACGACGATGCCTACACCGATGCCGGGGCCGATGGCGGCGAGACCGTAGCCGATAGCGCCGTATCCCTTGATCTTGTCAGAGTTCGAAGCGGCTTCCTGGGCCAGGTACGCGAGGCTCATGAGGTTCCATTTCCCTTTCTGTTGCTCACCCGCCGGTCGGCGTGTGTAGCAGGTATCCGGTAGTTGTGGGTCAGTGCGAATCTGCGTGCTGGGCGAGTCCGATGTAGACCGCGGTCAGCAGGGAGAAAACGTAGGCCTGCAAGAAGATGACCAGCAGCTCGAAGAGGGTGAATCCGAGACCCGCGAGCAGCGAGAACGGCGAGAACACCTTCATCCACGAGACGGCATCGAACAAGAAGAACCAGGTGGCGCTGAAGAAAAGCACCAGCATGATGTGCCCGGCCAGCATGTTGGCCATGAGTCGGACGGTCAGCGTGAACGGCCGCAGGATGAACGTCGAGACGAACTCGATCGGAATCAGCAACACGTGCAGCGCGGGCGGTACGTTCGGAACCACGATGCTGGCGCGCATGTAGGTGAAGAACCCGTACTTCTTGATTCCCACGTAGTTGAATGTGACGTAGGCGATCAGGGCCAGCACCAGCGGAAAGCCGATTCGGGCGTTCGACGAGATGTTCAAACCCGGAATGATGCCGGAGAAGTTCAGAAAGAGCACCGAGAAGAAGATTGTCGCGATGAGCGGAAAGTACTTGCGGCCGGATTCCTTACCCAGGATCTCGTCGCAAATCTGCTCCTTGACGAACACCAGACCGGTTTCGGCGACGTTCTGCAGTCCGCGCGGGACGAGACGGGGATTCCGGAATGCGAGCATCATCACGACAATCAGGACCGCCGACATGATCAGCCTGATCAGCATCAGGCGATCGAGTTCGAACGGCGTACCCTCGAACAGCAGCGCTGGAGGGAAGAAGTCGGACAGCGATGGCGCGTGGAACTCGCCCGCCAAAGTGGTGACGCTCAGCGTTCTCTCCCGTGTTCGGGCCGTGGGTTCGGTTGATCCCACGGTTCGATCGGACATTGACGATCAATTTGGGTCGACTCAGGTCGGCTCGAAGTTCGTCAGCAGCTGTGCGGCGGGTTTTGATTCCACCTGGCGTCTGTACGTGTGTCGGCGACATCGTCGACATGCAGAACCGGAACCCTCAGAGCCCGGCACGGCAGTAAGCATAGCGGCACTCGGAGGGATCTTGACGATCCCCCCTCGCTTGGTTGCTTGCTTACCAACACTTTACCAAGTTATCTACGACAGCGTGTAGGTGGGTGGGGATCAATCTTCCCGAGCGGGCGAATCCGGCGTCGCGTCCGGCACGGTTACGTACGGAACCTTCTGTCTGACAACGCCATACGTCTCCGCGCCGAGCACGATGAACAGCGCGCCGATCACGGTCAAGAAAAGGACCATTCGGTCATAAAAGTCGAATTGATTCAGTATTGCTATGACCAAAAGCGCAACCAGCATTTTACCGACCCAACTGGCCAGCATCACCATGCCCGCCGTGGACGGCGGCAATTTCGCGCCGAACAACACCACCGCGGCGGTGGTCAGAATGAAGCCGCCGCCGATGGCCGAGCCGATCAGCGCACCCCACAGGCCGGGCGTGCCCGCAGCCGCGGCGCCGATGGCGACGGACAACACCACCAGCACGCCCAAACCGATCAAGCCGTAGCGCAACGCCGCCTTGAGCGGGGCGTCGGGACCGGGGACCGGGGTGGGAGTGAAGTTCACATTCGCGAACCTTACCCGGACGGCGGCCGGTCCCCCGCTGCCTCCCCGCGGCGCAGCCCGGGAATGGCCGTGACGACGAGGGCGAAGACCAGCCCGCCCGCCACCAGCAGGACAACGAGTGTGAGGTTCATCAACGCGGTGCCGACGGCACCGAACGCGAGGATCCCGACCCATAAGTAGATGAGCAGCACCACCCGCCGGTGCGAATGCCCGATCTGCAGCAACCGGTGATGCAGGTGCATCTTGTCCGGAGTGGAGAAGCTCACACCCGCGCGCACCCGCCGGATGATCGCGAGCACCAGATCGAGCACCGGAATGAACATCACCGCGCCGACCAGCAGCAACGGCGAGAGCAGACCGACGATGTCGCGGGTGCCGAAGCCCTGCAGCGGGATGCGACCGGACGCGCTGGTGGAGACGGCGGCGAGGACGAGGCCGATCAGCATCGAGCCCGAGTCGCCCATGAATATCCGGGCGGGCTGGAAATTGTGCGGCAGGAAGCCGAGGCAGGCGCCGGCCAGCGCGGCGGCGAGCAACGCGGGCGGGTACGTGTCGACCGAACCGCCCTGCTCGTTCATCAAACCGATCGCGAACACGAAAACCGCGACCGCAGCGATCAATCCGAGTCCGGCCGCGAGCCCATCGAGCCCGTCGACGAAGTTCATCGCGTTGACCAGGGTCACGGTGACCGCCACCGTGACGAGGCCGCCCTGCAGCGCGTCCAGGAACACCGTGGTGTTGTTGAACGGGTTGTAGATGCTGTACCAGCTCAAACCCATCACGGCCATGACGCCCGCCGCGGTCACCTGTCCGGCGAACTTGGTCAGCGCGTCCAGGCCCCACCGGTCGTCGACGATGCCGACCGCGACGATGATAGTGCTCGCCACCAGCACCGCGAGCGGAATATTCGGGGTGTAGTCGAAGCCGCGGCGCAGCGCGGGCAGCCGGTACGCGAACAGCATCGCCGCGACCACGCCGACGTAGATGCCGACACCGCCCATCCTGGGGATCGGCTTGACGTGCACGTCACGTTCGCGCGGCACCGCCACGGCGCCGAATCCGATGGCGAGCACCCGGATTCCGCCGGTGGCGAGGAAGGTCACCACCGCGGAGATGAGCAGGACGAGCAATAGTTCGCGCAGCGGGACGACGGCACCCGAACCGGTCATCCGCGGTACCCACCGATCATCGGATGGCGGCGCTGGTCAGCGCCTCCGGCGACATACCGAGCACCTCGGCGATATCGGCGATGGGTACCGCGCCCTCGCGCAGGATGCGCGGCTGGTCGGCGGTGAGGTCGACGATGGTGGACGCGACGGCATGGTCGGCCGGACCGCCGTCGAGATAGACGTTGACCAGGTCGCCCAGTTGATCACGGGCCTCGTCGGAGGTCTTGGCGGGCGGCTGACCGGAGACGTTGGCGCTGGACACGGCCAGCGGGCCGACCTCGCGGAGCAGTTCCAGGGTGACCGGGTGCAGCGGCATCCGCAGCATCACCGTGCCGCGCGTGTCGCCGAGATCCCAGGCGAGCGAAGGCGCTTGCTGCACAACGAGACTCAGGCCGCCGGGCCAGAACGCCCGGATCAGCTCGCGGGCCTGCGGGCGGACCGAGAAGACCAGGCCGTCGATGGTGTGCCAGGAACCGACCAGCACCGGCACCGGCATGTCGCGGCCGCGCCGCTTGGCGGCGAGCAGCGAGCTCACCGCGGTGGAGTCGAAAGCGTCCGCGGCCAGCCCGTACAGCGTGTCGGTAGGCAGCACGACGAGTCGCCCGGATTTCAGGGCGCTGGTCGCTGCGGTCAGTCCGGCAGCGCGGGTGTCGGGATCCGCGCAGTCATAGACGGTACTCACGGGCATCATCTTGTCACGGGCACGCGAAGACACCACCATCCCCCGGCCCACGGTCCCAGCGAATGCCCCAATCCGGACATTGCGCGGTCAGGAACGGATCGCAGCGACGAAGCGGGGCTTGCCTGCGAGGTCGGGGTGTTCGACGATGTCGGTGAAGTCACCTTGTTTGCCGAGCAGAGCGGCGAGGTCGGAGCCGTTGGAGTCGTCGTGTTCGATGGCCGTGGCACCGCCTGCGCGCAGTAGGCGGGTGATGGTGGGGATCATCGCGCGGATGACGTCGAGGCCGTCTGGACCACTGAAGAGGGCCAGATGCGGATCGTGGTCGGCGACTTCGGGATCCAGTTGCGCGCCTTCGGGGATGTAGGGCGGATTGGACACCACGAGGTCGACTCGGCCGTCGAGTTCGGTCAGCAGGTTCGGGTCGGTGACATCGTCGGCGTGCAGGGTGATCGGGGTGTCACCGTCGGCGATGCACCGGTCGGCATTGCGCCGCGCCCACTGCAGTGCCGCCGAATCGAGTTCTACCGCATGCACATCGGCGTCGGGGCGCGCGTGCGCGATGGCCAGCGCCAGCGCACCGGAGCCGGTGCACAGGTCGACGACGACCGGCTGGTGATCGTGCGGCAGCGCCTCGAGTTGCGCCAGCGCCCAGGCGAACAGCAACTCGGTCTCCGGTCGCGGAATGAACACCCCGGGTCCGACCGCCAGGTCGATCTCCCCCATCGCCACAGTTCCGGTCAAGTGCTGCAACGGAATTCGCTGCGCCCGCTGGTCCACCAGCGCCCGGTAGTCGGCCAGTTGGCCGGGCGCGACGAGCGGGGTCAGCATGAGCCTGCTGCGCTCGACCCCGAGCACATGCGCGGCCAACTGCTCCGCATCGGCCTGCGGACTGTGCACCCCCGCCTGGCGGAGCGTCTCGACGGCTTCGTTGATGGCAGGGCGCAGGGGTACCCGGGTCACGGACATGACAGCAACTCTTCCCGAAAGGTGTTTACTCTGCGGCCATTCGAGCTTCGCGGTCGGCTTTGCCCAGGGCGTCGAGCAGCGGATCCAACTCACCGTCGAGCACGGCATCCAGGTTGTGCGCCTTGAAACCGATGCGGTGGTCGGCGATGCGGTTCTCCGGAAAGTTGTAGGTGCGGATGCGCTCGGAGCGGTCCACGGTGCGGATCTGGCTGGCCCGGCCCGCCGCCGCCTCCTGGTCGGCCTGTTCCTCGGCGAGGGCCTGCAGCCGGGCGGCGAGCACCTGCATGGCGCGAGCCTTGTTCTGCAGCTGCGAACGCTCGTTCTGGCAGGTCACCACGATGCCGGAGGGCAGGTGGGTGATGCGGACGGCGGAGTCGGTGGTGTTGACGCCCTGGCCGCCCTTGCCCGAGGAGCGGTAAACGTCGATGCGCAGGTCGGTTTCGTCGATCTGCACCGCCTCCACCTCGTCGGGTTCCGGGTAGATCAGCACGCCCGCGGCCGAGGTGTGGATGCGGCCCTGCGACTCGGTCACCGGAACGCGCTGCACCCGGTGCACGCCGCCCTCGAACTTGAAGCGTGACCAGACACCGTCGCGAGCGGCGTCGCGGCTCTTGATCGACAGCGTCGCGTCCTTGTACCCGCCGAGATCGGACACGGTGACGTCGAGGATCTCGACCTTCCAGCCGTGCCGTTCCGCATAGCGGACGTACATGCGGGCCAGGTCGGCGGCGAACAGCGCCGATTCCTCGCCGCCCTCACCGGATTTCACCTCGAGCACCACGTCGTCACCGTCGTGCGGGTCGCGCGGGGCGAGCAGGTCCGCGAGGGTCTGCTCCAGCTCGGCGACCTGACGTTCCAGGTCGGGCACCTCGGCGGCGAAGGTCGCGTCGTCGGCGCCCAGCTCCTGCGCGGCGGCCAGATCGTCGCGCGCGGACTTCAGCTTGGTGTAGGTGGCCATGATCGGCGCGAGCTCGGCGAATCGCTTGCCGACCCGGCGCGCGGCGCCCGGATCATTGTGCAGCGCCGGATCGGACAGCTGCGTCTCCAGGCCGGCGTGCTCGGCCAGAATGTCGTCGATCGCGGACGGTTGCGTCACGTGTGCTTCCTCTTTCTGATTTCCTGGTGAAAGGACGTCATACAAAACACCGACGCCCGGCCTGCGGAGCAGGACCGGGCGTCGGCGAGGAAGCTACTTGGCTGCGGCGTCGTCCGCGTCGGCCTTCTTGCCCGCGCGCTTGCCGTAGCGAGCCTCGAAGCGGGCCACACGGCCACCGGTGTCGAGGATCTTCTGCTTGCCGGTGTAGAACGGGTGGCACTGCGAGCAGACCTCGACGTTGATGTGTCCCGACTCCTTGGTGCTGCGAGTCTGGAACGTATTGCCGCAACCACAGACGACCGTGGTCTCGACATACGTGGGGTGGATTCCTGCCTTCATGGGTGTCCTCTCGATATTGGCCGCCGGGTCGCTCACGCGCGAATCGCGGGAACGTGAACCGGAGCCGACTTAGGCGGGAGGTCTGCTCGAAACAGAGCAGACGCAACGACCGTTCAGTATGCCAGAACAGTCCCTACGCTCCCAAAACACCCCCGGCAAGTGGTTTGTTCCCGCCCTAGGTACTCCCCCCATCGCCACCGCCCCAGGAAGTTCGGGCACGCGCGCCGCCGGTGTCTCGGGAACCCTGAAGACGGGTAGTTGGCTACTCAGGAATGCGAACAGTTTCGTTCATAGAGTTTGAGACCTTGCACAACGGCGTGCCGTGACCAGCGAAGGGAGAACTTGTGAACATCCGAGTCGCGTCGGCGATCTTCGGTCTGTTGACCCTCGCTGTCGCGGTCGCCTGGTGTGCTCTGCCGGACACCGCGACCACGGCAGCTCCGGGAACCGCCGTGTACGTCCAGGCTTCGACCACCGCTCCGGAGGGGAGTGCAGTGGCAAGCTCGGCGATCATTCTCGGTTTCCTGATCGGCGGCGCGGCCATCATCGGTCTCATGTTCTTCTGCCCCAGCACGCCGAAAGGGCCCCGCGAATGCGGAGCCCTCTCGGCGATACAACCTGCGAACTTACTCGTCCAGCGCGCCAGGCGCGGTCTTGCTCACCTGCATCAGGAACTCGAGGTTGTTCTTGGACTTCTTCAGACGGTCGATCAGCAGATCGATCGCCTGATGCGAGTCCAGGCCGGACAGTACGCGGCGCAGCTTGTGCAGCACCGCGGCCTCGTCGGGGTTGAGCAGTAGCTCGTCCTTACGAGTGCCGGACGGGTTGACGTCCACCGCGGGGAACACGCGCCGTTCCGCGATCTTGCGGTCCAGCTTGAGCTCCGCGTTACCGGTGCCCTTGAATTCCTCGAAGATGACCGTGTCACCGGTGGAACCGGTCTCCACCATCGCGGTCGCGATGATGGTGAGCGAGCCGCCGTTCTCGATGTTGCGCGCCGCGCCGAGGAACCGCTTGGGCGGGTACAGCGCGGTGGAATCGACACCACCGGACAGGATTCGGCCGGAAGCGGGGGAGGAGTTGTTGTACGCACGACCCAGTCGAGTGATCGAGTCGAGCAGCACGACAACGTCTTTGCCCATTTCCACCAGTCGCTTGGCCCGCTCGATGGCGAGCTCGGCGACCGAGGTGTGGTCTGACGGCGGGCGGTCGAAGGTGGAGGCGATGACCTCACCCTTCACCGAACGCTGCATGTCGGTGACCTCTTCCGGACGCTCGTCGACCAGCACGACCATGAGGTAGACCTCGGGATTGTTGATGGCGATGGCGTTCGCGATGTCCTGCATGATCGTCGTCTTACCGGCCTTGGGCGGCGAGACGATCAGGGCGCGCTGGCCCTTACCGATCGGCATGATCAGGTCGATGACGCGGGTGGTCAGCTTGTTCGGCTGAGTCTCCAGGCGCAGACGCTGATTCGGGTACAGCGGGGTGAGCTTGCTGAACTCGGGACGCCGCTTGGCCGCCTCGACCTCACCACCGTTGACCGTGTCCAGCCGGACCAGCGGATCGAACTTCTGCCGCTGGTTGCTCTGCTCACCGTCGCGCGGGGCACGCACCGCACCGGTGATCGCGTCACCGCGGCGCAGGCCGTTCTTGCGGACCAGGTTCATCGAGACGTAGACGTCGTTCGGCCCGGCCAGGTAGCCCGAGGTCCGGACGAAGGCGTAGTTGTCCAGCACGTCGAGGATGCCCGCGACCGGCTGCAACACGTCGTCTTCGCGGATCTCCAGCTCGCGCGCCTCGCCGCCACCGGTGCCCGGCTCGCGGTCACGACCACGACGCCGCTCGCGGAATCGGCGTCCCCGCCGGCCGCGACCGTCTCCTTCGTCGTCGTCCTGGTTGTTGCGGGCGTTGTTGCGGTCGTTGTTCCGGCCGCCGTTGGCGTTGCCGCCGCCGTTGCCGTTCTGGTTGTTGCGCTCACCGGACTGGCCGCGCTCACCCGACTGGCCGCGCTCGCCGGACTGATTGCGCTCACCCGACTGCGCACGGTCACCGGATTGGTTGCGCTCGCCCTGATTGCGCTCGCCGGACTGATTGCGCTCGGACTGATTCCGCTCGCCCGACTGGTTCCGCTGACGACGCTCGCCCTGCTCGGTGTCCTGCTTCGGCTCGTCACCACGCGCATCGGCCGAAGCGGTCTCGCCGCCGCCGGATCGCGCCTGGTCACGGCCGCGCCGCTGCCGACCACGACCACGCTGACCGCCATCACGACCGGAATCCTCGCCGGATTCGGTCGTGTTGGCCGCGGTGGCCTCGGCCGGCGCCGAGTTCACGGGAGCGGATTCCTTCGCCGGGGCAGCAGCCTCGACGACGGGAGCTTCCTTTGCCGGGGTGGGATCCACATCGAGGGTCCCCTGTTCTGCCCGAGCGGGCGCCGAGCGAGTCGTCGGCGCTTCCGTGCTGGCAGGTGTATCGGCCTTGGCGGAAACCGCAGACTTGGCCTGTCCCCCTTCGGGCTTTTCACCCTTGGCCGGTTTCCCGGACTGATTTTCCTTGATAGCGGCGATCAAATCGCCTTTGCGCATTCCGGAGGTGCCTCGGATACCGAGCTCCCCCGCGAGCGCGCGCAACTGCGGCAACAACATTCCAGTCAGCCCCGATCGTGCGACGTCGGTTTGTTCGCTCATCTTCGAAATCTGTCCGGAGTCACTTTCGCGGTCCCCCGGAGATGTTGGGTTGGAATCCACCCCGGGTGTTGCGAGCAGGTCCGTATCTGTCACGGAAATCCTTTCCTTCCCCCGATTGCCGTGTGCTGTTTCGAGGGTTCGTCCCGCAGTCCGGGCATTCTGCCGGACTCGGATGCGTCCGTCCGCTTCGCCACCGGTGGTGTGAGGTGGGGAGTGATCATTCCAGTTGCGCAGCTACGCAGCACCCCCATGGCCTGGAGGCTCGAGCCTGGAGCGTGCTGGAGCGATTGCCCTGATGAAGCACCGGCGTCTGATGCGCACGATGTACGGACTCGCTCAGGATAGCTGCCCATTGCGAATCTCGGCAAGCCAGACTCGCCGTCAGTCGGTCAGTACTCCATCGGCCAATCCGGGTTCGACCACTCGCAACCCATCCATGGCCGCGAGTTCACGGAGTTCGGCGGGGAATTCGCCGGTACTCAAGGCCAATACGGTGGGACCGGCACCCGAGACGGTGGCCGCGATGCCCGCCGCGCGCAGCCGGGAAATCCAGGTGGTGGTCAGCGGTAGCGCGGGCGCACGCTGGGCCTGGTGCAGCCGGTCGGCCGTCGCGGGCATCAGCAGGTCGGGGCGCTGGGTCAGCGCCACCACCGCGAGCGCGGCCCGGCTGACGTTGAACGCGGCGTCGCCGTGCGGCACCACCTCGGGCAGCAAACCCCTGGTGTGCGCGGTGGCCGAGCGTTCCTCCGGAATGAGCACGAAGGGCCGCAGCGACGGATGCGGGTCGAGCCGCACGGCCCGGTAGACCCGGCCGTGGTGCTCGGCCATCGGAACGCCGTCCTGGCCGATATCGGCGGCCCGGTCGGTCTCGGTCCAGGACACCACGATGCCGCCGAGCACGCTGGCCGCCGCATTGTCCGGGTGGCCCTCGAATTCCGCTGCCAGCTGCACCAATTGGTCGGTGGAGCCGGCCAGCGCCGGATCGAATTTCGCCGCGATGGCACAGCCTGCGGCCAGCCCGCCGACGACGGCCGAGGCCGACGAACCGAGCCCGCGCGAATGCGGAATCACGTTGCGGCACACCACATCGAGGCCGTCGGCCCAGACACCCGCCGATTCGAGTCCGCGCTCGATCGCGCGCACCACGAGATGCGAAGGGCCCCAGGGGACGTCGTCGGCGCCCTCACCCTCGACCCGGATGGTGAGCCCGGAATCGGTAGTGCGCACCTCGATCTCGTCGTAGAGGGCCAATGCCATTCCGAGCGAATCGAACCCGGGACCGAGGTTCGCGGTGGACGCGGGCACCCGCGCGGTTACCGAAAGGCCTGCGGGCAGCGTGCGATTCACGCTCGTGTTGCGCGTGCGCACCGACAACTGGCCTTCGCGCGGACTCACCTCAGGCCAGCTCTAGTTCGTGAGCGACCGCGACCGGGTCGACCGGAATCGCCTGTACCTGCGGCATTCCCAGCAGCGCGGTGTCGGGGTCCTTGAGCCCGTTGCCGGTGACGGTGCACACGACGGTCAGGCCCGAGTCCAGCCAGCCCTCCTGGTGCGCGGCGAGCAGACCGGCGACGCTGGCCGCCGACGCGGGCTCGACGAACACGCCCTCGCGGGCGGCGACCAGGCGGTACGCCGCCAGGATCTCGTCGTCGGTGGCCGCGCGGAACGCACCACCGGACTCTTCTTTCGCCGCCATCGCGCCGTTCCAGGACGCGGGCGCGCCGATCCGGATGGCCGTCGCGATGGTCTCCGGGTTGCTCACCGGCGCACCGTTGACCAGCGGCGCGGCCCCGGCGGCCTGCACGCCGAGCATGCGCGGCAGCTGGGTGGTGATGCCGTCGGCGTAGTACTCGCGGTAGCCGCGCCAGTACGCGGTGATGTTGCCCGCGTTGCCCACCGGCAGCGCGTGCACATCGGGGGCCTTGCCGAGCACGTCGCAGATCTCGAACGACGCGGTCTTCTGGCCCTCGATGCGGGCCGGGTTCACCGAGTTGACCAGGCCGATGCTGGGAAAGTCCGAGGTGACCTTGCGGGCCAGCTCCAGACAGTCGTCGAAGTTGCCGTCCACCTGAATGATCTTGGCGCCCAACATGACCGCCTGGGCCAGCTTGCCCATCGCGATCTTGCCCTGCGGGATCAGCACGGCGCAGGTCATGCCCGCGCGGGTGGCGTAGGCCGCGGCGGATGCCGAGGTGTTGCCGGTGGACGCGCAGAGCACCGCCTGCTGGCCCTGGTACTTGGCGTCGGTGATCGCGACCGTCATGCCGCGGTCCTTGAACGAGCCGGTCGGGTTCAGGCCCTCGACCTTGAGATAAACATCACATCCGGTCAATTCGGACAGATGCGGTGCGGGCACCAGCGGCGTTCCGCCCTCGTACAGGGTGACCGGCTCCCATTCCGCCGCACCCGCGATCCGATCGCGGTAGGCCGCGATCAGACCGGGCCAGCGGGAGTGCACTCCTGCCTGCGGCGCCACGCCAGTCCTACTCATTCTTCGGTGCCTTCCAATCTAAGAACGCTGGTGATTGATGTGACGGATTCCATCTCGCCGAGGGCGGCGACGGTGTCCGCGAGCGCTGATTCCACGGCGTGGTGGGTGACCACGACCAAGCGAGCACCCGTGCCGTGCCCCTCTTGGCGGACGGTCGAAATGCTCACCTCGTGCTTGGCGAATTCGCCCGCTACCGCGGCAAGAACCCCGGGACGGTCTGCCACCTGCAGGTTCACGTGGTAGCGGGTGGGCGTATCGCCGATCGGCGCGATCGGTAGCTCAGCATAAACCGATTCGCCGGGCGCACGGCCACCGTAGAACTTGTTGCGCGCGGCCATCACCAGATCGCCGAGCACCGCGGACGCGGTCGGCGCGCCACCGGCGCCCTGTCCGTAGAACATCAGCCGTCCGGCGTTCTCCGCCTCGACGACCACCGCGTTGAACGCGCCGCTCACGGCGGCCAGCGGATGCTTGCGCGGCACCAGCGCCGGGTAGACGCGCACCGAAACGCGGTCCTTGCCGCCCTCGGCCACGGTCGGCTCGCCCGGTCCGGCGGGCACCCGCTCGCAGATGGCGAGCAGCTTGACCGTGCAGTTCAGCGCGGACGCGGTCTCCAGGTCCTCGGAGCTGATCTTGGAGATGCCCTCGCGGTACACGTCGGCCGCGGTGACCCTGGTGTGGAACGCGAGCGAGGCGAGGATCGCGGCCTTGGCGGCGGCGTCGTAGCCCTCCACGTCGGCGGTCGGATCGGCCTCCGCGTAGCCGAGGCGGGTGGCCTCCTTCAGGGTGACCTCGTAGTCGGCGCCGGTCTCGTCCATCGCGGAGAGGATGAAGTTGGTGGTGCCGTTGACGATGCCGACCACCCGGTTGACCCGGTCACCGGCCAGCGACTGGATGAGCGGGCGGACCACCGGGATGGCGCCGGCCACCGCGGCCTCGAAGTACAGGTCGGCGCGGTTGCGTTCGGCCGCCGCCGCGAGTTCGCCGGTGTAATCGGCCAGCAGCGCCTTGTTCGCGGTCACCACGGATTTGCCCGCGTTCAGCGCGGCCAGGATCAGGCGGCGCGGCGGGTCGATGCCGCCGATCACCTCGACCACCAGGTCGACGTCGTCGCGGGCGACCAGGGCGTCCGCGTCGGTGGTCAGCAGATGCGGCGGCAGGCCGCGATCGTTGTCGAGATTGCGAACCGCGACGCCGCGCAACACCAGCGGCGCACCCACGCGCGAACGCAGATCTTCGGAATGATCGCGCAGAATCCGCACGACCTCGGTGCCGACATTGCCCATACCGAGGACCGCTACACCGATCGGCTGATCTCTCCCCCAGGTGTTCTGAGCGGGATTTGTCATGATTCAACCTCCAAGCTGAGCAGATCCGCCACCGTTTCCCGGCGCAGAATGAGACGCGGTTGTCCGTCGCGCACCGCGACCACCGCGGGGCGGGTCAGCTGGTTGTATCGGCTGGACATCGAATAGCAGTACGCGCCGGTCGCGGCGACGGCGACGAGGTCGCCGGGGCCGACGTCCTCGGGCATCCAGGTGTCGCGGATGACGATATCGCCACTCTCGCAATGCTTTCCGACGACCCGCGCGACCACGGCAGCGGCCTCGGACGAGCGGGAGACCAGGCGGCAGTCGTAGTCCGCCTGATACAGCGCCGGGCGGATGTTGTCGCTCATGCCGCCGTCGACGCTGACGTAGCGCCTGCGCAGGCCGCCGTCGAGGGAGACGTCCTTGATGGTGCCGACCTCGTACAGCGTGACCGTGCCGGGTCCGGCGATGGCGCGGCCGGGCTCGACCGCGATCTTCGGCTGCGGCAGGCCGATGGCGGCCGCCTCCGCGGCGACCAGGTCACGCACCTTCGCGGCGAAGTCGTCCAGCGGCGGCGGGTCATCGTTCGGCAGGTACGAAATACCAAGTCCGCCACCGAGATCCAGCGTGGAGATCTGCGCGGTGCGGTCGACGCCGAACTTCTCGATGGCGTCGTGCAGCAACCGCAGCATGCGGCGCGCGGCGATCTCGAAGCCGTCGATCTCGAAGATCTGCGAGCCGATGTGGCTGTGCAGGCCAACCAGGCGCAGGTTGTCCGCGTCGAAGACGCGCGCGAGCGCCTCCATCGCGTCGCCGCCGGCGATCGAGAAGCCGAACTTCTGATCCTCGTGCGCGGTCGAAATGTATTCGTGCGTATGGGCTTCCACGCCGACGGTGACGCGGACCAGCACGTCCTGCACGACACCGGCGCGGCCCGCGATGGCCTCGAGACGCTCGATCTCGATCAGCGAGTCGACCACCACGTGGCCGACCCCGGCCGCGACGGCCGCTTCCAGCTCGGTCGCCGATTTGTTGTTGCCGTGCAACGCAATTCGCTCGGCCGGGAAATCGGCGTGCAGCGCCACCGCGAGCTCGCCGCCGGAGCACACATCCAGCGAGAGGCCCTCGTCGCGGATCCAGCGGGCGATCTCGCCGCACAGGAAAGCCTTGGACGCGTAGTGCACTCGGGCGTTCGGGCCGAACGCGCGCACCATGTCGCGGCAGCGGGAACGGAAGTCGTCCTCGTCGATCACGAACAGCGGGGTACCGAACTCGGCGGCCAATTCGTGCACCGGCACACCGGCCAGCCGCACCACGCCGTCGGCGTCACGGGACGCGTTGCGCGGCCAGACATTCGCGGGCAGATCGATCATCTGCTGCGGGTCACGGGGGCGCTCCGGCAGATTGGGGGCGTGCGGAATTTCAGCGTGCCGAGGCCCAGCCGGGTGCGCACTCATAGTAGGTCCTCTCTGACGCTCGTCTGAAAAGTCTTGTGCCCGTTCACATGCGCTCCGGTGCGCTGACGCCGAGCAGGGCGAGTCCGTTCGCGAGAACCTGACGGGTCGCGTTGACCATCACCAAGCGCGCGGCATTGGTCGGGCTGACCGGCTCGTCCCCGAGGGGCAGCACGCGCAGGTTCTTGTTGGTCTGGAAGCGGTGGTAGGTACCGGCCAGTTCCTCCAGGTAGCGGGCCACCCGGTGCGGCTCGCGCAGGGCGGCGGCACTGCTCACCACCCTGGGGTACTCGCCGAGGGTGCGGATGAGTTCGCCCTCCTCGTCGGAGGTCAGCAGCGCGAGATCCGGTGTCACCTTGTCGTATTCGAGCTCGGCGGCATTGCGCGCGATCGACGCGGTCCGCGCGTGCGCGTATTGCACGTAGTAGACCGGGTTTTCGCTGCTCTGACTGGTCCAGAGGTCGAGGTCGATATCGATGCTCGAATTCACCGAGGAACGAACCAGTACATACCGGCCCGCGTCGACGCCGATCGCCTCGACCAAATCCTCGAGCGTGACCACGGTGCCCGCACGCTTGCTCATTTTCACGGCGACGCCGTCTTTGAGCAGATTCACCATCTGCCCGATCAGCACCTCGACGGTGGCCGGATCATCCCCGGAAACCGACGCGATCGCCTTCAATCGACCGATATAGCCGTGGTGGTCGGCGCCGAGCATGTAAATGCACAGATCGAAACCGCGATCCCGCTTGTTCTGGAAGTAGGCGATATCGCCCGCGACATAAGCGGGTTTGCCGTCGCTTTTGATGACAACGCGATCCTGATCGTCACCGTATTCCGAACTCGCGATCCACCAGGCGCCGTCCTTTTCATAAAGGTCGCCGGAATCCTTCAGCTTCGCGACGGCCTGCTCCACCGCGCCGGACTCGAACAGCGAGCTCTCGTTGAAGAACACGTCGAAGTCGGTGCCGAACTCGTGCAGCGACTGCCGGATCTGCGCGAACATCAGCTCGACGCCCTCGGCGCGGAACAGTTCCTGCCGTTCGTCCTCGGGCAGCGAGGGGGCCTCCGGGTGCGCGGCCACGATGGTGGCCGCGATCTCGCCGATGTAGGCGCCCGCGTAGCCGTCGTCCGGGGTCGGCGCGCCGGTGGCCGCCGCGACCAGCGACCTGGCGAACCGTTCGATCTGCGCGCCGTGATCGTTGAAGTAGTACTCGCGCACCACGTCGGCGCCCTGCGCGGCCAGGATCCGGCCGAGCGCGTCGCCCGCCGCGGCCCACCGGGTGCCGCCGAGATGCACCGGCCCGGTCGGGTTGGCGGAAACGAACTCCAGGTTGATCCTGGTGCCCTTCAGCGTCTCCGAGCTGCCGTACGCCGTGCCGGCGGCGAGCACCTGCTCCAGGATCGCGCCCTGCGCGGACGCGGCGAGCCGGATGTTCAGGAAGCCGGGCCCGGCCACCTCGGCCGAGGCCACCTCGTCGGCGGCGCTGAGCGCCTCGGCGAGCCAGGTCGCCAGATCACGCGGATTCGCGCCTGCCTTTTTCGCGACCTTCATCGCCACATTCGTGGCATAGTCACCGTGTTCAGGGTTGCGGGGGCGCTCGACAGTGACCTCGTCGGGCAGGACCGCGGGGTCCAGTCCGCGTTCGACAAGCACCTTCGCCGCAGTGGCGCGAAGGAGATCTGCAAGGTCAGCTGGAGTCACGAGTCTCTATCCTATGGTCTTGGCGGGTGTACACCTCGAGTGGGCACTGCGCCGGAACCGTCCGCAATCCACAGCACGTGCGGATCCATCACTTCGAGAGAGCACAACGAGCGATGCCGAGTAGTCCCAGCGCCAAATCGGCCAAGGCCGCCGCCAAGTTGTCCGGGTCCCGCAAAGGGGGCGGGCGCGGCCAACTTCCCAAGAAGAATCGTCAGATCCCCTGGCTGGCCATCGGCGCGGCCGTAGTCATCATCGCACTGATCGGCGCCCTCGCCTACAGCCTGGTACCCAAGTACCAGGAGAAGGCGGACTTGGAGAAGTTCACGCCGAGCGCGGAACGCAAGGATCCCTCCGATGCGATCCCCGGCGTGGTCAAGAAGGAATACCCGGCCGGGCTGCACATCGGGCCGACCCAGCGGGTGGCCTACGACCAGAGCCCCGCGTTCGGCGGACCGCACGACGCTTCCTGGGCGACCTGCACCGGTGTCGTCTACGACAAGCCGATCCGGATGGAGAACGCGGTGCACTCGCTCGAGCACGGCGCGGTGTGGATCGCCTACAACCCGGACAAGGTGGATGCCGCGGGCATCGCCTCGCTGAAGAGCAAGGTGCAGGGCAAGCCGTACTCGTTGATGTCGCCGTATCCCGGTTTGGACCACGCGGTTTCGCTGCAGTCGTGGGGGCATCAGCTGAAGCTGGACAGCGCCGACGACAATCGTGTCGGCCAGTTCATCACGGCGCTGCGCCTGAACAACTACACCTACCCCGAGGTCGGCGCGGACTGCTCGACGATCGCGTTCGACACCGACAACCCGCCGCCGTTCGACCCGACGCCGCCCGGACCGAACGCGGTGCCGATGGACGGCAAGGGCCTGCAGCAGGATCAGGGCGAGGTCGGCGGAATGCCCGGCGGTCTGCCGGGCGTGCCCGGGGTTCCCGGCCTGCCCGGTCTGCCCGGCGCGCCGGTCCCGAACCAGCCCGCACCGCGGCCCGCGCCGAATCCGGCTAAGCCCGCGCCGGGCCAGCCGCAGCCGAGCCAGTAGTGACCACCGAGGTCGAGCCGGATTCCACGGAATCCGGCCTCGGCGCCCAGGTCCGCCGCCAGCGCACCGCGCTGCTGGTCCTCGGCGTGCTCGGCGCCATCCTGATCGGCGTCGCCATCGGCACGCTGATCCGGCTGCCGCTGAACAACTCGTCCGAACCGGATCCCGGCGCGGTGGACGTCGGCTTCACCCAGGACATGTCGGCCCACCACGCGCAGGCCGTCGAGATGGCGGGCGTGGTGCTGGTCCGCTCCACCGACACCGACGTGCGCCGCCTCGCCTACGACATCATGACCACCCAGCAGAACCAGGTCGGCCGGATGCAGGGCTGGCTGCAGCTGTGGGGCAAGCCCGCGCAGAGCGTCGACGGTTACATGGGCTGGATGAACGACCAGCCCGGCGGCCACGGGCACGCCGGCGCGACCCAGACCATGTCCGGCCCGATGCAGACCATGCCGGGCATGGCCACCCCCGCCGAGCTGGCCGCGCTGCGCCAGGCCACCGGCCCGCAGCTCGACACCCTCTTCCTGCAACTCATGCTGCGCCACCACCAGGGCGGCCTCTCGATGATCCAATACGCGGCCCAGCACGCCGAAACCACCGCCGTGCGCACCCTCGCCGACACCATGGACAAAACCCAACGCGGCGAAGCCGACCTCATCACCACCATGCTCACCGCCCGCGGCGCCACCCCCCTCCCGCCGAACTGACCCCCAACCGCCGCCCCCGACAACCCTTTTTGGCTCCCGGCGACCGATGCGATACGCTTTCCCCGCCCGATCGGCGGCTCCCCGCCCCCGCTCGAGTCCTATCCCGCCCTCGTAGCTCAGGGGATAGAGCGTCTGCCTCCGGAGCAGAAGGCCGCAGGTTCGAATCCTGCCGAGGGCACCACCGAAAGAGGCCCCGACCAGCTGGTCGGGGCCTCTTTTGTTCAACCGCAACGGTTCTCAGGCGCAGCTGACCTGGAAGGCGGCGGTCTGGGTGGCGGCGGGGATGACGTCCAGCTTGACCGAGGTCGTGCTCTTCGGCTCGCAGCCGGATGCCGAAGTGAACTGGGCCAGGTAGCAGCCGGGGGCCAGGTTTGTGGTGGCGGTGCCGTCCGGGCCGGTGGTCAGGGTGGTGAGCATCGGGCCTGCCGCGCAGGTGGTGATGCCGACCTGGACGCCCGCGACAGCCGACGACTCGGACCCGGTGGTCGCGGCCTGCACCCGCAGCGTTCCCTGCCCGGCGGGGGCCGGGTCGGCTCCCGCGGTACCCGCGCCCTGCGCGATCGCCAGTAGTCCGACGCCGAGGACGGACATGACGAATAGTCTGCGCATCCGAATCTCCTTCTGCACGAATGAAGATGGGCGGTGATCCCGCACCCGGCCAATATAGGCGTCCGCCGGCGGAACGTCGCCGTGCACCCGGTGACCGGCGCGGCCGTCGCCGCGGCCGGGGCCGTTTTCCGCTCGCTCGGCGGCGCGGTTGCCGTAACCTTCGAGTGAGCCGAGGGGGGCTGACGGAGGACGAGACGATGACTTTTCCGCCGGGCGGGCAGCCGCCGCAGCAAGGACCGCAGTATCCGCAGCAGCCCACCGAATATCCGCCGCCGACGGGCTATCCGCAGGGCGGCTATCCACCGCCACCACCCGGGCGTCAGCCGTCGCGCAAGAGCAAGGCCGGCCTCATCGTCGGGCTGGTGGTCGTGGTGCTGCTCGCGCTCGGCGGCGTCGTGGTGCTCGGTGCCGTATTGACCGCGCACGGGAAGGGACCGCTCGCCTCCGACGGCAAGCGGATCGAGGTGGCGGTGCACGACTTCTACGACACGCTGGAGTCCAAGGGATTCCGGGCGGCCGCGGCCAAGGCGTGCGCGGCGGATCGCGCCGAGTTCGAGGCATTGCCCGAGGAACAGAAGCAGGAATTCGAGTCGGCGACGGTCGCGGTGACCATCGATAAGATCGAAAACATCGTGGTCACCGGCGAAACCGCGACCGCGCACATCGTCGGCAAGCTCACCCTCGAAGTACCGGGTCAGGCACCCGACACCGACACCAGCACCACCGAACACCTGAAGAAGGAAGACGGTCAGTGGAAGGTCTGCTCCGCGGGCTCGGGCAAGAATTGACGCCGCACCAGCACGCATGAACCAGGAAGCCAACGGTAAGTCGTGCTGCGGGCCGACCCGGCGCACCGTGCTCGGCGCCATCGGCCTTGCCACCCTGCTGCCGTTGGCACGGCCGGGTTCCGCTCGGGCACAACCGAATCCGCTGATCGCGACCGATCTGGAGGTGGTCACGATCACCGATCGGTCGGTGATCGTGACCTGGACAACGGTGACACCGGATCCGGCCGGGCGGCTGGTGCCGGTGGACGCCGACGCGGAACTGCGCCTGGCCCCGGCGGATTCGGCTCGCGCGCCGGTTCCGGTGTACGCCGACGCACAGCCGACCCCGTTCCACTACGCCGAGATCGACGACCTCGAACCCGGCCGCACCTACCGTTTCGAGGCCTGGTCCAACGGCGTACGCGCGATCCCCGCGCTCTCGCTGACCACGCTCAGCCCCGGCACACCCGAATGCACCGGCCAATTCAGCACATTGGTGCCACCGCCCGGCCGTCCGCTGCAGACCCTCGCCCTCGCCAACGACGTGCACTACGGCGAAGAGGTCAGCGGCTTGATCGTCGCCAACCTGCCACCCGGTGTCCGCCAGGACGTGCCGCCGTATCCCGAGGTGATGCTGGCCGCCCTGCTGGACGACCTCCGCCGCCCGGACCGCGCTGTGGACCGACTACTCATCGCGGGCGACCTCATCAGCGAAGCGTCCCTTGCGGATTCGCGCGCCGTCCGCTCGCAACTCGACGCTTGGGGCACGCTGGGCAGCGACTACCTCGTCGTGCGCGGCAACCACGATCGCCCGCACGTCGGCCCCGACTACGCGGCCTGCCAACCCGCGCCCGCCGACCACCACGACTGCTGGGCCGAGGCATTCCTCCCACGCCAGCAACTGGTCGAATCAGCGTCCGCCGGCCTGCGCCTGCTCGGCCTGGACACCAGCGAACTCGACGGTTCCGGCGGCACCATCGACCGCCCGCAATTCGACCTCTTCACCGAACGACTACGCGCCGACCCGGACCGCCCGACCCTGGTCTTCGGCCACCACCCGGTCACCATCGAATCGGGCCTGACCAATCTCGCGGGCCCGGGCTTCGTCCTCAACGGCCGCGACAGCGCCGAACTGCAATCACTGTACGAGCGCTCCCCCGGCGTCTTCCTGCACCACAGCGGCCATACCCACCGCAATCGCCGCACCCGCCCCGATACCGCCTGCGCCGTCGAATTCCTGGAAGTCGCTGCGGTGAAAGAATATCCAGGCGGTTACAGCCTGCTTCGCCTGTACGAAGGCGGCTACATGCTCAACTTCTACAAGACCCGCACCGACGCCGCCCGCCGCTGGAGCGCGACCACCAGAGCCGAATACTTCGGCCTACTCCCGGATTACACTCTCGGCACCACCGCGGATCGCAATCACGTTGTGCTGCGTGATTTCTCGGGACTCGGCTGACCGGTCCCGGCGCGCCGCACCAGCCGACGCGAATGGCTCGAGGTGCTCGGTCCGGCCGTGGCGTATGCCGAACCGAGCGTTGCCGCCGGAGGCGACCCTCGAACCCTGTTGGAGCGAGCGGCGGGAATTGAACCCGCGTAAACGGCTTTGCAGACCGTTGCCTCAACCACTCAGCCACGCCCGCCTCGCGATTGATAGTGCCGCGTTCGGCGGCCTCGACACACCCTTGCGCTCACTCTGATTCGAAGCGGTCGAGCGCGCTGTGATCCGAAGCCGCCCTGGATGTCCCCGAACCGCGCCCGCCCGCATGGAATGATCGGAACATGTCTCGGCCACGCCCACTTCCGCTCGACCCGATCGAGGAGGCCCATCGCCAATGGGTCGGCCACGGCTGGGGCGCGGTGGCCGACGGCATGGCCGCGGTGACCTCGCTGGTGCGCGCCCAGCAAATCGTGATGGCCCGGGTGGACGAGGCACTGAAACCGACCGGTTTGACCTTCTCCCGGTACGAACTGCTCATGCTGTTGAGCTTCAGCAAGACCGGCGCGCTACCGATGGCGAAGGCCAGCGCCCGGCTGCAGGTGCACCCGACCAGCGTGACCAACACCGTCGACCGACTCGAAGCGGCGCAGTTGGTCGCGCGGGTGCCGCATCCCACCGATCGCCGCGCGACATTGATCGAGATCACCGATGCCGGAAGGGAATTGGTCGCGCGGGCCACCGAGGAACTCAACACGAAGGTCTTCGCGCTGCCCGGCCTCGCGCCGGATCGACTGCACACGCTGCTACAGCTACTCGCGGAATTCCGACACGCGGCAGGCGACTTCGACACCGGCGACGAACAGGCGCGCTGGTCCGCGACCTAGCCAACACGAGACGACCGTACTGGACGGTTCCCTACACCCGCGGATTGACCACGGGGTAACGGTCCGGCATCCAACTAGCGAATTTTCCGGCCCGTTGTCTTGGCAGCGGGCCCAAAAGGGTCCACCATGTAAACCATGGTGCTGGTCTTGGGGGTATCGGCGGGCGCTGGTGGCGCACGCGCGATGCTGACTCATTCCGATCAGCCACACCTTCCGCCGATCGATCGTTGCCAGGTGCCTCGGCGCGCCGGCGGCGGGATCGAGGAACCTGTTTTCGAGGCCATCCGCCAGATGCGCGGCGCCGCCGATCGGCGCGACGAACTGGTCACCGGAACCGCGGTCACCTGCCGCTGCACCATGCACGCCGACGCCATCCGGACCGTCGCGGGCCGCAACCGCCTCACCATCGTCGACGAGCCGCTGGCCCAGCTGCGCTATCTCCGTTTCACCGGGCAGCTCCCCGACGACGGCTCGGTACTGCTCTACGACCTCGGCACCTCCGGCCTGACCATCACGCACGCCGACTGCCGCAACGACACCATCCTGGCGGGCAAACGCAGCACGGTGCTCGGCGGCGACGGCTACGACGCGCTGCTGCGCTGGCAGCTCGCGCGCGGCGGCGTGCTGACCGACAAGCTGACCAGCCGCAAGCATCGCGAGGCGTTGAGCAGCGAGCGGGTGGTCACCGCGATCGACCCCATCTCCGGCGGCCGCGAGGTGGTCACCCGCAGCGACCTGGCGGAATTGTGTGCCGCGAGCATCCATCACTCGGCGTCGTTCGTGCGTCAGCTCATCGAGGAGAGCGGCGTGCGACCCGAGGCGCTGGTGCTGCTCGGCGGCTGTACCCGCAACCCGAGCATCCGCGACGAGCTCGCGGAATTGATCGACCTGCCGATCATCTACGACCCGGAACCGGACTACGTCTCGGCGCGCGGCGCGGTGCTGCTCGCGGCCGAACGGCACGGCGGTGACGTGCGGATGCACCGCGCACGGGCGGGCGCGGCGCTGTCCGCGTCGCTGGTGCACGGCCCGGTCGACCGCCGCAAGCTCATCGCCGCCGTCGCGGTGACCGCGGCCCTTGGCGCGACCATCGCGGGAATCCTTGCGATGGACCGGCCTTCGGCCGAACCGAGCCACGGCAACCCGTCGACACCGGTGGAGATCGTCGGACCGTCGCCCGCGCATTTCGGCTAGCGCGGCCTTCCCCGGCTAAGTGGATAGGTATTCTGCCGGGGAACTCGCGTCGGCAGGATCAGCGGTTGGTGAATTTCGCGGGACGCTTCTCCACGAAGGCGGTCATGCCTTCCTTTTGATCGTCGATCGCGAAGAGCGAGTGGAACACTCGGCGTTCGAAACGCAGGCCCTCGGCGAGGGTGGTTTCGAAGGAGCGGTTCACCGATTCCTTCGCAATCATGGTGACCGGCAACGACATCGACGCGATGGTGTCGGCGACCTCGAGTGCGGTATCGAGCAGCTCGGCGGCGGGCACGATGCGCGAGACCAGTCCGGCGCGCTCGGCCTCCTCGGCGTCCATGTTGCGACCGGTGAGCACCAGGTCCATCGCCTTGGCCTTGCCGACCGCGCGGGTGAGCCGCTGCGAGCCGCCGATGCCGGGGATGACGCCGAGCTTGATCTCCGGCTGGCCGAACTTCGCGGTGTCCGCCGCGATCAGGATGTCGCAGATCATCGCCAGCTCACAGCCGCCGCCGAGGGCGTATCCGGCCACCGCGGCAATGGTCGGCTTGCGGAACTGGGCGAGCCGGTCCCAGCGCGCGAAGTAGTCGTTGAGGAACATGTCCATGTACGACTTCGGCTGCATCTCCTTGATGTCGGCCCCGGCCGCGAAGGCCCGCTCCGATCCGGTGATGACCACGGCGCCGACCTCGTCATCGCGTTCCAGCTCGTCGAGCGCGGCGATGACGTCGTCGAGGACCTGGGCGTTGAGTGCGTTGAGCGCCTTCGGGCGGTTCAGCGTGATCCAGCCGACCCGGCCCTTGCGCTCCAGCAGAATCGTCTCGAATTCGGTCACTCGGCACCTTCTAGGTCGGGAGGGTCAGGAATATCGGTGACGATACAGGAGGTGGGTTTACGTCCCCCGCTACAACGTCCGAACAACATACTAAAGCGGTTATGACACAACAGGATTGGATAAATCCCTAGCCGACGTCGCCTCGATCACGGGTCAATTCCGTATAGACCCGCAACCCCTCGGCAATCTTCCCGGCCGCATTCTCGAGTTGCTCGGGCGGCAGGTACTTGCCGAACGCGGCCGCGTCGAGCAGTTGGTCACGGACCTGTTCGAGGTTCATCCTGGCCCAGTCCTGGCGGGAGAGTGGAGACACGACTCGAACATACCTCGAGTCGAACGCATGTTCGAGACGTGTCATCATTTTATTGTGCCGCGGTCAGGCGCCCGGGCCGGGGCGATCGCTCCGGTCCCGGATCTCGGTGACGATGGCCGAGAAATCCCGTCCGCCGGACGACTCGTTGAACCGGTTATAGATCTCCGCCGCGAGCAGGCCGAGTTGGCCGTCGATACCATTCTCGCGCAACGCATTTGCGGCCAGACCCAGATCCTTGTTCATCAAGGCGGTAGCGAAACCGGGCTGGTAGTCGTTGTTCGCCGGGCTGGTCGGCACCGGGCCGGGGACCGGACAGTAGCTGGTCAACGCCCAGCTCTGGCCGGAGGCCGTGGAGACCACGTCGAAGAACGACTGGTGGGTCAGCCCGAGCTTTTCGCCGAGAACCAGGGCCTCGGAGAGGCCGATCATCGAGATGCCGAGCAGCATGTTGTTGCAGATCTTGGCGGCCTGGCCGACGCCGGAGCCGCCGCAGTGCACCACCTTGCCGCCCATCACCTCGAGCAGCGGCAGCGCGTCGGCGAAATCCTCGGCGCCGCCGCCGACCATGAAGGTCAGCGTGCCCGCCGCCGCGCCCGCGACACCGCCGGAGACCGGTGCGTCCAGCGCGCGGTGGCCCGCGCCGATGGCGAGCACTGCGGCCGACTTGGCGTCGGCGACGTCGATGGTGGAGCAGTCGATGAACAGGGTGCCCGGCTTGGCGGCGGGCAGCAGTTCGGCGTACACGTCGAGAACGAGTTTTCCGTTGGGCAGCATGGTGATCACGACACCGGCGTCGGCCGCTTCGACGGCCGTGCTCACCACGGTGGCACCGTCTTTGATGGCCTGCTCCTGCGCGGCGGGCACCGGATCGTAGGCCAGCACTTCATATCCGGCCTTGACAAGGTTCGCCGCCATCGGCGCTCCCATGTGGCCGAGTCCGAGGAATCCGATCTTCTCAGTCATTGCTCACCAAACCCAGTTCCTGATCGCCCAATTCGGCGAAGTATGCGTCGACCTGCGCGGTGGTGACCTCGGCGAGGGTCGCCGGTGACCACTGCGGATTGCGGTCCTTATCGATAACTTGCGCGCGGATGCCTTCCACCAGATCGGGCGAGGACAGCGCCGCGATGGAGACCCGGTATTCCTCGTTCAGCACCGTCTCCAGGTCCGGCGCGGTGCGCGCCGAACGCAACGACCGTAGCGCCACCTTCAGCGCGACAGGCGATTTCGTCAGAATGTCGGCGGCGGCCTTGGCGGCCTCCGGCGCCTCGTGCGCCTGCAGCCGGGCGACGATCTCCTCCACGGTGTCCGCGCCATAGCACTCATCGATCCACACCCGCTGGCCGAGCAGACCGGATTGCGGTGCGTCCGTGGCGAACTTGGCGATCGCGACCTCGACCGACTCGGTGCGCAGCGTGTCCAGCAGTCCCGGAAGGTGTTCGGTGGCAACGAAGTAGTCGGCGAAGCCGGCCGCGATGGCGTCGCCCGCGGTCATCCTGGCGGTGGTCAGCGCGACGTGCGCGCCGAGCTCGCCGGGGCTGCGCGCGAGCAGGTAGGTGCCGCCGACATCCGGGACGAAGCCGATGCCGACCTCGGGCATGCCGATCTTGGACCGCTCGGTGACGATCCGGTGGCTGCCGTGCCCGGACAGGCCGACGCCGCCGCCCATCACGATGCCGTCCATCACCACCAGGTAGGGCTTCGGGTAGCGGCCGATCAGCGCGTTGAGCACGTACTCGTCGCGCCAGAAGCGGCCGGTCGGCGAATCCGCGCCGGTGGCACCGCCGGTCGCGTCGGTGTGGATCGCGACGATGTCGCCGCCCGCGCACAGGCCGCGCTCCCCCGCACCGGTGACGACGACGGTGCGTACCTCGTCGTCGTCCGCCCAGGCGCGCAGTGCGTCGGTAATGGCAAGTGTCATCGCGTGATTCAGCGCGTTGATGGCCTTGGGCCGGTTCAACGTGATGAGCCCGAGCCCATCGCGCTTGTCGATCAGAACTTCCGGTTCCGTCATGCCGCTCCTACCACCGCGCGGGCGACAACCACCCGCATGATCTCGTTGGTGCCCTCCAGGATCTGGTGCACCCGCAGATCCCGGACGATCTTCTCCAGGCCGTATTCGGCCAGGTAACCGTAGCCGCCGTGCAGTTGCAGCGCCTTGTTCGCGACCTCGAAGCCCGCGTCGGTCGCGAATCGCTTTGCCATGGCGCACAACTCGACCTTGTCCGGCGCGTCGGCGTCGAGCGCCGCCGCGGCCCGCCACAGCAGGGTGCGGGCGGCCTCCAATTCCGTTCGCATGTCGGCGAGTTGGAACCGCAGGGCCTCGTTCGTCAACAACGGCTTGCCGAAGGCCTGACGCTCCGCCAGATAGGGCACGGTCTTGTCCAGCGCCGCCTGCGCGCCGCCGACCGAGCAGGCGGCGATGTTCAACCGACCGCCGTTGAGTCCGTTCATGGCGATGCGGAAGCCGTCACCCTCCGCGCCGAGCAGGTTTGCCGCGGGCACCCTGGCGTCCTCGAAGATCACCTGACGGGTCGGCTGCGCGTGCCAGCCCATCTTTCTTTCGTTGGCGCCGAACGAGACTCCCGGCGTATCGGCGGACACGATGAACGCCGAGACGCCGCGGGCGCCGTCCGCTCCGGTGCGCGCCATCACCACGTACACGTCGGTGGCGCCCGCGCCGGAGATGAATTGCTTTGTGCCGTTGAAGATGTAGTCGTCACCGTCGCGAACGGCCTTGGTGCTCAACGCCGCCGCGTCCGAGCCGACCCCGGGCTCGGTCAGCGCGTAACTCGCCAGCAGCTCCATCGCCGTCAGCTTCGGCAGCCAGCGCGAGCGCTGTGCGGCATCGCCGTAGCTGTCGATCATCCAGGTCGCCATGTTGTGGATGGAGATGTAGGCCGCGATGGCCGGGCAGCCGGTGGCGAGCTGCTCGAAGATGCGCACGGCGTCGAGCCTGCGCAGGCCCGAACCGCCTACGTCCTCCTGGACGTAGATGCCGCCGAGGCCGAGCGGGCCTGCCTTGCGCAGCACGTCGACCGGAAAGTGTTTCTGCTCATCCCATTCCAGGGCATTCGGGGCGAGGAACTCGTCGGCGAAGCCGCGCGCGGTGTCGCGGATCGCCTTCTCGTCTTCGTCGAGGTTGAACATCCGTCAGTCCATGGTCGGAATGACGAAGGCATTGCTTTCCTTCAGACCGGAAGGCCAGCGCTGCGTGACGGTCTTGGTCTTGGTGTAGAAGCGGAACGAGTCCGGGCCGTGCTGGTTCAGGTCGCCGAAGCCGGAACGCTTCCAGCCGCCGAAGGTGTAGTACGCGATCGGCACCGGGATCGGCACGTTGATGCCGACCATGCCGACCTGCACGCGAGCCGCGAAGTCGCGGGCGGTATCGCCGTCGCGGGTGAAAATCGCGACGCCGTTGCCGTATTCGTGCTCGTTGGCCAGGCGCAGGCCCTCTTCGTAGTCCTTGGCGCGCACCACGGTCAGCACCGGACCGAAGATCTCTTCCTGATAGATCCGCATTTCCGGGGTGACCTTGTCGAAAAGCGTTGCGCCGACGAAGTATCCGTCCTCGCCGCCGGGCACGGTCACGCCGCGACCGTCGATCACCAGCTCGGCCCCCTCATCGATGCCGATCTGGACGTACTTGTTCACCCGGTCCACGCCGTCCTGGCCGACGAGCGGGCCGTAGTCGGCGCCGGGATCGTCGGAGCGGCCGATGTTGAGCTTCTCCACCCGCTCGGTGAGCTTGGCCAGCAGGCGATCTGCCGTCTCCTCGCCGACCGGCACCGCCACCGAGATGGCCATGCAGCGCTCGCCCGCGGAACCGTAACCGGCGCCGATCAATTGGTCGGCGACGTCGTCGAGGTCGGCGTCGGGCATGACGATCGCGTGGTTCTTCGCGCCGCCGAAGCACTGGGCGCGCTTGCCGTTCGCGGTCGCGGTCTCGTAGATGTACTGGGCGATCGGGGTGGAGCCGACGAAGCCGACGGCCTTGATCCTCGGGTCGTGCAGCAGCGCGTCGACGGCCACCTTGTCGCCGTTGACGACGTTGAACACACCCGGCGGCAGGCCCGCCTCGAGGAACAGTTCGGCCAGGCGCAGCGGCACCGACGGGTCACGCTCGGATGGCTTGAGCACGAACGCGTTTCCGGTGGCCAGCGCCGGGCCCGCCTTCCACAGCGGAATCATCGCCGGGAAGTTGAACGGGGTGATGCCCGCGACCACGCCGAGCGGCTGGCGCATCGAGTAGACGTCGATGCCGGTGCCCGCGCTCTCGGTGTACTCCCCCTTGAGCAGGTGCGGTGCGCCGACGGCGAACTCGATCACCTCGAGGCCGCGCTGGATATCGCCCTTCGCGTCGGCGATGGTCTTGCCGTGCTCCGAGGACAGCAGCGCCGCAAGCGAATCCATCTCGTCCTGCACCAGCGTGAGGAAGCGCATCAGCACCCGCGCCCGCTTCTGCGGGTTGAACGCGGCCCACACCGGCTGCGCCGCTTCGGCATTGGCGATGACGGCCTCGACCTCGGCCTTACTGGCCAGCGGCACGCGCGCCTGCACCTGACCGAGATTCGGGTCGAAGACGTCGCCGAAGTTGCCGGAGGCGCCCGCGACGTGTTGCCCGCCGATGAAGTGAGTGAGTTCGCGAACCATCCCAGTCCCGTCCTGATAGCCGACCATGACACCGCAGCGCGGTATGCGGTCATCCTATAGTTGGACGTCCATGTATATACGCAGTGTGACCCATTCCACTCCCGAGTGGGTCAACGCCGCCGCCGACACGGCGACCGTCGCTGCGCGGTTTTTGTTGCCCCGCGCACGGAATGTCAGGTACATCCGTGCGCGGGGCGACAGGAGGTGCGCGGGGTCAGGACTCGGGGCCGAGTTCCACCACGGTGCCGGGGTGCGCGAGGGAGGCGACGGTGATGCGGCCACCCTTGGCCTGGTCGATGATCTGGCCCTGCCAGGCGACGAAGCAGGAGGCGGCCTCACTGTTGTAGGCGTTGGTGAGGATCGGGGCCAGCACCTTGGCGAGCTCGCCCTCGGCCGCGATCAGCTGACCCCGGTACGGTCCGTAATAGGGCAGGATCGCTTGCAGGACAACGGCTTCGACACCCTGGACCTGGGTGATGAACGGGTCGATCGCGGGCTGGTACTGCGCGAGCACCGGGGCGATCTCGGCCAGCACCGGACCCGCGAGCTGCAGGATGGGCTGGTAGACCGAGCCGAGCGCGAAGGCCTCCGAGGAGAACGGGCCCGCCAGTGGGGCCAGCCCGATCAGCGAGGCGAGACCGCCCTGCTGCTTCGGCGCGGGCCAGCCGATCGGGCACGCGGGCTGCGCCGCGAGCGGGGCGGCGGCGAACGGATTGGCCCCGCCCGCGCCGCCGAGCGGCACGGAGCTGTTCGGCGCACCGCCACCGAGCGGGACCGAGCTGTTCGGCGCGCCCGCGCCCAGCGGCACCGAACCGCTGGGCGCACCGGCGTTCGGCGCGGCGCCCGTACCCGGGTTGATGGCGACGACGGCAGGGGCACCGCCCGAGCCGAGCGGAACCGAGGCAGCCGGGGCCGGACCGCCGCCGGGAGCGGGGGCAGGCGCGGCGGCAACGGGTGCGGGCGGTGCCACCGGGGTTTCGGCCGGTGCCACCGGCGCGGCGGGCCGTGCGGCGGCGGCAGGCTGCTCCTGGGTGATCACCACGCTGGTGACGTCGTCGTCCTGACGCACCGTCAACGCGGTGACCGCGACGGCGCTGCCGATGACCGTCAGCGCGGCCACCGCGCGGATGGCACTGGCGAGCGCAGGCCGGGTCGTCGTGCGAGAACTCATCGGACCATACTCCTTCTGATGTCTATTTGACCGGGGCCGCAGGCGAATTCGGCGCGGCGGCGGCTGGTTCGAATAAGCCCTCCAGGTGCCAGACGCCGGTGAAGCCGTTGAACGGCCCGCCGACGATCAGGCTGGTCCACTGCAGGGTGAACTTGTGCGTCTTCGAGTCGTAAGTGCCGGTGGCCGAAGGCCCTTGGGCGGCATCGGCGGTCGGCTTGTCGAACCACTGCTTGGCCACCCAGTCCCAGACCTTCTGCACCTGTTCGGCACCGGCCACCTGGGCGTCCTGCTTCTCCGGCGGCTTCGGCGCGCCCTGGTTGAACTCCTGGTCGTTCCAGGAGGCCGCCCAGGACGACACGTCGGCGGTCAACTTGCCGCCGTCGTTCGTCACCGCGGGCGGCGGCACCCGCCGCTGGGTCTGCGGGTCCACCGGATTGGTGGAGATGCCGAACTCGACGGCGAAGAACTTGGTCGGCTTGGTGATCGACGCGGACAGCGAATTCCCTTGCGCGAAACCGGGGTTCGGTTCGCTCTGATATCCGCCGATGCGCAGGCCGCCCGCCGTACCCGGCTCGAGCAAGGTGGTCGAACCGCCCTGCGCGGGGGAATCGCCGTTGGGCATGTAGGGGCCCTTCTCCGGCGTGCCGCCCGGCTGCACCATCCGGAACCAGGTGCCCGCGACACTGTCGCCCGACACCGAACCCGGCGTGAAACGCAGCAAGCCGACCAGCGGCTCCGGCCCGGTCGAGGCGGGCGCGTCGTCGCCGCTGGAACAGCCGGACACGGCCAGCGCCAGCGCCGCCAAGACGGTGGCCGCGATCATCTTCCGTCCGCTCATCCCGGATCCCCTCCTACTACGTCCGGCCCGACGTGTCGTTCGGCTACGTGTCATTTCCTTACTCCGCCAGGCGATTTCGCGCCGCGTAAGGCAGCGCCGCGCGCCAGCACCCGACTCGGCAATCGAAGGCCCTCCACCGTGGCGGCCAGGACGAAGATGCCCGGCACCAGATAGAAGAAGCCGAGACCGCGAAACGCACCGAAGCCGAGCGGGCGCGTCGAATCGTTCAACGCGACAACGGCATCGAAGTTGCGCACGTTGTCGTTCATCGCACCGATCAGCGCGGCGAAGCGGGAAGTCATCGGCTGCCAACGGGTTTCGAGCGTGGTGATGCCGGTGAGATCGGCCTCCGGATGGGTGGTGCGGACGGCGGCGGTGTACCGGCTGTTGAGTTCACCGTCGGCCGCGACAAGAGTGACGAAGTAGCCCTGCAGTTTTCGGACCTCGTCGTGGGTGAGGATCGGGCGCAGGTCATCGATCAGCGGTTGTGCCGCGGGCGAGGCCGGGAACAACCCGCCGAGCAGCGGCACCGCGATCAGCCCGAGCGCGGCCAGCCCGGCGACCGACCGCCAGACCACCGCCTGCCTGCCTTCCCGCGCGCGCCGATAGCCCAATACCCCGGCACCGACGAGAATCACGCCGGGCAGCGCGAACAACCATGGCAAGGTGCCGAAAGGCGGTACCGCAGCCAGCTTTTCGTAATTCTGCCGATTGTCGTCGATCGCGCCGATCATCCCGGACATGTGATAGTTGATCTCCGGGTAATCGCGGACGAACTGATCGACGCGGTCGAAACTGCCCGGCTGCTGTCCGTTGCGCTGCAACGTGAGCACGTTCGTCCGCGCGTCGTCGAGCACTTGCAGATCGTGCCGATACCCATCGATGCTCGACCGCGTCATATACGGCTCGAACGCGTCGATCATCGCCTCCCCCTTGACCGCTCGGGGAAACATGCCGGTCACGATCGGCGCGAGCACCAGCAGTGCGCCGATCCCGATGATCAGCACGAACGGCCAGCGCTTCAAGGGCCGCGGCGGTGCGGGTTCCGGATTCGAGACGAACTCCGAATAGGTGGGCAGCCCCGACACGGCTGTCACTGCCGTTGCCGACGGACGATCCGGTCCGCGTTGAAGAACACGCCGGCCGCGGCGACCGCGACGACGAGCAGCGTCGGCACCACCCACGCCGGGGTGTGCCTGCCACGCGGGACCTCGACCGTCTTGGACGCGAGCACCGGATCGGTGCGTACGGGCTGACTCTGCGCTACCGGCACGGCGGCGGGCACGGCAGCCGCCGGGGCACCGGGGGCGGGTGCCGCCGGAGCGGCAGGCGCAGGCGCGGCCGGAGCCGGAGCGCCGGGCGCGGGTGCCGCCGCGGGCGCGGCGGGTGGGGCGGCGATCGGCGCGGCCGCAGGCGCGGCCTGGGTAACGCCGCCACCCTGGTACCGACCGGCCAGATGCCACAGCCCGGTGAAGTTGTTGAACGGACCGCCGACGATCTGACTCGTCCACTCGATCACGAAGTTGCCCGAGCCGTCGATGGAGCCGCGCACCGGACTGGTCTTGCCGGGCAGCCCGCCGCCCGGTTTCGGCGCGCCCTGGTTGAACACCTGGTTGTTCCAGGTGACCCCGAGGCTGCTCAGATCGCCGGACAGCTGCCCACCGTCGGAGTACACCTCGGGCACCGAGGTGCCGCCGCCGGTCTGCGGATCGGTCGGATTGGTCGCGGTCGCGAAATCGACGCCGTAGAAGCGGACCGGCGTGGTGACCCGGCCCGACCGCGCATTGCCCGCGCCGTCGAAGGCCGCGGCGGGCTGCGGTTGATAACTGCCGCTGACCAGGCCACCGTCGCTGCCCGCGGACAGTGTGGTGACCGTCTGATCGCTGCAGGCCGAGTCGCTGTTCGCCAGGTAGGGGCCGCCCGCGTCACCGGTCGGCAGGATCATCCGGAAGAAGCTGCCGGTCACCGCACCGCCGGAGCAGACGCCGGGCGCCAGTGCGAACAGACCGTTCAGCGGCGCGGGTTCGGCGTGTGCGAACGGCGCGGCGAACGCCGACAGGCCGAGGGCGGCTACCGCGGCGGTGAGCCGATAAGAGTTCCGTCCCATGGATCGTCCTTTTGGTGGATTTGTGCGGATGGATATCGGATTTAGGGCATCGCGTCCCATCGGAACTCGAGCCCGGACCGGTTGTCGCCATTTGCATTCACGGTGAGCGGAACCCCGATAGCGGACATTCCTGAATTGACCGGGCGTGTGTCACCTGGCGCTGTGATCGGCATCACCGTACGATTAGTTTGACGTCCTAGTATCGGGCGCCAACTGGATATCGCCGGAGGACACCGTGGCCGACAACAGCGCGCTGCACACGCCGATCAACCCCGTTCGCTTCGTGACCTCCGCGGCCCTGTTCGACGGGCACGACGCGGCGATCAACATCATGCGGCGCATCCTGCAGGCGCAGGGCGCGGAGGTGATCCACCTCGGCCACAATCGCTCGGTCAGCGAGGTGGTCGACGCGGTGCTCACCGAGGACGCGCAGGGCGTTGCGGTCAGTTCGTATCAGGGCGGGCATGTCGAGTACTTCGAATATCTCGCCGACGCGCTGAAAAAGGCCGGGGCGGAGCATGTTCGGATATTCGGCGGTGGCGGCGGCGTCATCGTCGCCGAGGAAATCGCGCGGCTCGCCGAATCCGGTGTCACCATCTTCTCCCCCGAGGACGGCCAGCGACTCGGGTTGCCCGGCATGATCAATCAGCTGATTCGCGCCTGCGACGTCGACCTCGCCACCGAACCGCCGGTGCTGGAGGCGATCCTCGCCGGTGAACGTCCCGCCCTGGCCCGCGCCATCACCTGCATTCAGCAGGCCGCGCTGTCCGACGGCGACCGGCAGACGTTGCTGCAAGCGGCCGCCGCGCGGACCGTCCCGGTGCTCGGCATCACCGGCACGGGCGGCTCCGGAAAGTCCTCACTCACCGACGAATTGGTGCGCAGGCTGCGATCGGACCAGCAGGACAAGCTGCGCGTCGCCATTCTCGCGGTGGACCCGACCCGGCGCCGCGGCGGCGGTGCGCTGCTCGGCGACCGCATCCGGATGAACGCCCTCGACGGCCACCACATCTTCTTCCGGTCACTGGCCACCAGGGGCGGCCGTGAACTGCCGAACAATATCGAGCTGATCGTGACCGCCTGCAAGGCAGCGGGTTACGACCTGGTGATCCTGGAGACGCCGGGCATCGGCCAGGGCGACGCCGCGGTCACCGACCACGTCGATGTGTCCATGTATGTGATGACACCGGAGTTCGGCGCCGCCTCCCAGCTGGAGAAGATCGACATGCTGGATTTCGCGGATGTGGTGGCGATCAACAAGTTCGAACGCCGCGGTGCCGCCGACGCGTTGCGGGATGTGTCGCGTCAGCTGATCCGTAATCGGGAGGAGTTCACCGCGTCGCCGGAGGACATGCCCGTATTCGGCACGAGTGCGGCGACTTTCAACGACGACGGCGTCACCGCGCTGTATCAGCACCTGGCCGGACTGCTGGCCAAGCGTGGCCTGCGGCTGGAAGAAGGCGCGCTGCCCAGGGTGAACACCCGCGCGTCAACGAGATTCGCGCAGATCATTCCGCCCGCGCGGGTGCGCTACCTGGCCGAGATCGCCGAGACCGTGCGTGACTATCACGCGGCCACGGCCGCGCAAATCGTCGCCGCACAACGGGTACAGCGGGTCGAACAGGTCGCCGCGGAACTGCCCGCGGACCAGGCGGTAGCCGAGCTCGCCACGAAAGCCAGGGCCGCGCTGACCGCCGAGAACGCGGCGCTGCTCGCCGAATGGCCCGCGCTGGCCGAAACCTACCGCGGTGACGAGCAGGTGGTGCGGATACGTGACCGCGAGATCCGCACGCCGCTGCGCCGGGAAACGCTGTCCGGCAACTCGATTCCGCGGGTCGCGCTGCCCCGGTTCACCGATCACGGTGAGCTGCTTCGCTTTCTGCGCGCGGAGAACCTGCCCGGCCGCTTCCCGTTCACTGCGGGTGTCTTCCCGTTCAAGCGGGACAACGAGGATCCGGCCAGGATGTTCGCGGGCGAGGGCGACCCGTTCCGCACCAACCGGCGCTTCAAGGTGCTCAGCGAATACGCCGACGCGAAAAGGCTGTCCACCGCGTTCGATTCGGTGACGCTCTACGGTCACGATCCCGCCGAACGCCCGGATATCTACGGCAAGGTCGGCACCTCGGGCGTTTCGATCGCCTCGCTCGACGACATGAAGGCGCTCTACGACGGATTCGACCTGACCGCGCCGACCACCTCGGTATCGATGACGATCAACGGCCCGGCTCCCACCATCCTGGCCTATTTCCTGAATACCGCGATCGACCAAGCGCTGGAACGTTTCTCGGCCGTCGAGGGACGGGCGCCGACCGCCGGCGAGGCCGCCGATATCCGCGCGCAGACCTTGGCAACGGTGCGCGGCACGGTGCAGGCCGACATCCTCAAGGAGGACCAGGGCCAGAACACCTGCATCTTCTCCACCGAATTCAGCCTGCGCATGATGGCCGATATCCAGGAATGGTTCGTGCGCAACAGCGTTCGCAATTTCTACTCGGTCTCGATTTCCGGCTATCACATCGCCGAGGCCGGCGCGAACCCGATCAGCCAGCTCGCCTTCACCCTCAGCAACGGATTCACCTATGTGGAGGCCTATCTCGCGCGTGGGATGCGGATCGATGACTTCGCGCCGAACCTGTCGTTCTTCTTCTCCAACGGCATGGACCCCGAATACTCGGTGATCGGCCGGGTGGCCCGGCGGATCTGGGCCGTCGCCATGCGAGATCGCTACGGCGCCAACGACCGTTCGCAGAAGCTGAAGTACCACGTGCAGACCTCCGGTCGCTCGCTGCACGCGCAGGAGATGAACTTCAACGACATTCGCACCACGCTGCAGGCGCTCATCGCCATCTACGACAACTGCAACAGCCTGCACACCAACGCCTACGACGAGGCGGTGACCACCCCCACCGAGGAATCGGTGCGCCGCGCGCTGGCCATCCAGCTGATCATCAACCGCGAGTGGGGCCTGGCGATGAACGAAAACCCGTTGCAGGGCAGCTTTCTCATCGATGAACTCACCGACCTGGTGGAGGAGGCGGTGCTGGCCGAGTTCGACCGGATCAGCGAACGCGGCGGCGTGCTCGGCGCGATGGAGACCGGGTACCAGCGCGGCAAGATCCAGGACGAGTCCATCCGCTACGAGCACCGCAAGCACGACGGCTCGCTGCCCATCGTCGGCGTCAACACCTTCCGCAACCCGCACGGCGAACCAAAGCACGACATCGAATTGGCCCGCGGCACCGAGGCGGAAAAGCAGTCCCAACTCACCAGGGTCCGCGAATTCCAGCACCGGCACCGCGATCCCGCCCACGACGCCCTGACCCGCCTGGAAGCCGTCGCCCGCACCGACGACAACATCTTCGAGGTCCTGATGGACGCCGCCCGCGTCTGCACCCTCCAACAGATCACCGACACCTTCTTCACCGTAGGCGGCCAATACCGCCGCAACGTGTGAGGTAGCGGCTCAGAAGATCCGCACCTCGGGGACGGTCTGCATCAGCTGCGCCCACTCCGGGTATTTCGCCAGCTTCGCCTCGTGCAGCGCCATGATCTTGTCGCGCAGGCCGGGATCCGGCTCGTCCGAAACGTCAGGCCCGATCGCGATTTTCGCGACATGCGGAATGATCCTCGGATCGCCGTCGAGGTGCACCGGGTCGTGCATGTACCGCTCCAGCGCCGCCAGGTCCTCGATGCCCACGCAGTAGGCATGGGTCAGGCCTTCGGAGGCATCGCCGAGGTTCTGACCGACAGTCGAGAACGAGACGGACTCCATCGACGCCGTGCGCCGCATCGTCGCGAGCACCTCGGCCTTCTGCTCGTCCGTCGTCTCGTGGCCGAAACCCTCGCGATCGCCGATCGGCTCAGGAGCCCCGACGACGATCTGCGTGCGGCACTGACAGACGTGGCCACCGACCTGCTCCGGGTGTGCGCTGGTGAACGGGCCCGCGCGCTCCGCGCACTGACCTACGCACAGCTCGCGGCCTTCCCCGACCTCACCGACGTTGTGCTGGAACGCACTTCGCAGCAGATCGCGGAGGCGCTGGCCGACCGGCTGGCGCGACTCGCCCTGTCCGGCAGCCTGCGGATCACCGACCCGGCGCAGGCCGCCGAGCAATTGCTCGCGCTGCTCACCGCGCCGCTGGAAGCCCGTTCCCGGCTCGGCACTCGCCCGGTCTCCGACGCCGAGCTCCGGCGGATCGCCGACGCGGCCGTCCATACTTTCCTGGCCGCGTTCGGATCCGGCTGAATGCTGACCCGGCGCACCATCGCCGTGTGACAATCGCCGGGTCAAGGCCATCGGCGCGTTGGGACGGCGGACATGGATCTATCGGGTATTCGGATCATCGACGCACATATTCATCAGTGGGATCCGTTCACCACTCCCCGGGAATTCAGCGGGACGGCGAAGTTGCTCCGGGCGGTGCCGCTGCCGATGGATCTGGTCAAACGGCTGGCGCCGCGTCGGGATCGGGAATTCACCGGGGACCCTACGGCTTTCAGTCGTCCCTACCTGCCCGCGGACTATCGGGCGGATGCCGGGGACGAGCCGATCGACACGATCGTGCATATCGAGGTCAGCTGGGCCGGGAAGGAAGCGCTGGCCGAGGCCGATGAGACGGCCTGGGTGGCCCGATTGCCGTTCGGCGGCGACAATCCCGAGCTCGGTGCGATCCTCGGCAACGCGAATCCCGCGGCACCCGACTTCGCCGCACTGCTCGACGCGCACCTCGCCGCCGCGCCACTGCTGCGCGGCATTCGCGCGCATGTGGCGCATCATCCCGATCCGGGTGTCCGGCCGTACGCCGACCACCCGGGCGCGCTCGCCACGAAGGAGTTCCTGAACGGCTTCGGGGAGCTGGCCGGGCGGGACCTCTCGTTCGAGGCGTGGGTGTACTCGCATGCCCTGCCCGATGTGACGGCGCTCGCCGAGCGGTATCCGGAGGTACCGATCGTGCTCAACCATCTCGCTACTCCCGCAGGCATTTTCGGCCCGATCGGCAAGCACACCGGCACCGATCCGAGCCTGCGGCGCGCGCTGTTCCTGCGCTGGCGCGACGACCTGTCCGCACTCGCCGAACGCCCGAATGTGGTCGCGAAGGTGAGCGGTCTGATGATGCCGGTCCTCGGCCATCCGGTGCCGCCACGCGGCACATCCACGCCAGTTCCGGTGCTGGTGGACCGGATTCACCCGCTCATCGACCATGCTCTCGACGTGTTCGGGGCGGACCGCTTGATCTGGGGCTCGAATTTCCCGGTGGACAAACCGATTACCACCATTGCCGGCAGCATCGAGGCGGTCGCCACCTCGGTCACCGCACATGGTGGCGGGCAGGCCGAGCTCGCGCACATCTTCCGGGATACCGCCCGGCGGGTGTATCGGATCGACACGAAACCCATTATCCCGCAGGGATAATGATCGCCAGCGGCAGGTATTGGGTGGCGAGCAGTGCGCCGAGGCGGCAGGTGTGTTCGATGATGCGGTCGCCGTCGATGTCCATCGCGCCGGTGCGCCACGCAGTGAGCAGTTCGATGAAGCCGCCGATGCCGACGAGGGTGCTCATCCGGAACTCGAGCTCGTCGGCGTCCGGGCGCAGGTACGGCCGGGACGTGACGACGAGCAGGTCGGTGGCGTCGGTGAGCATCGACTTGCGGCGCTGCTCGAGCACGGCGCTGCCCGCGTGGTCGGCCAGCAGGATGCGGGCCCGCCCGTGATCGTCGGATTGCAGGCGCACCACGCGGGTCACCGCCGTACGCAAGATCTCCAGCGGGGGCCGCTCGAGGTTGTCGGTGAAGATCGCGGCCAGATCGGCGAACACCTCGGTGCAGACCGCGTCCCAGGCCGCGCCGAGCAGTGCGTCGCGGTCGGCGAAGTGCTCATAGAAGTAGCGGTCGTTGAGTGCGGTGCGCTGGCAGACACCGCGCATGGTCACGGCCGCCCAGCCGTTCTCGATCCAGCAGTCGAGGGCCGCGTCGATCAGCCGCGCGCGGCGTTCGGCGCGCCGCTCCTCGGTGGTGCGGCCGCCCCAGGTCCGGGCCGGTACACGCAGGCTCATGGTTGACAAAGTACCCCACCGCGCGCCTAATTGGTGGCATGTGCGGCCAATTACCGATTGGCGGCGCTCAGCACCGGGTCGACTCCGCCGTCCACGCCGCGGACACGGCCCATGACGCACGGGCGGTGGCGCGACGCAGCGCACCGGATTCGGGAGGTGGCATGAGTAGCAACGGCATCGATCATGAGGTGATCATCGTCGGGGCGGGGTTCTCCGGCATCGGGGCCGCGATCAAACTGCAGGAGGCCGGATTCGACGATTTCCTGATCGTCGACGAGGCTGACGGCGTCGGCGGCACCTGGCACTGGAACACCTATCCCGGTATCGCCGTTGACATTCCGTCGTTCAGCTATCAGTTCTCCTTCGAACAGCGCGCCAGCTGGTCCCGAACCTACGCGCCGGGCCGGGAATTGAAGGCGTACGCCGAATCGTGCGTGGACAAATACCAGCTGCGGCCGCGAATCCGGTTCAACACCAACATCACCGAGGCCGAGTTCGACGAGGACGGCTGCCGCTGGCGGCTGCACACCGCCGACGGCGGCGAGCTCACGGCGCGCTTCGTCATCAGCGCCACCGGCGTGCTCACCCGGCCCAAGCTGCCCGAGATCCCCGGCGTCGAGGACTTCACCGGGGTCACCATGCACACCTCGCGCTGGGACCATCAGCAGGATCTGCGCGGCAAGCGGGTCGCGATCATCGGCACGGGAGCGTCTGCGGTGCAGGTGATTCCGGAGACCGCGCCCGAGGTCGAGCAACTCGTCGTCTTCCAGCGCACGCCGATCTGGTGCCTGCCCCGGCTGGATCTGCCGCTGCCCAAGCCGGTGCAGTGGGCACTGCGGATACCCGGCGCGCGGTCGCTGACCCGGCTGATCAGCCAGACGTATGTGGAGATCACCTTCCCGATCGCCGCGCACTATCACACGAGTCTGCCGACCGCCGCGCTCGGCGAGCGGGCCGGTCACGCGCATCTGCGCAGCCAGGTGCACGATCCGGCGATCCGGGAAAAGCTCACGCCCCGTTACGCTTTGGGCTGCAAACGGCCCAGCTTCTCGAACGACTACCTGGCCACGTTCAACCGCGACAATGTCGTGCTGGAGACCGACCCGATCGAGCAGATCACCAGCACCGGCGTGCGCACCGCCAGCGGCACCGAATATCCGGTCGACATCCTGATTCTGGCGACCGGCTTCAAGGTGATGGAATCCGGCAACATGCCGACCTACGACCTGCGCGGCATCGGCGGTCTCGACCTGGAGAAGTGGTGGGACGAGAACCGGCTGCAAGCCTACGAGGGCGTCAGCGTGCCCGGCTTCCCGAACTTCTTCTCGATCATCGGCCCGTACGGCTACAACGGCTCGTCCTACTTCGCGCTGATCGAGAACCAGACCAGGCACATCCTGCGCTGCCTGCGGCACGCCCGCGCAGGCAAGGCCACCGTCGTCGAGGTGACCCGCGAGGCCAACGACCGCTTCTTCCAGGAGATGCTCGACCGCCGCGGCGGCCAGGTGTTCTGGCAGGACAGCTGCTCGGTGTCGAACAGCTACTACTTCGACAAGCACGGCGACGTGCCGTTGCGGCCGTCGACCACGGTCGAGGCGGCCTGGCGCAGCGGGCATTTCGACCTGTCCGACTACCGGTTCGCGACGTCGGCGTAACCGCCGCGAAGGTGTCGGTGCCCGTCGTTACGATCCGGCGTATGAAAGCTATCGGCACCTTCTCCGTCCTCTCGTTCATCCCGACCCAGGTGGTTCCCGACCCACCCATCGACACCGCGCTCCCGGTCGGCGTCGCACACCTCGTAAAGGAGTTCGACGGCGAGGTCACCGGTCGCTCGTCGACCTTGTTCACGGCGGCCTTCGACCAGGCCACCGGGACCGGGACCTATGTCGCGATGGAGTCGTTCGAGGGCGCACTGAACGGCGATGCCGGCAGCTTCAACTTCGCCCATTCGGCGACGACCTCGGGCACCGACCGCACCGCCGAGTACTTCGTCATCGTCCCGGCCAGCGGTACCGGCGCCTTGGCCGGTATCACCGGAACCGGCGGCCTCAGCGTGGATGAGGCCGGTAGCCACCACATCTGGTTCGACTACGAGCTCGACTGAGCTCAGGGCAGGAAGGCAGCTGCCAGCTGCCGGGTGAGGGTTTGCCGGGCGGTGGTCAAGGACGGGCCGTACCAGGTGAGGCTGCGGCCCTCGACCAGCGCGACCGGTGTTTCCGGAAAGACTTCGGGCCCATCGGTTCTGGTGAAAACGTAAGGCTCGTCGGGGAGGACAGCGAGGTCGATTCCGGTGGTCAGTTCATGCTCGGTGAGGCGTGGGTAGCGATCCGGACGGTCTGCGTGCACGAGGTGCAGGCCGAGGCGGGCGGCCAAGTCGCCGGTGAAGGTGTTGCGGCCGACCACCATCCACGGGTTGCGCCAGATCGGGATCACCGCGTTGCGCGGTGGCGGAGGTGGGGGCGCCCAGACGGATTCAGCCTCGGTGAGCCACGGCGGAATGTCGGTGCCGAGGGCGACGGTGCAGAGGCGCTTCAGCGAGGTGAGCGCCTCGTCCACCGTTTCGATTCTGGTGACCCACACCGGAATGCCGGCCGCGCGGAGGCGGTCGACATCGATGCGGCGGTTCTCCTCCATGTTGCACAGCACCAGATCGGGCGCGAGTTCGACGATGCGGCGCACATGCGGGTTCTTGGTGCCGCGCACGCGTTCGACCGCGAGATCGGCCGGATGCGTGCACCAATCGGTGGCGGCGATCAGAACGTCGGGACAGGTCGCGGCGACGGCCTCGGTCAACGAAGGCACCAGCGACACCACCCGCCGCGGCGGCCGCGCGAGCAGCACGGCGACGCCCAGATCGTCGCTGAAGGTCATCGGACCGGATGCCGGCCACGAACTGTCGCCTGCCACGTCTACCAGACTAGGCAGTGCGGGGTGCGGCCCGAAGTTCGGTGCAAGGGCAGCGGCTGGGCAACCCTCGGGCAGTTCCGGGGCGGGTTCGGTGCGCGCAGACTGAGTGAGGCATCCGGTGTCGGGAAGTCCCGGTCCCTGTGTCACCGGACCTGATCCCGCCCCGAAAAGTCCGGAGACAACCGCAAGCCCCGACGCCGGATGCCCACCAAGCTCGATCAGGCCTCGAACAGGCGATACAGCGCGGTGAGCTCGCGCAATCCAGCTGCGGCGATCGACTCTTCGGCCGAGGTCATCCGCAGTGCCTTGCGCAACAGCAGCGGGTCGAGATCGTCCGGGGCAGGCCGGAATTCGATCTTCGGTAGGTCCGGCAGCGCGGTGTCGTCGCCGTACGGATCGTCGGAGACGGTGGACTGCAGGTCACGTTCGATGCCGCCGATCAGGGTGTCCAGGTCCAGGCCGCGCAGCGCGAGGATCTCGCGCGGACGCTCGTCCAGCCGTTCGGCGAGCAGGTAGCAGACCGCGGCCACGTGTTTGCACGGCCAGCCCGGGTCGGGGCAGGTGCAGGTGAAATCCAGGTCGGCGGCCGTGGTCGGCAACAGCAGCGGGCCGAGCGCGGTCGGCAGCGCACCGGACGCGATCTCGGCGAGCATGCCCGGCGCGTCCCGGATCGTCTCGATGAGTAGCTCGAGTTCCTCCTCCCGCAGCGGCCGCACGGTGAACACCGCGGTGAACGGACGAGGTTGACTGCCTTGCACTTCCGCGACCACCGAGCCGGGCTCGATCCGATAGCTGACCACCTGCCCGGCCCGCGCGTAGGTGCGGCCGCGCGACATGCGCCCGGCGTCGGCCATCTGCTCGATCGCCTCGAGCAGCGCCTTGCCCCACCAGGTGCGCCCGAAACCGCCACGGCGACTGCGTGCCTCGACCCCGCCGCACACCGGGCGGCGCTTGCCGTACTCGTTGTAGTCGATGTAGGGACTCATTCGCCGACCGCCTCCGCGCCCAGCGTGAACAGCTCACGCAGGTCGTCGGTGCTCATCTCGGTGATCCAGTTCTCCCCCGCGCCGACGGCCAGATCGGCGAGTTGCCTTTTGCCGTTGATCATTTCGTCGATCCGCTCTTCGATGGTGTCGACGCAGACCAGCTTGCGCACCTGAACATTGCGCTGCTGCCCGATCCGGTAGGCGCGGTCGGTGGCCTGGTTCTCCACCGCCGGATTCCACCAACGATCCAGGTGCACCACGTGATTGGCGGCGGTGAGGTTGAGGCCGGTGCCACCGGCCTTGAGCGACAACAACATCAGTGGCGGGCCATCCGGTTCCTGGAACCGGGTGACCATGCTGTCCCGGCGCTGCTTGGGCACCCCGCCGTGCAGGAACGGGACCTCCGTGCCGAAGCGTTCGACCAGGTAGGGCGCGATGAGCTCGCCGAACTCGCGAAACTGGGTGAACAGCAACGCTTTCTCGCCGTCCGCGAGCACCGCGTCGAGCACGTCCTCCACCAGCGCGAGCTTGCCGGAGCGGTGGCTGCCACGGTGCAGCACGTGCGAACCGTCGCCGAGGAAGTGCGCCGGATGGTTGCACACCTGCTTGAGCCTGGTCAGCGCGCTGAGTACGGCGCCCTTGCGGGCCATGCCCTTCGCGTCCTTGATCTTGGCCAGCATGTCGTCGACCACCGCCTGATACAGCGCGGCCTGCTCGACGGTCAGGTTGGCGCGCACCGTCATCTCCAGCTTGTCCGGCAGATCGGTGATCACGGCGGGATCGGTCTTCACCCGGCGCAGCACGAACGGCTGGGTGATCATCCGCAGCCTGCTGATCGCGTTCTCGTCGCGCTCGCGTTCGATGGGCACGGCGAAGCGGGCACGGAAGGTCTGCGGACTGCCGAGCACCTTCGGCACCGCGAAATCCATGATCGCGCGCAGCTCCTCCAGCCGGTTCTCCACCGGAGTTCCGGTGAGCGCCAGCCGATGTCGGGCGGGCAGGCTGCGCGCCGCGCGGGACTGCCTGGTCGCGGCGTTCTTGATGTGCTGTGCCTCGTCGAGCACGATCCGGTCCCACGACTGCCGCTTCAGCTCGTCGAGGTCGCGGGCAAGCAGGGAGTACGTAGTGATCACCAGGTCCGCTTCGGCTACCGCGGCATCGAGTTCGTCGCCGGAGCGCCTGCCGACCCCGTGGTGCACCCACACCCGCAGGTCCGGCGCGAAACGCTCGGTCTCGCGTTGCCAGTTGCCGACCACCGACATCGGGCACACCAGCAGCGTGGGGCCCGGCATACCGTCCGGCCGAACACCTTCCGGGCCGTCCGGCCGGACAACGCTCGCCGCCGACCCGCCGCCGGTCTTGCGCAGCCGTGCCTCGTCGAGCGAAATCACGACCGCGCCTTCGACACTCGCGTCTGACGACGTACCGGCACGACTAGCCGCCTTGCCTTTCTTCGCCGGCGAGTCCGCGCCCGCACGCAACGCTGCCTCGCGTTCGTGCACCAACAGCGCGAGCACCTGGACGGTCTTGCCGAGGCCCATGTCGTCGGCCAGGATCGCGCCGAAACCCATCCGGCTCATGGTCGCCAGCCAGGCGAGGCCGCGTTCCTGATAGGGCCGCAGCTGCGCCTTCAGGCCGACCGGCGCGGTGATCGGTTCGAGCTCGCGGGTGCGATCCAGGATGTCGGCGGCCCAGCCGGTGGCGGTGACCTCGGTGACCGGCACCTGTTCGACGCGACCGCCCGCGAGTTCGCCGATCAGGTCGGCGAAGGTGATCTCGGAGGTGTCGGTGTGCGCGGCGACGTAGCGGGCGGCCGCGGCCAGCACCTTGTGGTCGGCCTGCACCCAGTCGCCGCGCAGCTGGACCAGATCGGATTTGCTGCTGACCAGGCGGGCCATCTCGGCCTTGGTCAGGATGGTGTCACCGAGCGCGAGTTCCCACCGATAGGAGACGAGTCCCGGCATGCCGACGGTACTTTCGGCGGCAGGCACCGCGCTCTCCACCCGCAGCCGCATGGTCGGGGCGCTGACATTCCAGGCACGCGGCAACAGCAGTCGCACACCGGAGGCCTGTAGGGCGTGCGCGCCGTGCTCGACCAGATCGACGACGACCTCGGTCGGCAGCAGCAGATCCATCGAGCGTGGATCGCTGGGCAGGTCACGCAGGCGCGGATACGCCCGCTGCGCCTCCCCCAGTTTCTCCACCGCGATCCGCAGCAGATTCGGATCAGCGTGCAGCAGAACGGGATTCGGTGCCTCGCCGTCGACCTGCAGGCAGACTTCCAGCCGCCACAGCGCCACCGATTCGTCCGCGGTGCCGAGCTCGCCGTCCGGCTCCAGCAGGCGCAGCACCAGTTCCGGCTCGTCGCCGGTCAAGGTGGCTCGCCAGTGCTCGAGCGTCTCGGCCACCCGGTAGCTGCCCGCGTCCAGCGCGACATCGCGGACAAGCGCGTCCACCAGCGGATGCGCCGAGTCCGGCGGGTCGATCAGTGCGCGGGCGATCGGGTCGGTGAGTTCGGTGACCAGGTCGTCGAGCAGCACGTTCGGCCGGCCCGCCACCTGCAGCGCGGCGGGCATGGCCACGGCCAGCTCGGCCAGCCAGGCGCGCTGCCGCTCGCCGCCGACCAGTCGCCAGCGCATCCACCATTGGCCGTCCGCCCTGCGCAGCTCCGGCACGATCCGGCCGGCCCGCACCCAGCGCTCGACGCCGTGCGCGACATGGGCGAGGAAGCGCAGATCACCCGACACCGTCTCGGCCGGAAGTCGCTGCCGCAGTGCCGCGGCGGCGGCCGCCGGGGCCATTGCGTGTGCGCGAACCTGCTCGGTCGCCGTGCCATCCGGGCCGAGGACCAGCACGTCTGCTCGATGCCGGAATTTGGACGCGCTCAATACGCTGCCCAACGGGTCGGGCAGCGCGGAAAGGGGTGAGTCGTGCCAGAGCAGCAACCCGGATCCCGGCGACCACAGACCGTGCAGCATCAACCCATCCAAGCAGGTGGGTCCGACAGCGCTGCGGGCACGGCGATCGGTCTTTTCTGGATTTCTGGGCCCGGGCGGAACATACTTGAATATCCGCTGGTCAACGGAGGCAATCATGACGATTCTGCTCCAGGTTCTCGAGCAGAGCTTCACGCCGACGACGCCGTGGGAACGGCGCAAATTCACCTTCATCAACGCCGAGAAGATCGTCGGTATGCGGCTCGACGGTCAGTCCGGCGTGTGGCTGGACCTGTCCCGCCCCGGTGAATCACAGCGCCTGGCCAGAACCCTCGACTCGCACGACGCCATCGCCTTCCTGCTCGCCACCTTCGCCAAGCTCGCCGAATGCGAGGAACGCGGCGGCTCGTGGCTGATCGGGCACGACGGCGCGAACGCCGAGTCGATTTCGGCCACCCGGTTCCCGCCGAGGGCAAGCGAGGTCGCCGATGACGACCTGCTCGCGCGAGCCTGGTTGTGAGGGTTGTGTCGCCGCGCTGCTGACAACTGCTCGTGCTTCAGGTTCAACGAATGTCGGTCCTGCCGAGTACATCTGGTGCCATGGACATTCGGCGTTGGCTCGTCGGCGCGCTCGTCGCGCTGTCCGTCGTCGGGTGCGCCCAGCTCGGCGCGGCCCCGGTCGCGCCCGCGCCGGGTAGTCCTACCAGAGCCGAGCTGGAGAACTTGCTCGCCGGTGTGCGGGTGGTGCCGGATCGGCCGCATCCCGGCGGTTACGACCGAGGGTGCAAGCCGGGGCAGGGCTGTGTGTTCGGGCCGGCCTGGACCGACGACAACGACGGGCCCGGCGGACACGACGGCTGCGATACCCGCAACAACGTGCTGGCCAACCAACTCGTCGGGGTGAACTTCCGGCCGGGCACCCACCATTGCGTGGTCGTCGGCGGCACGTTGAACGACCCGTACACTGGCAAGCGGATCCCCTTCAAGAGGGCCGACGCCAACGATATGCAGATCGACCACGTCTTTCCGCTGGCCGCCGCCTGGGACCTGGGCGCGGCCGCCTGGCCCCGCGAACGCCGCATCCGCTTCGCCAACGACCTCGACTTCACCCTGCTCGCCACCGACGGCCGCACCAACGAGGCCAAGGGCGACAAGACACCCGCCGAATGGCTACCGCCCGCCCGCGCGAACCACTGCTTCTACGCGGGCAAGTACCTCACGGTTGCCGCGCAATACGAGCTGGCGTTGACCGAAGCCGACAGGTCCGCATTGCAAGGCGTGACGCGCACGTGCCCATGAGCACCGAACGCCCGACTAAGCGCAGCGCGACCGTTAGGAGAAATCAGCTTCCGGTCGCGACAGGCCGCTTCGGGTCGTTCGACCATTGCGACCATGAACCTGGATAAAGGGCGGCGTCGATGCCGACGACGGCGAGGGCCGCGACCTGGTGGGCCGCGGTGACGCCGGAGCCGCAGTAGACCGCGACCGGTTCGGCGGTGAATCCGGCGAAGCGGTCGCGCAATTCGGCCGGGGCGCGGAAACGTCCGTCGGCGTCGAGGTTTTCGGCAGTAGGGGCGCTGATGGCGCCGGGGATGTGGCCCGCGCGCGGATCGATCGGCTCGATCTCGCCGCGGTAGCGCTCGCCCGCGCGGGCATCGAGCAGCACGCCGCGCCAGCGGGCGGCCGCGTCGGCATCGATGACCTTCAGGTGGCCTGGGCTCAGTGCGACGTCGCCGGGTTCCGGATCGGGCTCGGTGCCGGTGGCGAGTTCGCCGCCCGCGTTCGTCCAGCCGGGCAGTCCGCCGTCGAGGATGCGCACGTCGGCGATGCCGGCCCAGCGCAGCAGCCACCAGGCGCGGGCGGCCGCCATGCCGCCGGTCGCGTCGTAGACGACCACCGGATCGCCGTTGCGGATGCCCCAGCTGCGGGCGCATCTCTCCAGCTGCGCGATGTCCGGCAGCGGGTGCCTGCCGCGTGCGGGTGAGGGCGGCGCGGCCAGCTCGGTCTCCATGTCGACGAACACCGCGCCAGGGATGTGGCCGTCCAGATAGTGTTGCGGCCCGTCCGGGTCACCCAGCGACCATCGGACGTCCAGCAGGCGAACCTGCTTGTCCGACAACGCTTCCCGAAGCTCCACCGGCGAGATCAGTACCGCGCTCAACCCAGCTCCTAGTCCAGTAATCGCACCTTCGCGCACCGAATACCCACCAGACTACGCATCTGAACAGGGCAATGTGGCTGCACCCCAGCGCTACTCGCCGGTAAGGGCAGTCGGCGCACCGAGTGCCCGCAGGTGCCTGCCACCCTATGCCGCCCCGGCCGCCCGGAACGGCAATTCGGTCCAGTTTCGGTCGACTGGCCCGTGACGGACCAGTCCAGTTGCGGGCAGGATCGCCACAATGTCGAACGTTTCCCCGCCCGCCGAGGCACCTGCCGATCAGCACAGCGGGCCCGCACCCACCGTTGCGCCCGCGGTCGGCCTCGGGCAGCCGATCAGCGCGGGCGTTGTCACCGCGCTGATGGGTTTCACCAGTTCCTTCGCGGTGGTGTTGAGCGGACTGAACGCGGTCGGCGCGAACGCGGTGCAGGCGGCCTCGGGGCTGCTCGCGGTGTGTGTCACGCAGGCGATCGGCATGCTGCTGCTCAGTTACCGGTATCGGATGCCGATCACGCTGGCCTGGTCGACGCCCGGCGCCGCACTGCTGGCGAGCACCGGCGCGGTGGTCGGCGGCTGGCCGGCCGCGGTCGGCGCGTTCGCGATCGCCGGGGTGTTGATCGTGATAACCGGGCTGTGGCAGCGGCTCGGGCGGCTGGTCGCCGCGATTCCGGTGGAGATCGCGCAGGCCATGCTGGCCGGGGTGCTGCTGCCGCTGTGCCTGGCGCCGGTGAAGGCGGTGCAGTCCAGTCCGGCGGTGGTGATTCCGGTGATCCTGGTGTGGCTGGTGCTGCAGCGGGTGGCCAAGCGCTGGGCGGTGATCGCGGCCTTCGGCACGGCGGCGGCCGGCTCGGCGATCAGTATCGCCGTGCAGCACCGGCACCTGGACTTCGCCGCGATGGTGCCATCGGTGGAACTGACAGTGCCGCACTGGAATTGGCAGGCGATCATCGGCGTCGCGATACCGCTCTACATCGTCACCATGGCATCGCAGAACATTCCGGGCACCGCGGTCATGAAATCCTTTGGCTACCAAGTCCCTTGGCGTGCGACAATGACGGTCACCGGCATCGGCACCATCCTCGGCGCGCCAGCGGGCGGCCACGCCATCAACTTGGCCGCGATCAGCGCCGCCCTCTCGGCGGCTCCGTCGGCCCACCCCGATCCGAAGAAGCGCTGGATCGCCACGTTCACCTCGGGCATCGGCTACCTGGTGCTCGCCCTCGGCTCGGCGGCCCTGGTCACCCTCATCGCCACCGCGCCCAAAGGAACTCTGGAAACTGTTGCAGGCCTTGCCCTGCTGGCCACGCTGGCTGCGGCGTTGACCGGTGCACTCAGCTCCGAAAAGCATCGCGAGGCAGGCATCGTCACCTTCTTGATCGCCGCATCAGGCGTGGGCTTCCTCGGCATCGGCGCTGCGTTCTGGGCCCTCATCGTGGGACTCGTAGTCCGCAAGGTACTGACTCTCCGCGACTGACCGGCGTGGTCAGGCGGGAGCTGGGTGCGGGGTTGCGGTGTCGCAGTGGTCTTGTGGTTCGGCGATGGCCGGCTGCTCCGCTGATATCGTAGTGGCGCCGCCTCGGGCGAGCACGCTCAGTTTGGTGTGGTTGACGAGCAGGTTGAGGGTGAAAGCTGTTGTCGCGCCCAGGGTTATGCCACTGGTGAGCAGGATCTGGGCCGAGGACGGGAAGTGGACGAACATGCCCTTCGCCATCACCGGCAGCAGGCCGACACCGACGGCGGTGGCGACGATGGTGGCGTTGACCCGGTCGCCGAGATCCGCTTTGCGCAGGGTGTCGACGCCGACGACGGCGATGGTGGCGAACAGCACCAGCCCGACACCGCCGACCACCGGCTGCGGGACCGCCGCGACGATCGCGCCGAAGCGCGGCACCACCCCGAGCAGCACCAGGATGACACCGCTGGTCGCGGTGACGTAGCGGCTGAACACCTGAGTGGCGGCGACCGCGCCGACATTCTGGTTGAAGATCGTGTCGATGAACGCGGTGAACATCCCGCCGAGCACGCCGGAGAGCCCGTCACCGACCAGGCCGCGCGCCAAATCGCCCTTGCCGATGGGCTTTCCGGTGATCTCGCTGATCGCCAGCATGCTCGCCGTCGACTCGGCGAACACCACCGCCATCACCACGCTCATCGCGACCACCCCGGCGATCGGGAATTCCGGCGCGCCGAAGTGGAACGGCTTGGGCAGGCCGATCCAGGCCGTCCCGGCAATACCGTCGGTGTCGATCAGGCCCATCGGGATGGCGACGACAATGCCGACCACCAGGCCGATCAGCACCCCGAGCTGAGCGACCATGCCGCGGCCCAGGCACAGGAATCCGACGGCGATGAGGAAGACCACTCCGGCGAGCGCGATATGGGACGGCGCGGCGAAGGTCGGCGCCTTCGGGTCGGTGCCGATGATCAGCCCGCCCGCCACCCCGATCAGCGAGACGCCGACCACGGTGAGCACGGTCCCGGTGACCAGCGGCGGAAAGAACCGAACCAGGCGGGCGAACGGCCAGGCCAGCGCGACGCCGACGACACCGCCGATCATCATCGACCCGTAGACCGCGGCCAGCCCGTACTCCTCCGCGATCATGATCATCGGATCGAGCCCGATGAAGGTGGCCCCGCAGATGATCGGCAGCCGCGCACCCGCGAGCTTGGCCACCCCGAGGCTCTGCACCAGCGTGATCACCCCGGCGATCAGCAGGTCCGCGCTGATCAGCAGGCCGATGGTGGCCCGATCGAGCCCCGCGGCCGCGCCGAACACCAGCGGCACCGTGATGCACCCGGTGTACATGATCAGCACGTGCTGGATGCCGAAGGTGAGCTGCCGCCCGAAGGGCAACCGGGTATCGACTGAATGCGCTGTCACTACCATGCCTACAGAACTAGTCGGTCTTCTTTACATCGAGCGCCCGCAATGTTTCCCCCGCGTGACATCACACTTCTATATCTCTCGCTAGATACGGCTGAGCAGGGTGAGCGGGTCTTCGAGCAGGCTTGCGGTGGTGGCGAGGAAGCGGGAGGCGAGTTCACCGTCGATCATGCGGTGGTCGAAGCTGATGCCTAGGGTGGTGACCCAGCGGATCGCGAGTTCGTCGCGGAAGACCCACGGGCGCTTGCGGATCGAGCCGAGGCACAGGATCGCCGCCTCGCCGGGGTTCACCAGTGGTACGCCGGTGTCGACGCCGAACACGCCGACATTGGTGATGGTGAAGGTGCCGCCGCGCAGGTCGGTGGGGCTCGCGCCGCCGGAGCGCGCGGTCTCGGCCAGCCAGCCGATCTCGCGGGTCAGGTCGCGCAGGTTCAGCGTCTGCGCCTCCTTGATGTTCGGCACCAGCAGGCCGCGGTCGGTGGCCACGGCGACGCCGAGGTTCACGTAGTGCTTGGTGACGATCTCCTGGTTCGCCTCGTCCCAGTAAACATTGATCTCCGGGTATTCGGCCAGTGCCGCCAGTACTGATCGCGCCACTAGCGCGAGCGGGGTAAGGGTCAGTCCGGCAAAGGATTTGGTGCTGCGCAGGTGGTCGAGCAGCTCCATCGACGCGGTGCAGTCGAGGGTGACGAAGGTGCTCGCCTGCGGGATGGTGCGGGCACTGGCCAGCATGGCGGCCGCGGTGCGCTTACGGATGCCGCTGATCGGTGTGCGAACCTCGCGGGCCGGTGGGCGGATCACGCCGCCGTCGGGATCGGCGACGGCAGGTGCGGGTGTTGCCTGCGTGGGCTGCGGTTGACCGGCCAGGGTGCGTGGTTGCGAGACCGGGACCGCGCCGCGCACGTCCTCGACGGTGACCGCGCCATCCGGACCGGAACCCGCGACGAACCACAGATCGATGCCCAGCTCACGGGCAAGCCTGCGAGCAGCCGGTGTGGCGGCTGCTCTAGTGGTGGTCAGTGGTGGTCTTGTGTTGTGCGAGAGGGGTTCCGCGGCTTCCTCTTCGGGAATCGCGATGACAGGCGAAATCGCTTGCGCAGCAGGTGATTCACTCTGGTCGACAATGGAGTCCGACGCCGCAGCGGACCCCGAATCTGCCTCCGCAGCAACGGATACGGCGGCAACGGGCCTGCGTCGCCGCGACACCGTTTCCCCCTCCGGCCCGTAACCGACCAAAACCGCGGTCCGCCCCGAACCGGGCGCGTCACTCGATACCTCGGCCCCGTTCGTCGCACTCGCCTGACCGGTCGGCGCCGCATCGCTGCGCACCCGAATCAACGGCGCTCCGACCAGCACGGTCTCCCCCGGCTGCGCGAGCAACTCCACCACCTGCCCGGCGAACGGCGACGGCAACGCCACCACCGCCTTCGCCGTCTCGACCTCGGCGATCGTCTGATTCAGCTCCACCGCATCGCCGACGCTGACCGACCAGGACACCAACTCGGCGTCGGCCAGCCCCTCACCCAGGTCGGGGAGCCGGAATTCCAGGACGTTGCCCCGGCCCGGCTCGGCACGTTCTTCCACGTTGGCACCTCTCACTACGGCGACCGGCGTCAGGCGGCGAGTGTTCGATCGACCGCGGCGAGGATGCGGTCGGGGTCGGGCAGGTGGAACTTTTCGAGCTTAGCGGGGGGATAGGGGATGTCGAATCCGCCGACGCGCAGCACCGGCGCCTCCAGGTGGTAGAAGCAGCGTTCGGTGATCCGCGCGGCGATTTCCGCACCGAGACCGGCGAAAACGGGCGCCTCGTGGGTCACGATCAGCCTGCCGGTCTTGGCGACCGACTCCTCGATGGTGTCGAAGTCGATCGGCGAGAGGCTGCGCAGATCGATCACCTCGAGCGAATGCCCTTCCTCTGCCGCGATTTTCGCGGCCGACAGCGCGGTGGCCACGGTGCCGCCGTAGGCGACCACGGTGGCATCGGTACCGACGGTGCACACCCTGGCCCGGTCGAGCGGCAGCCCACCGTCGCGGTCGAGGGCGAGGAAGTCGAGGTCGGCCTTGTCCCAGTAGCGCCGCTTGGGTTCGAAGAAGATCACCGGGTCGTCCAGCGCGATCGCCTGGCGGATCATCAGATACGCGTCGGCGGGATTACTCGGCGTCATCACGCGCAGCCCGGCGGTGTGCGCGAAATAGGCTTCCGGCGATTCCGAATGGTGCTCGACCGACCCGATCCCGCCACCGAACGGAATGCGAATCGTGATGGGCGCGTTCACCTTTCCCTGCGTCCGGTAGTGGATCTTGGCCACATGCGAGACGATCTGATCGAAGGCGGGATAGACGAATCCGTCGAACTGGATCTCACACACCGGCCGGTATCCGCGCAGCGCCATGCCGAAAGCCGTTCCCACGATGCCGGATTCGGCGAGCGGGGTGTCGATGACGCGGTTGTTGCCGAAGTCCTTCTGCAGGGTGTCGGTGACCCGGAAGACGCCGCCGAGGCGGCCGATGTCCTCGCCCATGAGAATGACCTTGGGGTCGTCCTCCAGCGCGCGGCGCAGTCCGGTATTCAGCGCTGCTGCGAAAGTCGTGATCATGAAGGGACTCCTTCCGGTCGCGCGGCCGCCTCGCCGGGATCGCCGGCCAGGTATTCCGCGTACTCCCGTCGCTCTTCGGTGATGAGCGCGTGCGGGGTGGTGTAGACGTGTTCGAACAGATCCATCGGTTCGGGGTTCGGCATCTCGATGGTGGAGGTGCGCACCTGGCGGGCGACCTCGTCGGCGTGCTCGGCGACCTGACGCTCGAAGGCGTAGTCGGACAGCGATTCCCGTTCCAGCAGCCGGCGTAGCCGGTCGATCGGGTCGCGGCGGGCCCACTCCTCGGTCTCCGCCGACGCGCGGTAGCGGGTGGGGTCGTCGGCGGTGGTGTGCGGGCCCATCCGGTAGGTGAGCGCCTCGATGAAGGACGGTCCGCCGCCGGCGCGGGCGCGCGCCACCGCCTGCCGCGTCACGGCGAGTACCGCGAGCGCGTCGTTGCCGTCGACCTGCACGCCGGGGATGCCGTAGCCGTAGGCCCGGCGCACGATCGGGGTCTGGCTCTGCACCCGGACCGGTTCGCTGATCGCCCAGTGATTGTTCTGGCACAGGAACACCACCGGCGCGCTCCAACTCGCGGCGAAGCCGAGCGCCTCGGCGATGTCGCCCTGACTGCTCGCGCCGTCGCCGAAGTAGGCGATGGTCGCGATCTCGGCGCCGTCCAGGTGCGCGGCGTAGGCGTAGCCGGTCGCGTGCAAGCCCTGCGAGCCGACGATGATGTTCGGGTTGGTCATGTTGACCGCGTTCGGGTCCCAGCAGGAGTGCGCGACGCCGCGCCAGAGCCGGGTGATCTCGGTGGGATGCACGCCGCGGCAGTACGCGACGGCTGCCTCGCGGTAGCTGCAGAACACGTAGTCGTCCGGGTGCAGGGCGTGCGCGGAACCGACCTGAGTGGCCTCCTGCCCCAGTAGCGGGGCCCATAGCCCGAGTTGGCCCTGTCGTTGCAGGGCGGTCGCCTCGGTGTCGATCCGCCGGGTGACGACCATGTCCTCGTATAGGGCGCGTAGCTGCTCGGGTCCGACGTCGGCGACCAGCGCGGCATGCTCTCGATCGAGGACGCGGCGACCGTCGGGCTGGACCAATTGAACCGGATACTCGACCTTGTCTGGCATCGGTAGCCGCCTCCTCACCATTCCGGTGTGCTCTACCTCACAGCATCCACGATAATGCGATCTGCGCAAGTGATAGACACGCGAATGCGCAGAATGCTCAATTCTTACCCCAGTCGCAATGTCATACTGCGCGTATGACCAGAGAAACCGTCGACGTGACCTTGGACGCCACCGACGCCAGGCTATTGCTGGAACTGGTCGCCAATCCGAGAGCCACCGGCGTGGAGCTGGCCGCCCGGCTCGGGCTGTCCCGCAACACCGTGCAGGCCCGGCTGTCACGCTGGGAGGCGGGCGGCGTGCTCGGCAGTTTCGAGCGCCGGGTGCAGCCGCGCGCGCTGGGCTATCCGCTGGCCGCCTTTGTCGCGGTGGTCGTCGACCAGCACCAATTGGATTGTGTCGTAGACGAACTCGCCGAGGTGCCGGAGGTGACCGAGGTGTGCGGCATGACCGGACTCACCGATCTGACGGTCCGCGTGGTCGCCAGGGACGCCGACGACCTGTATCGAATTGCCGGGCAGATACTGAAGATTCCCGGCGTCGAGCGCACCAACATGGCGCTGGTGATGCGGGAGCTGGTCGGCCCGCGCACCGCGCCGCTGCTGAATCGACTCTCGCGCGGTAACTGACCGATATTTATCCGCGGAACCGCTTGACCGCGCACCCGATAGATCCGTTGTCGAATTCGTAGCGGCGAGCCCGCGCAGCCCCACTAGGGTGCGGGAATGGAGATTTCGGGCAAGGTTGCGATCGTCACGGGGGCCGGCGCGGGCATCGGAGAGGCGTTGGCCCGCAAGCTGGTTGCCGACGGTGCGCGCGTGGTGCTGGCCGACCTCAATGCTGACGGAGCGACCCGTGTCGCCGAATCTCTGGGTGCCGCAGCGGTCGCGGTCGGCGGCGACGTTTCGGACGAACGAGTGATCCGCGTGCTGATCGATCGCGCCGAGTCCGAATTCGGGCCGGTGGACCTCTATTTCGCGAACGCGGGCATCGGCGGCGGCGCCGGGCTCGACAGCACCGATGCGCAATGGGCGTCGGCGCTGGAGGTCAATGTGCTCGCCCATGTCCGGGCGGCACGGCTGCTGGTCCCCGACTGGCTGGCGCGCGGGTCAGGCTATTTCGTGTCGACCGCGTCGGCGGCGGGCCTGCTCACCCAGCTCGGGTCCGCGCCCTACTCGGTCTCCAAGCATGCTGCCGTCGGATTCGCCGAGTGGTTGTCAGTCACCTACGGGGACAAGGGCATTCGAGTGAGTTGCCTCTGTCCGATGGGGGTGGACACCCAACTCCTGCATACCGGCCTGGTCCCGTCGGAGCACGCCGCCGAGGCCGAACTCGCGGTGAAGGCCGTGAAGACGGCGGGCGCGGTGCTGTCCCCGGATCAGGTCGCCGAGATCGTCGCCGCCGGTATCGAAGCCGAGCACTTCCTGATCCTGCCGCACCCGGAGGTACTGAAGATGTACCGCCACAAGGGCACCGACTACGACCGCTGGATCGACGGCATGCGCCGCTTCCAGGCCGCACTGCAAGCCTGACCGCGTCCCCTGCCGCGCCGCCGCACGCCTTCTGATTTCTGGCACCGGAAATCGCATGCGAATTTAGGTGCCAGAAATCAGAAGGCGTGCGGTTCAAGGGGCGTCGTCAGCGGTCGACGACGATCTCCGGGTCGGCCGGCGGCTGGTCGAGGACGGTGCCCGAACGATCGCGCAGGAACTTGTCGAACATGGCCGCGACGTAGGTGCCTACCAGGGTCGTGGCGCGGTCGGCGGGGATAGGCCCGATGTATCGTTTGCTGAGCGGCCTGGCCGGTTCGGGTACCAGCGCGGGCATATCGGTGAAGTCGTAGTGGGCCGAATCCCGCAGCATCAGTTGGCGTTTCCAACCGGTGCCGTGCTGCCAGAACGCATCCAACGACGGCACGGCGTCGCCCACCTCGGTGATCTGCTGGCTCACCAGCACCAGTACCGGCCGGTCGACGCCCTCGGTCGCCGCACGGCCGAAATCCTCGTCGATGCCGATCTGCCCGTCGAGATCGACCGCGGCGTCGATGCGGCGGTCGTCGTGCATCGACTCGACGGCGGTGAATCCGCCGAGCGAGTGCCCGACCATGCCGATGCGGTCCAAGTCGAGGGCACGATCGATGCCTGCGGGCAGGTCACGATGTTCGGCGTCCGGATTCTCGCCGCGCGCAAGTCCCGTGAGTGAGTTCAGGACGAGCTGGATGTCGAGCATCCTGGCATCCGCGTACCGGTGCCGGGTCTGCTTGTCGAAGGCGGCCATCGGCGTACCCGGGATGAGCCTGCCACCGGGGAACTCCACCATCTGCACCTCATAGGTGTGGTCGATGGTCACCACCACGTAGCCTCTGCTGGCGAGATCCTCCGCCAGGCCGGTGCTCAGCACCCGCGAAACCCCCGCTCCCGGCGTAAACAGAAGCACCGGATACGCCGACCCCGCAAGCGCGGGTGCACCGCTGTAAGAGTTGGTGAGCAGGCCGGGCAGCTCGATACCGAAGCGCTTCCCGAGTTCCGGGATCAGCACGGTAGACGCGTAGTGTGCCCGCGGATATTTGTCGACCTGAGCGGCCGGATAGAACACCGACACCATCAACTCGCGGGACCGCGCCGGCTCGAACGGGTCCGGCCGCGTGGCATCGACCAGATGCAGAGTCGTTGTGCCGACCGGAGATTGGCCGCCCGGCCGCGGCAGCACCGTCACCCCCACCGGCGCAGCACCGGAAAAAGCGGTACTTCCCGCTACTAACGCGACAGCGGACAACAGCACGACAAACAACCGACTGATCAACATTCCCCCACGAGGTGGCGCAAGTTCTACTGCGACCACTCCCAGGCCGCAACTCCGACGCTAGCAACAAAACCCGTTGCCGCACACGCTCAGTCGGTGACGAGGGTGGTGGCGGCGGTGCGGATGACGGCCGGAATCTCTACTGGCTTACGGGTTTCGGCGTCGACGTAGACGTGTACGAAGACGCCGGTGGCGGCGAGTTCGAGCTCGCCGTCGGCGTCACGGAAGATGGCCAGGTCGTAGGTGATGCTGGAGCGGCCGAGACGGGAGACGCGCAGGCCGACCTGCAGTTGGTCCGGGAAGCTGAGCGAGCCGACGTATTGGCACGAGGTCTGCGCGACCACGCCGAGCGCGGGCAGGTCGCGGATGTCGGTGCCGGTGGCGTGCATCAGCCACGCGTTGACCGCGGTGTCGAAGTACGCGTAGTACGTCACGTTGTTCACGTGCCCGTAGTGGTCGTTGTCCGCCCAGCGGGTCGGCATCGGCCAGAGCACCGGATACTGCTGCGTCACCCGGCCGACGATAGCTCAGCCGGGGTGGCGCCCTGACGGTGGTCGCGCGGGCTGACGCCGAAGTGGCGTTTGAAGGCGGTGCTCAGGGCGAAGGCGCTGCCGTACCCGACCTGGCGGGCGATGGCCTCGATGGTGGCGTCGGATTCGGCCAGCAGGTCCGCGGCCAGCGCGAGGCGCCATTCGGTGAGGAAGGACATCGGCGGCTCGCCGACCAGGTCGGTGAAGCGGCGAGCCAGCGCGGCCCTGGACACCCCGACCGCCTCGGCCAGGCTGGCCACCGTCCAGCCGTGCGCCGGATTGTGTTGCAGCAGCCGCAGCGCCTTGCCGACCAGGGGGTCGCTGTAGGCGTGATACCAGGCGGGCGCGTCGTTGCGCGCGAACCAGGCGCGCAGGGCGGCGATCAGCACCATGTCCAGCAGCCGGTCCAGCACGACGCCCTGGGCAGGCTCCTCCTTGACGGCCTCGTCGACCAGGATGTCGAGCAGCCTGGTGTCGAAGTCGCCGCGTTGCAACACGATGACCGATGGCAGGGCGCGCAGCAGGCGCTGGCTGGCGGCGCCTGCCGACTCGTAGGTTCCGGTCACCATCATGGTCGCGCCGTCGGCGTCGGTCCCCCACTGGCGCACGCCGAGACTCAGTGTGTCGCAGAGGACTTCGCCGTCGAGCGTCTTCGTGACATTGCCCGGATGGATAACGATGTCCGGCTCGGTGGCCGGGTCGTCGGCGAGCGTGTAGTAATCGGGTCCACGGAAGATCGCGACATCGCCTTCGCACAATTGTCGCGGCGCGTTGTCGCCCATCATGATCCAGGCGCCGCCGCGCACCATCGACACCACGGCGAGCGACGCCTCGTCCTGAATGCGCAGCGACCACGGCGGCTTCAGCAACGAGCACATCACGAACGCGCCGCGGGCACGTGGTCCTTCGAGCAGACTGGCGAGCGCATCCACGTCATCCACAGTAGACGATCACGCATGGTCATGAGCTGCTGAACTATGTCTCGTCCAGGCCCCCCGACGGTGTACTTGGGCCATGACAAACAGCAACACAACCGACCTCATCCTCGTCACCGGCGGGACCGGCAAGACCGGCAGCCGGGTCGCCGCCCGGCTCGAGCAGGCGGGCCACTCGATCCGGATCGGATCGCGCTCGGCCGAGATCCCGTTCAGCTGGGAAGATCGCGCCACCTGGTCCGCGGCACTGGCAGGCGTGCACGCCGCCTACGTCGCGTACCAGCCCGATCTCGCGGTGCCCGGCGCCCCCGAGACCCTGCGCGCGTTCGCGGCCGCCGCGAAGCAGAGCGGCCTGCGCAAGCTGGTGCTGCTGTCCGGTCGCGGCGAGCCGGAGGCGGTCGAATGCGAGGAGATCGTGCAGGAATCCGGCCTCGACTGGACCATCGTGCGGTGCAGCTTCTTCGCACAGAACTTCAGCGAGGGCGCGTTCACCGATTACATCCTGGCCGGGGAGGTCGCGCTGCCCAATGGTGATGTGCCGGAACCGTTCGTGCACGCCGACGACATCGCCGATGTCGCCGTGCGAGCACTCACCGCGGACGGCCATCAAGGCGAGGTCTACGAGTTGACCGGGCCGCGCGCACTGACCTTCGCCGCGGCGGTGGCGGAGATCGCCGCGGCGACCGGGCGCGAGATCGCCTTCATTCCGGTCTCGCGCACGGACTTCGTTGCGGCACTGACCGATTACCAGGTGCCCGCCGATGTGGTGAGCCTGCTCGACTACCTGTTCGGCACGATCTTGGACGGCCGGAATTCGAAGACCGCCGACGGTGTGCGGCGCGCGTTGGGCCGGGAGCCAAAGGATTTCACCGAATACGCCCGCGAGACAGCCGCGACGGGAATCTGGAACATCCAGGGCTAGTGCGTGGTTGAAACAAATAGAGACTGTGCAGACGACAAGCAGAGACTGAGCGAACGACCCGTGGAGCTGGATCGCACTGGCGCGATCCGGCTTCCGGACCGGTAGGCCGAGGATGTCCTGCCCCGGATCCCGCGAGGTCGCGCCGGGCGCTTGCCGACATCGAGGGGGTGGACGCACGCAGAAATCTCATCGGTACCGTCGAGACGATGGTGACTCCGACCGCTGACCGACCGACCCGCGTCGCCAGGGCCGCCGTGTTCACGGTGTTCGGCTTGAACGGCTTCCTGCTGGCGATGTGGGTCGTGCACATTCCGCCGATCACCGATCGGACCGGCGTGTCGAAGTCGACGCTCGGGATGTTCATCCTGCTGATGGCCGGTGCGGGCATCGTCGGCATGCGCATCGCCGGACCGCTGGCCGATCGGTTCGGCAGTCGCACGCTGGTCGGCGCCGCCGCGGTCATCGCGTCGGTCGCGCTGATCGGGCCCGGTCTCGCTACCGGCCCGGTCACCCTGGCGATCGCGTTGGCCTGCTTCGGTTTCGGCAACGGCGCGCTGGACGTGTCGATGAATACCCAAGCGGTGCATGTGGAACGGGCGTACGGCCGCCCGATCATGGCGGCGTTCCACGCGCTGTTCTCCGGCGGTGGACTGCTCGGGTCGCTGCTCGGTGCCGCGACCTTGCGCGCCGGGTTGGATCTGCGAATAACGCTGGTATCGGCGGCAATCGCCTGCATCGCATTGACCTTCGCGGCCCTGCCGCGCCTGCTCCGCGACACCGATCCGCAACAACCGGCCGCCGAGAACCAGAAACGCACGGTCCCGCAGGCGGCCAGCGGACGCGAGCACAGCCGAAAGGTCTTGGCGCTGGCAGTGATCGCGTTCGCGGTGTTGCTCACCGAGGGTGTGGCCGCCGACTGGAGCACCCTGCAGCTGCGCGAGCACCTCGACGCCGACGCGGCCACGGCGGCACTGGCTTTCGGCGCCTTCTCGGTCGCGATGACCGCGGGCCGCCTCGCCACCGACCGGGTGAGCGGCGCCTTCGGCCGGGTCGCCGTCGTCCGCTACGGCATGCTGATCTCGGCACTCGGACTGACCATGATCCTGGCGTCCCCCTGGATCCCACTGACCTTGCTCGGCTGGGCTTTGACGGGCCTCGGCCTGTCCGGCAGCGTCCCCCAGATCTTCACCGCCGCAGGCAATCTCGGTACCGGCAAAGCGGCGACCGACATGTCGCGCGTCTTCAGCTTCGGCTACCTCGGCCTACTGGCCGGACCCGCGGTGATCGGCTGGCTCACCGCGGTGGTCCCACTCACCACCGCGATCGCTGTGCCGCTCATCGCGGTGCTGGTGTGCTGCCGCTATGCCGGAGTCGTCGCGCCGGCAAACACCGAGAGCTCGCCGCTTGCGGACCGCGTCACAGGTAGAGACCCGGATTGACCGGATCTGCCTTGATCGCTTGAATTTTGGTGTCGCCGTCGCGCAGCGCCACCAGTTCCGCCAGCGTCGCACCGTCCGGGCAGGCGGCATCGGCCGGAGTATCAGGACGACGTTCCCTGGCGAGCCAGGCCGCCGACTCCGCCGGCGACAACCGGCCGACCTCGAGCTGGGCCAGGCAGCGCCCCGGCCGGGTGACCGCGGGGTGCAGCCGGGACAGGTCCTCGTTGGTGGTGATCGCGACCAGCACGTCCCTGCCCTGGCCGAGCATGCCGTCGGTCAGGTTGAGCAGCCGCGAAAGGCCCTGACCCGCCGTCTCTTTCGCCTCGCCGCGGATCAGCTCGTCGCAGTCCTCCAGCACCAGCATGCGCCAGCGCTTGGTGTCGTCGTCGCCGTCGACGCCCGCCGCCACGTCCATCAGGTAGCCGGGCTTGCCGAACATCACCTCGGGGTCGAGCACGCAGTCGAACTGGCACCACGGTGCCCACGCGCGGGCGAGCGCCCTCAGCGCCGTGGTCTTTCCGGTGCCGGGCGGTCCGTGCAGCAGCACGAGACGGCCGCGCACGTCGGCCGCCGTCAACGCCATCAGCCGATCCAGCGCGCCCGCGACATCCTCGGGGTAGTTGCCACGAATCGCCGGCCACTCCGGTGCCGAGATGGTGTGGCCCCGGCGCTGCGGGCCGTGGCCGGTCATGTGCCAGAAGCCCATCTCGATGGTCTCGCCCACCTCGGGCTGCGCGGCCGCGCCCTTGATCGACTCGGCGAGCACGGTGGCGGCCAGTTCGTCGGTCTCGGCGGTCACCTCGACCATCGCCGACCCGCCGGACCAGCGGATGGCGCGCAGCGACCAGCCGGTGCCGACCACCAGGGCCGCGGTGCTGTCGTCCTCCTGCACCGAACGCACCACCCGGCCGTATTCGGGGCGCAGCAGCGCGTCGGGGTTGATCCGTTCGATTCGCGCGATGTGCGCGCAGGGTTGATCGCCGCGCAGGAACGGCGTCACCGCGAGGGCGTCGATCGCGTCGCGGGTGGAGTAGGCGGAGTCGACCGTGACAGCCCACGGCAGCCGCTCGGCGAGATCGGCCGAGGGCTCGCTCGGGTCGATCAACCGAAGAGGCTCATTACGTGCAGACACTCCGAGCATGATCAGGGTTACGGCACCGCCGTGTCTACCCAATTAGCGGCAAACGGCCCCCTGCTCGCCGTGAGCAGGGGGCCGTTCGCGCGCTGGCGCAGGTGTTTACAGCGCCTTCAGTTCCTCGGTGACCGCGCCGACGGACTTCTTCGCGTCGCCGAACAGCATGGAGGTGTGGTCGGCGTAGAACAGCGGGTTGTCGATGCCGGCGAAGCCGGAGTTCATCGAACGCTTGAGCACGATGACGCTCTTGGCCTGGTCGACGTTGAGGACCGGCATGCCGTAGATCGGGCTGCTGGCATCCTCGCGGGCGGCCGGGTTCGTGACGTCGTTGGCGCCGATGACCAGGGCGACATCGGTGCGCGAGAACTCGCCGTTGATGTCGTCCATTTCCTTGAGCGCGTCATAGGAGACCTCGGCCTCGGCCAGCAGCACGTTCATGTGACCGGGCATGCGACCCGCGACCGGGTGGATGGCGTACTTGACCTCGACGCCCTTGGCTTCGAGCAGAGCTGCCATCTCCTTGACCGCGTGCTGAGCCTGAGCGACGGCCATGCCGTAGCCGGGGACCACGATGACCTGGTTGGCGTAGGCCATCTGGATCGCCGCGTCCGCCGCCGAGGTGGCCTTGGCCTGCTTGGCCTCGCCGTCGCCGCTCGTCCCGGGAGCCGTTCCGCCGCCGCCGAATCCGCCCGCCACGATGGCCGGGATGGACCGGTTCATGGCCTTGGCCATCAGGTTGGTCAGGATGGTGCCGGACGCGCCGACGATCATGCCCGCCACGATCATCGCGGTGTTGTTCAACGCCAAACCCGCTGCGGCGGCCGACAATCCGGTCAACGCGTTGAGCAGCGAGATGACCACCGGCATGTCCGCGCCGCCGATCGGCAGCACCACCGCGAGGCCGAGCACACCGGCCAGCACGAGCACCGCGATCATCCACAGTTGGGACACACCGTCATTGGTGGCGCCGATGCCGATCACGACCGCCGCGGCGACCGCACCGATCAGCAGCAGCAGATTCAGCGGCTGCTGCAACTTGCCGAGACCGAGCGGACGGCCGGGCAGGATCTCCTGCAGCTTGCCGAACGCGATCAGCGAGCCCCAGAACGAGATCGAGCCGATGATCGCCGCGAACAGCGAGCCGACCACGATGTGCACGGTGGGCTCTTCGTCGAAGTGCGAAAAGCCTTGGCTGTTGAGGAATTCCGACCACGCGATCAGCGCGACGGTGCCACCGCCCACGCCGTTGAACGCGGCGACCAGCTGCGGCATGGCGGTCATCTTGGTGAACTTGGCCGGCGGCACACCGAGCGCGACGCCGACCACCAGACCGGCCACGATCAGGATCCAGTTGCTGGTGTGGCGCACCGAGATCAGCGTCGCGACCACGGCGATGACCATGCCGGCCGCCGCGATCAGGTTGCCGCGCACGGCGGTCTTCGGGCCGGTCAGGCCCATCAGGCCGTAGATGAACATGCCGAAGGCGACGATGTAGAGGCCGTTGACCAGGTAGGAAACGTTGTCGAAGGTATGCATCACTTCTCCGCCTTCACCGGGGCCGCTTTTTTGCCCTTGAACATGCCCAGCATGCGGTCGGTCACCACGAAACCACCGATGACATTGAGGGTTCCGAACACCACGGCGACGAACAGGATGATCTGGGTCAGGATCGACGGATCCTGCACATTGCCGAGGGTGACCAGCGCGCCGAGCACGACGATGCCGTGAATCGCGTTGGTACCGGACATGAGTGGCGTGTGCAGGGTGTTGGGGACCTTCGAGATGACGGCGAACCCGACGAACCCGGACAAGACCAGGATCGCGATGTTCGCGAGAAGTTCGGTGTACATCAGGCTTCCACCTCACGTGTCACGCAGGAATCGGCGAGCACCTGATCGCTGAAGTCGGGCGCGATTTTCCCGTCGACCAGCATCAGTTCCAGCAGTGCCGAGATGTTCTTCGAATAGAGCTCGCTGGCGTGCTCCGGCATGGTGGCGGGCAGGTTCAGTGGCGAGGCGATGGTGACCTCGTGCTTGACCACGACCTCACCCGGCTCGGTCAGCTCGCAGTTGCCGCCGGTCTCGCCGGCCAGGTCGACGATCACGCTGCCGGGCTTCATGCCCTCCACAGCGGCGGCGGTCACCAGTCGCGGCGCGGGCCGCCCCGGCACCAGCGCGGTGGTGATCACCACGTCGAAGCCCTTGATCGCGTCTTCCAAAGCCTGTTGCTGCTTTGCCTTTTCCTCGTCGGTGAGCTCGCGGGCGTAGCCGCCCTCACCGGCGGCGTCGATGCCGAGATCGAGCCACTGCGCACCGACCGAGCGCACCTGATCGGCGACCTCGGGGCGCACGTCGTAGCCCGTGGTGCGGCCGCCGAGGCGCTTGGCGGTGGCCAGCGCCTGCAGACCGGCGACACCGACACCGAGCACCAGCACGGTCGCGGGCTTCACCGTGCCCGCCGCGGTGGTGAGCATCGGGAAGAAGCGGGTCGACTCGGACGCGGCCAGCAGCACGGCCTTGTACCCGGCGACGTTGGCCTGTGAGGAGAGCGCGTCCATCACCTGGGCGCGCGAGATGCGCGGGATCGCTTCGACCGCGAACGCTTGCACGCCAGCGGATTTCAGCTTGCCGATCTGGTTTTCCGCGTTGCGCGGGGCCAGGAAGCCGATCAGGGTCTGCCCGCTGGACAGCTTGGCCACCTCGGCGTCGCTGGGCGGGGCGACCTTGACGACCACCTCGGCCGACCACGGATCGCCGATCGTCGCGCCCGCCGCTTCGTAGGCGCTGTCGGGAATGAGCGCGCCGAGCCCGGCGCCGGACTCGATCACCACCTGCACGCCCTGCTTCAGCAGGGTCGGAATGATCTTCGGCACCAATGCGACACGTCGTTCGCCCGCGTTGGACTCGCGAACGACTCCGACACGCGCGCCGCGTGGCGACTCGTCGCCTACGCTCTGCGTTGTCTCCACTATGTCAGTTCCTTCTCGTGCTGAGCTTCAGGCCTCAGATGGACAACCGGACGATGTTACTTCTGAGTAAGGTCGGCCAAATCCTCGCAACTGTACCTGCCGTTTTGTGCAGACCGCTGAGACGCCCGTCACAAGATCATGCCTGATTCCGCCGCTTTGCCGGATTCGCCAGGTCGTCGCGAACATCGTGGTCACCTCCTGCGCTCGCCGCTGTTCGGAGGAGCGCCGGTACTGATGTTTGTCGCTGCCGGTGACCGCGACAAGAGCGAACCCGCAGGTCCATTGCTTACCTTTAGGTTCGACAGCAGGTCAGGGCGTGGTCGCGGACGCGAATAGTGACGTGCGTCATGGGCGTTTCGCGCGCGGGGCTGTTCCGTACCGCTCGTACGCCGTAAGGTCCTGCGGTGTGAACGACTGCGTCTTCTGCCGCATCGTGGCCGGCGAGGCCCCGGCAACAAAGGTGTACGAGGACGACACCCTCTGTGCCTTCCTCGATATCCGGCCGATCGCCCGCGGTCACATGCTGGTGGTGCCGAAACAGCACGCCACCGAGCTCGAGGATCTCGACGCCGAACTCGGCGCGTACGTATTCCGCGCCGGGCATCGGCTCGCGCTCGCGGTGCGGCGCAGCACCCTCGCCGCCGACGGCGCCAACCTGCTGCTCAACGACGGTACCGCCGCGTTTCAGACGGTCCCGCACGTCCATTTGCACGTGATCCCACGCAAGCACGGCGACAAGTTCCGCTTCGCGGCCGGTTTCGTGCTGCGCCGCCCGCACGACGCGCAGTCCACCGCGGTCGCCATTCAAGGCGGGATCGCGGCGCTGGAGCGCGACGAAAAGCCGGGCCACAGTGGGAAACTGGGCATGGAAGGCCCCGACGAAGGAGCGCAGCAATGACCGACCCGACGCTGGACCGGACCGAGCTGTCGGCCCGGCTGTCCGAACAGTGGGACGCGATCGCCGCGCTGGTCGCCGAGATCGACGAAAACCAGTGGCGCGCACCGACCTCGCTGCCCGGCTGGACGGTGTTCGATGTGGTCGCCCATGTCGTCGGCACCGAATCGTGGCTGCTCGGCGAGCGTCCGCCGCCGCACGACCCGCTCACCGTGAAGACCGATGTGAGCACGCTGCCGCATGTCCGCAACGAGACCGCGGTGTTCAACGAGATCTGGGTGGACCGGATGCGGCCGATGTCCGGGGTCCGGCTGCTCGCCGTATTCGGCGAGATCGTCGACCGCAGGCGCAAAGCCCTTGCCGCGATGGGTGATACGGAGTGGGAGGCGCTAACCCAGTCGCCGATCGGGCAGGTCAGTTACGGGCGATTCATGCGAGTGCGGTTGTTCGACTGCTGGATGCACGAGCTCGATATCGCGGACGCGCTCGGCGTTCGGGTCGACGAGGGCGGGCCGCGTGGCGAGCTGGCGTTCGCCGAGTTCCTGGGCAGTGTGCCGCGCGTGGTGGTGAAAAAGGGTGAGGCGCCCGATGGTTCGCGGATCACATGCACGCTGACCGGAACGCTGGCCAGGACCCTGCACATCCAGGTGGCAGGTCGGGCCGGTTACGTGGACTCGTTCGACGAGCCTGCCGACGTCGAAATCCAGCTGCCCTCTGAGCTTTTCGTTCGCCTCGGCGGCGGGCGTACCGCAGCGGACGAGCATCTGGACGAGATCGCCATCACCGGCGACGAGGAGCTCGGGCGGCGACTGATTCGCAATCTGGCCTTCACGATCTGATCCGGTGCGACTCTTCCTGTCCAGCTACCGGTTCGGGGCACACTACGATCGGCTCGCCGCGATGGTCGGCGAGCCGGGGCGAGTCGCGTTGATTCCCAACGCCTGTGATGCGTGGCCGGAGGCATGGGCGGGGTTGGTCACCAGCGACATGGTGCCGCTGCGCAAGCTCGGCTACGCACCCGAGACCGTCGACCTGCGCGACTTCGTCGGCAGCCCAGCGGAATTGGAGCGGACGCTGGCCGGCTTCCCGCTGCTGTGGGTGCGCGGCGGCAACACCTTCGTGCTGCGCGCCCAATTCGCCCGCAGCGGTGCCGATCTCGTGCTACCCAAACTGCTCGCCGCCGATGCCCTGGTGTACGCCGGGTATAGCGCGGGCGCCTGCGTGCTGACCCCTGATCTGCACGGGATCGAGTCGGTAGACGATCCCGCCGAAGTCGCGCCGACGTGCGGGATCGAACCACAGTGGGACGGACTGGGTTTGGTCGATCGCCGGATCGTCCCGCACGTCGACTCCCCCACCGACCCGACCGGCGAATGCGGCGAACTCGCCGAGTCCTATCGCGCCGCGGGCATCGCACACTGGGCGCTCACCGACGACGACGCGATCGTGGTCGACGGCGACCGGACCGAGGTGCTGATCAGTCGAGCGGAGTCATGAACGACCACAGCCGCTGCTCGAGGTCGCGCGCGCTGTAGTCGCGGTAACCGTAGAACTGATCGGTGGGCTCGTACAGAATCTCGGCGCCCGCCGCCTTCGCGTGCCGGAAGTGCGCGTCCACATCCTCGACGACGATCGACATGCCCTCGGTGCAGGCGCCCAAGGTGATCGGCGACTGCAGTTTGAACTGCTCGGAGACCGCGTGCAACCAGATCACGCCGTCACCAGCGGTGACCTCCGCGTGGTGCACGGTGCCGTCCTCACCCCGGGAGATCCGCCCGGGTTCCATGCCGAACACGGTGGTCAGGTATTCGTGGGCGGCGGCGATATCGCGGTAGACGAGCGTCGGGATGCGTCGCTGAATCTTGGTGTCGAGCATGGCCATGTCCTCCAAAGTGTCCAGCAGCTCCCGTGTTTCGAGGCTGCGGTGGTCGGTGACGGTGGCGACCATGGTCGTCAAGCGCTGACGCAGCCGGTGGCCGACGGCAAGTCTGCGGTCGAGTTCGGCCACGTGCCGGAGCATCACGCCGGACAGGTCCCAGGCGGGATCGTCGAGAGCCGCCGCCACCTCGTCCAGGCGCAGGCCGAGATTGCGCAGCAGGCCGATCCGATACAGGCGTTGCACGTCGTCGTTCGAATACAACCGATGCCCGGCCCCGCTGCGGCCCGAGGGTGAGAGCAGGCCGATCTCGTCGTAGTAGTGCAGGGTGCGCACGGTCAGCCCGGTCACCGTGGCCAGCTCGCCGACCTTGACGTATCCGTTGGTGTTCGCCACACCTAGGACGCTATGACCTCACGTCGCGTGAGGTGCAAGTTCGGGCTTCGGCTCGCGGCGGAACACGACCCAGCGCATCGCGCTGTACATGTAGACGGCCTCACACGCTCCGGCCAGCAGCCGGGACAGGTGGTATTCGAGACCGAGCGCGGTGAGGCCACTGCCGACACCGAGGATGAACGCGACGTAGTTGATCGCGACGACCACGCCGTACACGGCGGCCTGCTTGCCGACCGGCGCGTGCGAATGGAAGTTGAAGGTGCGGTTGAGCACGAAGCTGAGCCCGAACGCGCACACGTAGGCGATGGTGACCGCCAGCCAGACGGGCAGGCCCCACCAGCCGTGAAAAATCGTGAGCAACAGCAGGTCGACGCCGAACGTGAAACTGTTGATCAGCGCGAAGCCGAGGAAGGTCGGGGCGACAAGCCGATTCAGCCCCCACGGCAGCCACGCGACCACGACCTCACACCATCGGGTGAACCGGTCGGCGACCGTGTCGGTGGTTTTCGCCAGCTCATGCACGCTGCCAGCCTGCCAGCGCCAAGTGTCCACGAGGTGATCAACCAGCGAACTGGATAGTCAGCTGATCTGGGCCGTGCTGGTGACGCCGCGGTCCAGGGCGGACCACGCGGTCAGGCAGCGGCGCCTGGTGACGTCGTCGGCCTCGGTGAGCAGGGTTTCCAGTAGTTCGCGTGGGTTGCGGTGCCACTGGGTGGTGAGGTCGGCGAGAGTTTCCTTGCCGAAGATGCCGGAGCGGTCCAGGACGGTGAGCCATTCGGTGTGGTCGCCCGCGTGGATGCGGCGTAGCGCCGCCTGGTCGATGCCGCCGTCGACGAACTCGCTGGAGCACATCGCGGCGACCAGTTCCCGGCGACCGTGCGATTGGTCCTGCATCCGAACATCCCTCCGAGTTGCGTTGCGACGGTGCGCCGATCTGAACAACGTGTCGATCCGCGATTCGCAATGCACGAAATCCGGCGCCCCCTCGTGCGGTGCCGGGAGAACTCGATGCCCCGAACAACAAGCCCCTCTCGGCATTGTTATCTCGAACCGGCCCGAACACCACTGGGGCGGGTGACATCACATTCGGTGGCTTGCGTGGCCTCACCGCCTGGGCGGTCTAGCGTGGGATGGGTGGACCTGCATGACCTGATCGAGGGGCTATCCGACGGCGCGGTAGTCACCGACCCTGACCTTCTCGCGAGCTACCGGCAGGACTGGGCGCGTGATCCCGACGCGGGCACTCCGCTCGCCGTGATCCGCGCTACCAGCACCGATGACGTCGCGACGACCCTGCGCTGGGCGCACGAGCGACGGATCGCGGTGGTGCCGCGCGGCGCGGGCTCCGGACTGTCCGGCGGCGCCACCGCGGTGGACGGCGGCCTCGTGGTGAGCACCGAGCGGATGCGGGCGATCACCATCGACCCGGTCACCCGCACCGCGGTGGTGCAGCCCGGCCTGCTGAACGCCGAGGTGAAGCGCGCGGCCGCCGGGCACGGGCTCTGGTATCCGCCCGATCCGTCGTCGTTCGAGATCTGCTCGATCGGCGGCAACGCGGCCACCAACGCGGGCGGGCTGTGCTGCGTGAAGTACGGCGTGACAACCGATTACGTGCTCGGCATGGAGGTGGTGCTGGCCGACGGGACGGTGCTGCGGCTCGGCGGACCGCGACTCAAGGATTCGGCCGGACTGTCGCTGACCAAGCTGTTCGTCGGCAGCGAGGGCACGCTCGGCATCATCACCGAGCTGACGCTGCGGCTGCTGCCCGCGCAACCGCCGCAGAGCACGGTCGTCGCGACCTTCGCGACGCTGGCCGCCGCGGTCGACGCGATCCTCGCGATCACCGGCGAATTGCGGCCCTCCATGCTGGAATTCATGGATTCGGTGTCGATCAACGCGGTCGAGGACGAGTTACGGATGGGGCTGGACCGCAACGCAGCGGCGCTGCTGGTCGCTCGCTCGGACGCGCCGGGCGAATTCGCAAGGCGGGAAGCCGAAATCATGGTGGCGGCTTGCGAAAAGGCGGGCGCGGCAGAGGTTTTCCACACCGAAGATCCGGAAGAAGGCGAAGCATTCACAGCGGCACGGCGTTTCGCCATTCCGGCGGTGGAAAAGCTCGGCACGCTACTGCTCGAGGACGTCGGTGTGCCGCTGCCGCGACTGGGTGATCTGGTGCGCGGCGTCGCCGAGATCGCGGAACGCAACGACGTGATGGTTTCGGTGATCGCGCACGCCGGGGACGGCAACACCCACCCGTTGATCGTGCACGATCCGGACGACGCCGCGATGACCGAGCGCGCGCACCGCGCCTTCGGCGAGATCATGGACCTGGCGATCGCGCTCGGCGGCACCATCACCGGCGAGCACGGCGTTGGACGGCTGAAGAAGGCGTGGCTGCCCGATCAGCTCGGCGCGGACGTGATGGCCCTGACCCACCGCATCAAGGACGCGCTGGACCCGCACGGCATTCTCAATCCCGGCGCGATTCTCTAGTCCACGGAACATTCCCGGCCGCGAAGGAGTTTCACCAGATCATGACCACCAGGCTCGAGCACAACGTCGCCGACACGCGTTTCGAGATATATCTCGACGACACCCTCGCCGGCTATGCCGACTACGCCCAGCGCGACGACCCGAAGGTCCGCGATTTCCATCACACGATGACGTTCCCGGAATTCCGTGGCCGTGGGGTGGCCGCCGAGGTCGTCGAATACGCGCTGAAAGACTCCCGCGACAACGGCTACTCCATCATCCCGACCTGCTGGTACGTCGAGAAGTACATCGCCGAACACCGCGAATACGCCGACCTGGTCGGCTGACACCCGGGTCACCTTGAAAGCGGTGACCCGTTTTTTGCCCTCGTAGCCCAATTGGCAGAGGCAACGGATTCAAAACCCGTCCAGTGTCAGTTCGAGTCTGACCGAGGGCACAGTGACCGCCGGCGACTAGCTCGGGTCGTGCGTGCGGTAGCCGGGATGAACGCCCGGTGCCAACTCCCGGGCGGCGACGAGACGGCCGAGCAGGTCGGCGAATTCCTGATACTCGGTGTCCGACAGCGCTGCGGTCAGTTCCGTTTCGTGCGCTACCGCCACGGTGGCCAGGCGCGCGAGCAGCTTGCCCGCCGCCGGGGTGAGGTGCAGTTCGTGATTGCGCCGGTCCGTCGCGCTGCGGCGGCGTTCGATGAGCCCCTTGCTGTCGAGCGGATCGATCAGCGCGACAACCCGGCTGGGGACGACGCCGAGTTCGGCGGCGAGTGAGCGCTGGCTACGGCCTGGTTCGGCGGCGATCATCCGCAGGATGCCGACTTCCGGTGGGGTGAGCCCGATTTCGGCGATGCGTTCGGAAAAGCGCTGTGTCGCATGCGCGCCTAGCTGGGCAAGGAGAAAGGCCACCGCGCGCATGGGACGCGCCTGCTCGACAACCTCTTGCTCCGATTCGGCCACGCGGCTATCGTACCCATCAGGTAATCGTTCACATATAAGAACGATTCACAGTTGAGAACGGATTGTCATGGCGCTGTCAGCACCAACTCCGCTGGATCGACCAGCGAAAAGCCTCGAACCACCACTCGGCCCACTCGCGGCCGTCGCCGCCGGACTGTTCGTCGCCGGGCTGGTCCTCAGCACGGTCCTGGCCGGCGGCAGCCCGTTTCCGTCGCCGTTCGGCGCGGCCGACGACGCGCTCGCCTACTTCCGCGACCACCCCGGCGCGGTACGCACCGGCGCAGTGCTGCAATTCGCGAGCGCCATCCCGCTGGCCCTCTTCGTGGCGGCCGGCACGGCGCGGGTGCGGCGGATCGCCGACGGATTCGCTCCGGCACTCGCGTCGATCGGCGGCACGTTGGCCGCCGCCTTCCTGATCTGCTCCGCCGTGGTCAGCTGGGTGCTGACCGTGCCGGAGGTGGTCACCGACCCGGCGCTGGTCCGCGCCCTGCACACCCTCGCGTTCCTCTGCGGCGGACCCGGCAATGTGGTGGCGACCGGCTTACTCATCGCAGGGATCGCACTCAGCGCACTGCCGCAACGGCGGCTCGCGCCGTGGCTGCTGACGGTGGGGCTGGTGATCGCGCTCATCGCGCTGGGCACCACCGCGTCGCTCGCCGTCACCGCGGCCGCGTTCCTGCTGCCCATCGCTCGTTTCACCGGGATGGCCTGGCTGATCGCCGTTGGCTTCCTGCTTCCCCGTTCGTAGCTCCACCCCGGAAGGAAAACCATGACCACCCAGATGGCCGCCAAACTGGCCCGATTCCAGCGGCCCGAACTGTCGCTCCCCTTCTTGAACGGGGTCGACGACGCGCACATCGCGGCACTGTTCGGCCTGACGGCCGACGAATACCACTCGCTGCGTACGGAATTCGCCGAACAGGCCCGCACGGCGGCGGCCGGCCTGCTCACCGAGGCGTGGGTCGCGGGCCAGGTCGATCGACTGCCCTTCGCGCCCGGCGCCCGCGTGGTCGCCCTCGGCGAGAGCAGCACCGCCGATCGGCTGTCCTGGTTCGAAATCCTGCGCCACCTGCTCGAACTGCGGCGGCCGACCGACGGAATCACCTTGACCAACCTGGCCGTCTCGGGGGCGACGACCACGCAGACGTTGAAAGGGATTGCCGCACTCGGCTTTCTACGTCCGGACTGGGTGCTCTGCCAACTCGGCGCCAATGACGCCCAACGCCTCGGCAGCGACGGGCCGCGCGTGGTCAGTGCCGAAGAGACGGCCCGCAACCTGAGCCTGCTGCACGACGCGGGGGTGCGACGCGGTGGCACCCGCTGGGTCTGGGTCACCCCGCACGATATGGACGAGGCGCTCATCGCCGCCTACCCGCCCTTTCAGCAGGCGCAGATCAGTTGGCGCACAAAGGATCACGAGGAGACGGCGCGACTACTGCTCGACCGGCCGGAACCGGCCATCGACACGCTGGCGGTCACCCACCCCAACTCGGGCCTGTTCGAACCGGACGGGGTACACCTCACTCCGGCGGGACAGGTCGCCCTCACCCGCGTCATCGTCTCATCGCTCGCCGAAATCTCCTGACCGGCAACGAAAAGGCGGCGCCGAGAACGAATCTCGGCGCCGCCTTACTGTCGACTGCGAACGCTCAGCGCAGCAGCGCGCGCGACATGACGAGGCGCTGGATCTGGTTGGTGCCCTCGTAGATCTGAGTGATCTTGGCGTCGCGCATCATTCGCTCCACCGGGAAATCGGTGGTGTAGCCGGCGCCACCGAACAGCTGGACGGCGTTGGTGGTCACCTCCATCGCGACATCCGACGCGAAACACTTGGCGGCGGCGGAGATGAAGCCGAGGTTCTTCTCGCCGCGCTCGGCGCGAGCGGCCGAGGTGTAGACCATGAGGCGGGCGGCCTCGATCTTCATCGCCATGTCGGCGATCATGAACTGGGTGTTCTGGAAATCGGCGATCGCCTTGCCGAACTGCTTGCGGTCCTTGGTGTAGGCGATGGCCGCGTCGAGCGCGCCCTGCGCGAGACCGACAGCCTGCGCGCCGATGGTCGGGCGGGTGTGGTCGAGGGTCTGCAGCGCGGTCTTGAAGCCGGTGCCCGGCTCGCCGACGATGCGGTCACCCGGCACCCGGCAGTTCTCGAAATACAGTTCCGCCGTGGGCGATCCCTTGATGCCGAGCTTGTGCTCGAGCGGGCCGACGACGAAGCCCTCGTCATCCTTGTGCACCAGGAACGCCGAAATACCGTTGGCGCCCTTGTCCGCATCGGTCACGGCCATCACGGTGTACCAGGAAGACTTGCCGCCGTTGGTGATCCAGCACTTGGAGCCGTTGAGGATCCAGTCGTCGCCCTCCTGCTTCGCGCGGGTGCGCATGCTGGCGGCGTCGGAACCGGCCTCGCGCTCGGACAGCGCGTAGGAGGCCATCTCGCCGTTGACAATGTCGGACAGCACCTGCTGCTTGAGTTCTTCGGAACCGTTGAGGATCAGGCCCATGGTGCCGAGCTTGTTGACGGCGGGGATGAGCGAGGAGGAACCGCAGACGCGGGCGACCTCTTCGATCACGATGCAGGTGGCCACCGAGTCGGCGCCCTGGCCGCCGTAGGCCTCCGGTACGTGCACGGCGTTGAAGCCCGCGGCGTTGAGCGCGGTGAGCGCCTCCTCCGGGAAGCGGGCGTTGCCGTCGACGTCCTTGGCGTGCGGGGCGATCTCCTTCTCGGCGAGGCCGCGGATGGCCGCACGCAGTTCGTCGTGGAAGTCCTCGAGCTTGAACAGGTCGAAATCGGGATTTCCCGCCATGGGGCTCACTCCTGGTCGTCGGTACATGTCGGCACTCAGTGCCACATTCTTCTCTAGTGTACGCCCAGGCAGGGCCGCAACGTGCGGATTCTTCCTGGCACTCAGTGTCAGATTGGTCGCACTTGACCTAGCTCAAAGACTACCGAGTTTGCGTGCCACCAGATCGGCGACCTGCCGGGGTGGGGTGTCGCGCGGGAACACCGCGACCACCAGTTCATCGGCGCCAACGCGCCGTCCCGCGCCGCGCGGAATCGCGGCCAGTTCGACGCGCAGATCCGCCGCACCCGCGTCCGACTCCCCGCGCACCATGCGCCGCAGCAGATAGTTGTGCGTCGCGGTCACCGCGGCGGTGTACTGCACCCGCGCCAGATCCGGCACCTCGGGCAGCCGGTCCCGCAGATAATCGGTGAACAGCCGCTCATACCGGAACACCGTCACGATCTCCCGCTCGCGCAGCGCGGGCACCCGCCGCACCACCTGATAGCGCCGCTCCGCGATCTCCCGCCACTGCGTGAACCGCTCGAACACCTGAACAACGGCCTCGCACACCGTCTCCCACGCATCCCCGCGCGACGCCGCCAAAAACTCCGCCGCCTGCGCCAACTGCGACTCGTGATCGGCAAAGATCACATCCTCTTTCGACCGAAACTGCCGAAAGAACGTCCGCCGCGAAATCCCCGCCGCCTCCGCGATCTCCTCAACAGTCGTCGCCTCATACCCCTTCTCAGCAAACAACCGCAACGCCTGATCAACAACAGTCAGCCGAAACCGCGTGTTGTCGTCCCCGCCCCGCGGCCGGATGTCACCAGTAGTCACACCCTCACCGTAGCGAGGCCGACCTGCCAACCCCGACCAGCACGGCCGACGCGAAGCCATCAACCTGCCGGCATTCCTCCCCGCCCAGACCGCCGAGTGTCGACATTCCCTCGCACGCCGAGCTCGCCACGCAGAACCGCAGTCGAGTCGAGTCAAATGGACGCTAGTTGATCTTCAACAGCAGCCATATGACTCTGCTCGATGCCGCAAGCAACCAGATGTCGCGTTCTGGAGGTGGTCATTTGGCTGTGTTGGCGTTTCGAGAGCCCAATAATCAGCGAATCTCGGGTTCCGGGGTGGTGAAGCTACCGCCGTGCACCCGCTGTGTCAGCCACACACCCGGTACAAGCGGTGTTCGGCTGACACAGTGGGTGTACGGACGGGGTTTTCGCGTGGCGAGCTGGCCATGGTTGCGCCCTCGAGGATGTTTCGCCTCGGGATCTGCACTCTCTCTTGGGATGTGCACTCGGAATAGGGCCCTAGAGAGGGTGCGGGTCCCGAGTGAGGGTGCGGCTGTTGGGGTTCGGGGTTAGCCGAGGAGTTTGGTGCGGAGGGCTTGGTCTTTTTCGAGGACCATTTTTTCCAGGCCGGTTTGGAAGTCCTGCATGCGGGTGCGGAGGGGTGGGTTGTGGGCGGCGAGGATGCGGACGGCTAGGAGGCCTGCGTTGCGGGCGCCGCCGATGGAGACGGTGGCTACGGGGACGCCTGCGGGCATTTGGACTATGGAGAGGAGGGAGTCCATGCCGTCCAGGTATTTGAGGGGGACGGGGACGCCGATTACCGGGAGGGGGGTGGCGGAGGCGACCATGCCGGGGAGGTGGGCGGCGCCGCCCGCACCGGCGATGATGACCTGGAGGCCGCGGTCGGCGGCTTCGCGGGCGTAGTCGAGCATGCGCTGGGGGGTGCGGTGCGCCGAGACGACGCCGACCTCGAAGCGAATGCCGAACTCCGCCAACGCTTCCGCGGCGGCTTCCATGGTGGGCCAGTCGGAGTCGCTGCCCATGATCAGGCCTACCTGCGGGGTGCTCACGTCACTCATGGGGATCCCATCCATCGGTCCATACCGCGTGCGACATCCAATGTGCCGCTCGCTCAGCTCTTTCCCGCACCACGGCGACCTCGTCACCGAGAATGTTGATGTGCCCGATCTTGCGGTCGGGGCGTTCGCCCTTGCCGTACATGTGCACCTTGGCGTCGGGCATCCGCGCGAACAGATGGTGCAGGCGCTCGTCCATCGACATGGCGGGCGCCTCGGCCGCGCCGAGAATGTTGGCCATCACGGTGACCGGGGCCAACGGGCAGGTGTCGCCGAGCGGGTAGTCCAGCACCGCGCGCAGATGCTGCTCGAACTGCCCGGTGCGGGCCCCGTCCATGCCCCAGTGCCCGGAGTTGTGCGGTCGCATCGCCAGTTCGTTCACCAGCAGCTTGCCGTCGTGGGTTTCGAACAGTTCCACCGCCATCGCGCCGACCACACCCAGCTCCTTGGCCAGGTTGAGCGCCAACGTCTCCGCCGCGGCGGCCAGATCGTCGTCGAGGTCCGGCGCGGGCGCGATCACCACGGCGCACTGGCCGTTACGCTGCACGGTCTCCACCACCGGCCAGGTCGCGGCCTGCCCGAACGGCGAGCGCGCCACCATCGCCGACAGCTCGCGCTTCAGATCCACCTTCGCCTCGGCCAGCAGCTGCGCGCCGTGCGCGAGCTGAGCGGTCACGATCGCCGTGGCCTCGTCCGCCGACTCCGGCATCCACACACCACGACCGTCGTAACCGCCACGTACCGCTTTGAGCACGATCCGCCAGTCATGTTCCGCGCCGAAGCGCACCGCGTCGGCCACCGTGGTCACCGGCGCGAACGCGGGCACCGGCAGGCCGAGCTCGGACAGCTTGACGCGCATGGCCAGCTTGTCCTGCGCGAAGATCAGCGCGCGCGGCGGCGGCTGCACGTTCACGCCCTCGGCGACCAGCGCCTCGAGATGCTCGGTAGGCACGCCCTCGTGGTCGAAGGTCAGCGCGTGCGACCCGATCGCGGCCTTGCGCAGCGCGGTCAGATCGTTGTGACTGCCGAGCACGACCTCGGGGCTGACCTGGGCCGCCGGGTCGTCGGGATTCTCCGCGAGCACGCGTAGCCGCTGGCCGAGCGCGATCGCGGCCTGGTGCGTCATGCGCGCCAACTGGCCACCGCCGATCATTGTGACGGTGGGCATAGCAGAGGGATCGAAAGACCGGCCGGAGCTCACGTTCGACAATATTGTCATAACCGGCGGAAATGTCCCCACGCGGGAGCGGGTGACGCTATCCCCCAGCAAGTCGCTTCCACTCGGACGAGCCGAGGCACCACCACCGGGTAGCGGTAGACTCGGCCCGTGTCATTCGTCGACGACGTGGTGAGCGTCCTCCCCAAGCCGCTCGCGGAGGTCGCGTACCGGCATCGGGAGCTGATCAAGTTCGCCATCGTCGGTGCGACAACCTTCGTGATCGATAGCGGCATCTTCTACGCGCTGAAATGGACCGTGCTCTCCGAGAAGCCGGTCACCGCGAAAATCATCTCCGGTGTCATCGCGGTCATCGCGTCCTACATCCTGAATCGCGAATGGTCGTTCCGGAACCGCGGCGGTCGCGAGCGGCATCACGAGGCGCTGCTGTTCTTCGGAGTCAGCGGCGTCGGCGTCGTGCTCGCGTTCATCCCGCTGTGGGTGTCGAGCTACGTCTTCGACCTGCGCCAGCCCGACGTGAGCTTCACCGTCGAGAATGTCGCGGACTTCATCAGCGCCTTCATCATCGGCAACCTGCTGCAGATGGCGTTCCGGTTCTGGGCGATGCGCCGTTGGGTTTTCCCCGACGAAATGAACGAGATCGCCGCCGAATTCGAAGACCTGGTCGACGAGGAATTCCGCCGCAACTGATTCACCGCGGCTCGGTGACCACCGCGTTCACCGTGCGATAGGCGGAGGAGCCGAGAAACACCGCGAACAGCGCGGGCCGGCGTCGCTGCAGTTCCAGCCGCCCACCGTCCGCCTCCACCAATGCTCTGGCCAAGGCCAGCCCGACACCGGTCGAGCCGCCCGCGGAGAAACCGCGGTCGAAAATGTGCGGTGCCAATTCATCTCGCACGCCGTCACCTTCGTCGGCGACCTCCACACACACCAGCGGATCCCGGTCGACCCCGGGCCGCACGGTGCGCACCGACACCGTGCAGGTCCCGCCGCCGTGCATCAGCGCGTTGTCCACGAGCACCGAAACCGCTTCGCGCAGGCGCGATCCGGTGATCGGCGCCAGCAACGACTCGTCGCCGATCAGCTTCAGCGACCGGCCCTTCTCGGTGAACGGATGCGTCCACTCGGTGACGACCCCGCGCAGTTCCTCCATCACCGGCACCGGATCCAGATCGGCGGCGTCCTCGTCGCGAGACGCGCGCACCAGGTCGTCGATCGCATCGGTGAGCCGATCGACCTGCGCCATCGCCTCCTCGGCCTCGTGCACCACCTCTTGATCGGCGTGCGTGGACAACTCGTCCAGCCGCAGGCGCACCGCGGTGAGCCGGCTGCGCAGCTGATGCGAGACGTCGGCGACCAGGGCATGCTCACGCTGCAGCCGCCCGGCGATCTCCACCGTCGCCGAGTCGAGTACGTCGGAGACCCGATCGAGTTCGGAGATCCCGTGCCTGCGCGGGTCCGGCCGGAAGTCGCCCATGGCCAGCCGCGCCGCCCGCGCCGCCACATCGCGCAGCGGATCGGCCACCCGGCGCGCGGTGATCACCGCGACCGATACCGCGGCGCCGAGCGAGGCCAGCACCGCCAAGGCCACCACTGCGACGGCCTGACGCTGCCTGGCGTGCATCGGCGCCGAGGGGACCTCCAGGCGCAGCGACCCCTTGGTCCCCATCGACAACGACTCGACCAGCGGGTCGGGAACCTGGGTCACGCCGATGTCCAGGCGGGAGGCGTTGTCCTGTGGCGCCGGATAGATGATGGTGAGCTTGCCGTCCCGCGGGAGCAGCGGCTCCACCGATCGGGTGTCGAGCTCGCCGAGCACCATGCCGTCGTTCTGCTCCTGGACGATGATCGCGGTGGCGATCTGGCCGAGCTTGCTCTGCAGGTCGTCGCGGGTGATGTCCTCGACCCACAGCCAGGCCGTGTAGATCAGCGGCAGCCCGAGCACCACCGTGGTGAGGGTCAGCACGGTGAGCATGGACCGCAGAATTCTGCGTCGCACGTCAGTCGGTATTCAGCCGGAACCCGACACCGCGCACGGTGACGATGCGCCGCTCGGCCATCGGGCCCTCGTCGCCGATCTTGCGACGCAGCCAGGACATGTGCATGTCGAGGGTCTTGGAGCCGCGCAGTTCGGCGTCGCCCCACACCTCGCGCAGGATGGTCTCGCGCGGCACCACCTGGCCCGCGCGGTCGATCAGCACCTTCAGCAACTCGTATTCCTTGTTCGCCAGGCCGATCTCGACGCCGTTCACCAGCACCCGGCGGGCGGCGGGCTCCAGCCGGATGCCGCCGACCTCCACCGTGTCGTCGCCGATCCCGCTGCGCCGCAACAGCGCTCGCACCCGGGCGAGCAGCTCGGCCAGGCGGAACGGCTTGCCGACGTAATCGTCGGCGCCCGCGTCCAACCCGACCACGAAGTCCACCTCGTCGGTGCGCGCGGTGAGCATCAGCACGGCCAGGTCGGCGCCGCGGGCGCGCACCTGACGGCACACCTCGAGCCCGTCCATGCCGGGCAGGCCGAGGTCGAGAATCAAAAGATCGTGATGGCCCTCCAGTGCCCGCTCGAGCACGGCGGGACCGAAGCGCTCGACGGTCACCGAGTACCCCTCGCGCCCCAGGGCGCGCGACAACGGCGCGGCAATCGCCTCGTCGTCTTCTGCTAGCAGTACGGCCGTCATATGCCCAGGTTAACGGGCCTACCCGTTACCCGCCCCCTACCCCTCATGCGTGATGCCTCATTCATCGGTAGTCGCCGTGCTCGCTCCTGTGCTCGCCGCGTCCGTTATCGCCGTTTTCGACGTCGAAGACTTGGTGGTACATCAGCGCGTGCACCTTCTGCACGGCCGGAATGTCATCGAATTCGAGCGGTTCCGAGGAGGACGATTCGATGATCAGTGTGCCGGTGCCGAGCATCCGGTCGAACAGCCCGTGCCGGAACTGCACGCTCGAGATGCGGCTCATCGGAATGTCGATGCCGGTGTGCGTGAGCACGCCCTGCCGGACCAGCACGCGCCGGTCGGTGATGATGAAATGCGTCGACTTCCAGCTGAGAACCGGTGCGACACAACGCCACACGACGATGACCACCCAGACGACCAGCACCGCGATCAGCAGTGCCGTCCGCGCGGTCCCCTCGGCTTTGCGCGAAGCGAGTCCCCCTGCGAAACCGGCGAGTGCGGTGATCACGATCAACGTCACGATCGGCCAGAACAACATCTTCCAATGCGGATGACGGTGCAGGATCAGCTGCTCTTCCGGCGCAAGCACATCCTCCGGATAACCCATGGCGGGAACACTACCGCGTAAAGATGCCGAAATGCCGGACACTGCACCGCGTCGTGCTGCACAATCGTCTGCCTGCGTGTGTCCGATCCGCGCTGGCGTGCTCCGTTCGATCTGGCTCGAACGCTCTGTCCGCAAGCAGTTCTGCTCGAACAAAGTCGCCGAATACGACCGTGGAGGCATGTGTGACCAAAGACCTGACTCAGCTGGAAATCCTGACCGAACTTCAGCCGGTAGCCGAACAGAATCTCAACCGGCACCTGTCGTTGGCCAAGGACTGGCACCCGCACGACTACATCCCGTGGGACGAGGGCCGCAATTTCGCCGCGATGGGCGGGCAGGATTGGGCCCCCGAACAATCCAAGCTGAGCGAAGTGGCCAAGGTCGCCATGATCACCAACCTGCTCACCGAGGACAACCTGCCCTCCTACCACCGTGAGATCGCCGAGAACTTCTCCCAGGACGGCGCGTGGGGCACCTGGGTCGGCCGCTGGACCGCCGAGGAGAACCGGCACGGCATCGCCATCCGCGACTATCTGGTGGTCACCCGCGGCGTGGATCCGGTCGCGCTCGAACAAGCGCGGATGATCCACATGACGAACGGGGTTGCCGCGCCGGACAACTGGGGCGGATTCATGGAGAGCGTCACCTATGTGACGTTCCAGGAGCTGGCCACCCGCGTCTCGCACCGCAACACCGGCCGGGTGTGCAACGACGCGATCGCCGACCGCATGCTGCAGCGCATCGCCGCCGACGAGAACCTGCACATGATCTTCTACCGGAACATGTGCGGCGCGGGCCTGGACCTGGCGCCCGATCAGGCGATGATGGCGATCACGAAGATCCTGACGCATTTCATCATGCCGGGCGCGGGCATGCCCAACTTCCGCCGCAACGGCGTGCTGATGGCCAAGCACGGTATCTACGATCTGCGCCAGCATCTGGAAGACGTGGTCGCGCCGGTGCTCAAGCAGTGGAACATCTTCGAGCGCAATGACTTCGGGCCGCGCGGCGAGCAGGCGCGGGAGGAGCTCGGCGTGTTCATCGAGAAGCTGGAGCAGGACGTGCTCAAGTTCGAGGAACAGCGCGACCGCATGTTCGCCAGGGAAGCCGCGAAAGCCGCGCTGCAGCCCGCCTGACGCGAAGAGCCGCACTGTTTCCAGTGCGGCTCTTTCGTTTTCAGTACTCGGCGCGCGTTGTCAGTACTCGGCGCGCAGGTGGGTGACATCGCCGGCCGAGACCGGCTGGTCACCGATCAGCAGGCGACCCGCGTCATCGATATCGGTGGCGATGCCGGTAAGCGTTCGGCCGCCGGGCAATTCGGCGCGCACCTGCACGCCCAGCGTCGCGCACCGCTCGCGGTACGCGGCGGCGAGGTCGGCGGTCCGCCAGTCCGCGTCGCGCCATGCCGTGAAACGACGCGCGAATTCGGTCAGCATCGACTGCACCAGCAGCGTCCGGTCGGTGTTCGCGGCACCGGCGATGGTGAGCGAAATGGCATGGGGCACCGGCAGTTCCGCCTCGGTCAGGCTGACGTTCAGCCCCATTCCGATGACCACCGCCGGTGCGTCGTTGCTCGTCGCGACCTCGGCCAGGATGCCCGCCACCTTGCGGCAACCGATCAGCACATCGTTGGGCCACTTGAGGTTCGCGTCCACTCCGGCCGTCGCGCGCAGTGCGTCGACCACGGCGATGCCGGTGAGCAGCGGCAGCCAGCCGAGCACCGCGGGCTCGATCCCATCCAGCCGCACCAACAGCGACATGGAGATCTGTGCCCGCGGCGGGCTGACCCAGGTGCGTGCGTGCCTGCCGCGCCCTTGCTCCTGCGCCTCTGCAAGGAGTACCGCGCGATCGGCGTCCGGTTCGCCTGCGCGCGCGATCAGGTCCGCGTTGGTGGACCCGGTCGACTCCACCACCTCGATGTGGCGGAAGAACGACAGCTCGGGCTGTTCGACAAGACTGCGTCGCAACTGCTCTGCATCTAACGGAGACCTGGTCACTCGGGCAGGCTACTTGGTGCGCGATGGCCTGCCCGACGAGGTCGCAGTCGACTACCCGACGAGGACGTAGCTACTCGGTGCGCGTGCCGCACCGTCGGCCCCTTCGGCGTTCCCATGGCTGACCTCGGGCTTGTTTTCCGGGTCCAGGATCGTCGGCTCGTTCTCGCGGTTGTGACAGCTCGTCCACGACGCCGCGGCCGCGTATTCCGCGACGGTCTTGCTCCATTCCCACATAACTGGGCTCCTCCCCCTGAGCACGAAAACTGGACTCCCCCAGGCTAACTGGTCCCCCATCTGGATAGATACCGATTTCCTACCGGCGCAAACGCGCCACATGACCCGAAAATTCACCTCGACAACACGATCTAGCTGCGCTTTTTACCCACCGGTAGCCCCTACTGGGTTAGTGGGAACCACTGTCACTCGTTACACTCCGGAGCCATGACGAGTGTCCAGCAGCAGTCCGCACAAGATCCAGCGGGCGCCCCCGACATCCACACCACCGCCGGGAAGCTGGCTGACCTGCGGAATCGGCTGGATGAGGCACAGCACCCGATGGGTGAGGCCGCGGTCGACAAGGTGCACGCCAAGGGCAAGATGACCGCCCGCGAGCGCATCCTGGCGCTGCTGGACGAGGGCTCCTTCGTCGAACTCGACGCACTGGCGCGGCACCGCAGCGTGAACTTCGGCTTGGCCGACAACCGCCCGCTCGGCGACGGCGTGGTGACCGGGTACGGCACCATCGACGGCCGCGACGTGTGCATCTTCAGCCAGGACGTCACCGTGTTCGGTGGCAGCCTCGGCGAGGTCTACGGCGAGAAGATCGTCAAGGTGATGGACCTGGCGCTCAAGACCGGCCGTCCGCTGGTCGGCATCAACGAGGGCGCGGGCGCGCGCATCCAGGAGGGTGTCGTCTCGCTCGGCCTCTACGGCGAGATCTTCCACCGCAACATCCAGGCCTCCGGCGTGATCCCGCAGATCTCGCTGATCATGGGCGCGGCCGCGGGTGGCCACGTGTACTCCCCCGCGCTCACCGACTTCGTGGTGATGGTCGACGGGACCAGCCAGATGTTCGTCACCGGACCCGACGTCATCAAGACGGTCACCGGCGAGGACGTCACCATGGAGGACCTGGGTGGCGCGCAGACGCACATGGTGAAATCCGGTGTGGCGCACTACGTCGCCTCCGGCGAGCAGGACGCGCTGGACTACGTCAAGGACCTGCTGTCCTACCTGCCGAGCAACAACCGCGCCGAGGCGCCGCGCTTCCCGGCCACCGACCCGATCGAGGGTGCGATCGAGGACTCGCTCACCGACGAGGACCGCGAGCTGGACTCGATCATCCCGGACTCGCCGAACCAGCCCTACGACATGCACGAGGTGATCCGTCGCCTGCTCGACGACGACGAGTTCCTCGAGGTGCAGGCCGAGCGCGCGATGAACATCATCGTCGGCTTCGGCCGGATCGACGGCCGCAGCGTCGGAATCGTGGCCAACCAGCCCACCCAGTTCGCGGGCTGCCTGGACATCGACGCCTCGGAGAAGGCCGCGCGGTTCGTGCGCACCTGCGACGCGTTCAACATTCCGATCCTCACCCTGGTCGACGTGCCCGGCTTCCTGCCCGGCACCGGCCAGGAGTACAACGGCATCATCCGGCGCGGCGCGAAGCTGCTCTACGCCTACGGCGAGGCGACTGTGGGAAAGATCACGGTCATCACCCGCAAGGCCTACGGCGGCGCGTACGACGTGATGGGTTCCAAGCACATGGGTGCCGACGTGAACCTGGCCTGGCCGACCGCGCAGATCGCGGTGATGGGTGCCTCCGGCGCCGTCGGGTTCGTCTACCGCAAGCAGCTGGCCGATGCGGCCAAGGGTGGCGATGACGTCGATGCGCTGCGGCTTCAGCTGCAGAACGAGTACGAGGACACCTTGGTGAACCCCTACATCGCCGCCGAACGCGGCTATGTGGACGCGGTCATCCCGCCCTCGCACACCCGCGGCCAGATCGTCTCGGCGCTGCGGCTGCTCGAGCGCAAGATGGTAACGCTGCCGCCGAAGAAGCACGGCAACATCCCGCTGTGATTCCGGCCGCAACACCCGGCCGCGCTCCAGCGATACTCTCGGTGGGCCGCGCACACTGGTTGTAGCGACGCAATGAGTGGATCCGAGGATGATCGCATCACCGGCCCCGCTGATTTTTAACAGGGAACACGCCTGATCAGGCAAAGAGAGGATCTGGCACTGTGACAACCGTGGCAGAAGAAGATGTTTTGACCGCCGCCGAACTCGACCTGACCGTCGCAACGATCAGCGACGAGGTCGAGGCGGCGCAGGTCGACGCGCCTGTCGCCGAGTCCGCGGCCCAGTCCGCGGCGCCGTTCTTCACCGTGGTGAAGGGCAACCCGAGCGACGAGGAGATCGCCGCGCTGGTCTGTGTGCTGTCCGCGGCCGCGGAGAGCACGGCGGCAGGCAAGACCGGTCCGGCGGACATGTGGGGTCGCCCCACCTTCATGCACCGGGGCACCTCCCCGTTCTCCCCCTACGCCTTCCCGCAGCTGTCGCACCTGCGCGGGTGACCAGGTTCGTTCTCGCCTCCGCGTCCCCGGCCCGTCGGGAAGTACTCCGCTCGGCGGGCATCGATCCGATCGTCCGGGTGTCCGATGTGGACGAGGACGCACTCCAGGCCGCGCTGCCCGACGGCACCTCGCCCGAGGTGGTCGTCGTCGAGCTGGCCAAGGCCAAAGCCGCGGCGGTCGCCGCGACGATTCCCGAACTCGGCGCCGATTGTGTTGTCGTCGGCTGTGATTCGATGCTGCTGGTGGACGGCGAGCTACAGGGCAAGCCGCACACCGCCGAGGTGGCCAGGGCCCGCTGGGGCGAAATGGCCGGGCGCAGCGCCGATCTGGTGACCGGACACTGCGTCCTGCGCCTGCGGGACGGCCGCATTACCGCCGAGGCCATCGACTGCAGTTCCACCACAGTGCATTTCGCCAAGCCGGAACCCGACGAGCTGGACGCCTACATCGCCACCGGCGAGCCGCTCCAGGTGGCGGGCGCGTTCACCCTCGACGGACTGGGCGGCTGGTTCGTCGAGCGCATCGACGGTGATCCGTCGAGCGTGATCGGCATCGGTCTACCACTGCTGCGCCGACTGCTTGGCGACGTTGGGGTCGCCGTTACGCAGTTGTGGGGCCACCCGGCCACCTGACGGCGGCGCGATCAGCGGCTCCGAGCCCGCCGAATCGCCGGCCACCGGCACCGTGACGACCTCGCGGCCGTCCGGCTCGCGGCGCATCTCCTGCTCGCGCCGCGCCATCATCTCCAGCCGGACCACACACAGTTCCGGCTCGACGAACGGATGCAGGCGCACGTTCACCTCGCCGCGCGCGCCGCTGCGGTCGAGCACCTCTTTGATCAGGCCGAGATGCACACCGCACACCACTTCGGAGTGCGTGCGCGCGAGTTCGCGCAGCGGGCAGGCGGTGAGCCGGATCAATGCCTGCTCGGTGGTCTCGTTCGGATCGCGTTCCGGCGCGAAGCCCAGCTCCGAAAGCACCGTCATGGCCACTTCTTTGGCTTCTTCCAGCGACTCGACCCGATGGTCACCGGCGTCGAGTTTCGCGCCCCAGGACCGCCCGGCCGCGATGGCCGCCTCGGAGCGCCTGCGCGGATCGGGCCCGAGCTGATCGGCGAGCACCTGCGCGAGTTCCTGATAACCGACCGATCGCTGCACCGCGCTGTATCCGATGCGCGGACGACCGCGACCCCGCGGCGGTTGCTGAAATTGCCGCACCAGGGATTCCCTGGTGAGCACGTCCAGATGAAACCGAACCGTGGTGACGTGTTGTCCGGTGATTCTGGCCAGTTCCTGGGCGTCGAGAGGCTCGCTGGCGCCACGTAGGATCGCGAGCAGTCGCCGCCGCGGCCAAGAATCGGACATAGCTCACCCCTCCTCCCGGGAGACTTTATCGGATGCAGGTGCGATTTATTCGCTCATTCAGCCGATTTGTGATCTGAAACGAGAGCCACTAACGCCTCACACATACCATCACTGTGAGACCCGAACCGCTGAAACCACCGTCTACCACGCGTGAAGGACCCACATCGTGCCCGCTGCTCCGGACCCTCATCCCGCATTTGGTTCTTACGCACATCCTCACCGACTAGTAACCACGGAGTGGCTGTCGGCAAACATCGGCACGTCAGGACTCAAGATCGTCGAGTCCAACGAGGACATATTGCTATATGACATAGGGCATGTTCCCGGCGCTACCAAGATCGATTGGCGGGGCGATCTGAACGATCCGGTCACCCGTGACTACATCGACGGAGCCCGATTCACCGAGTTGATGCGCGCCAAGGGAATCGAGCGAGACGATACCGTGGTGATCTACGGTGATCGGGGCAACGCGCAGGCGGCGCACACATTGTGGGTTTTCACTTTGTTCGGACACAAAGATGTGCGGTTGCTGGACGGCGGTCGGGGCGCGTGGATTTCCGAGGAACGCGACACCACTTTCGACATCCCACACCTCACCCCCAGCGACTATCCGGCCGTCAAACGCGACGACAGCACTGCGCGCGCGTTCCGCGAGGACGTGCTGGCCCACCTCGGCAAGCCGCTGATCGATGTCCGTTCGCCCGAGGAGTACTCCGGCGCGTTGATCCAGCCGCCGATCAATCCGGAGGACGCGGCGTTGCGCGGTGGGCACATCCCCACCGCCGCGAATGTTCCGTGGACCGAGGCCTTCAACAACGACGGCCGGTTCCGCTCGCGCACCGAGCTGGACGCGATCTACGGCGCGCTGGCCGCCGAGGACGATCTGGTGGTCTACAGCCGGGTCGGCGAACGTTCCAGCCACACCTGGTTCGTGCTGACCTATCTGCTCGGGTTCGACACCGTGCGCAATTACGACGGTTCATGGACCGAATGGGGCAATTCGGTGCGTATGCCGATCGCCAAGGGGACTGAACCCGGTGCGGCACCGGCCGGTACCGCCCGCCGGGCCCGCGGCAAGTAGCGCACGCACGCCTTTCTCCTGGGGGTAGCCGGTTGGCGCCGCGCCGCCTACTGTCCAGTAGGACTGGCCGAGTTCGGCGTCTGTTGGCAGACTGCCTACACTCGCCCAGACGTAGTTTCGTCGACCACGGGGCGACCAAGATTTCACACAGGAGGCTCAGTGCCCAGCCATGCCAGCGCGCGGATCACCAAGGTACTCGTAGCTAATCGAGGCGAGATCGCCGTGCGCGTGATTCGGGCGGCCAAGGACGCGGGCATCGGTAGCGTCGCGGTCTACGCGGAGCCGGATGCCGAAGCCCCCTTCGTACAGCTCGCCGACGAGGCGTTCGCGCTCGGCGGCCAGACCTCGGCCGAGTCGTACCTCGTGTTCGACAAGATCCTCGATGCCGCGTCGCGCTCCGGCGCCGACGCCATCCACCCCGGCTACGGATTCCTTTCCGAGAACGCCGACTTCGCCCAGGCCGTGCTCGACGCCGGGCTGATCTGGATCGGCCCGTCGCCGCAGTCGATCCGCGATCTCGGCGACAAGGTCACCGCGCGGCACATCGCCGAGCGCGCCAAGGCTCCGATGGCCGCGGGCACCAAAGACCCGGTGAAGAACGCCGACGAGGTCGTCGCCTTCGCCAAGGAGTACGGCGTGCCGGTCGCGATCAAGGCCGCCTTCGGCGGCGGTGGCCGCGGCATGAAGGTCGCGCACACCATCGAGGAGATCCCCGAGCTGTTCGAGTCGGCCACCCGCGAGGCGGTCGCCGCGTTCGGTCGCGGCGAGTGCTTCGTCGAGCAGTACCTGGACAAGGCCCGCCACGTCGAGGCGCAGGTCATCGCCGACCAGCACGGCAACGTGGTGGTCGCCGGTACCCGCGACTGCTCGCTGCAGCGCCGGTTCCAGAAGCTGGTCGAGGAGGCGCCCGCGCCGTTCCTGTCCGACGACGTGCGCGCGAAGATCCACGCCTCGGCCAAGGCGATCTGCCGCGAAGCCGGCTACTACGGCGCGGGCACGGTCGAGTACCTGGTGCAGGGCGAGACGGTGTCGTTCCTCGAGGTGAACACCCGGCTGCAGGTCGAGCACCCGGTCACCGAGGAGACCGCCGGCATCGACCTGGTGCGCCAGCAGTTCCGGATCGCCAACGGCGAAGAGCTGACGATCAAGGAAGACCCGACCCCGCGCGGACACTCGTTCGAATTCCGCATCAACGGTGAGGACGCCGGTCGCGGCTTCCTGCCCGCGCCCGGCCCGGTCACCGTCTACCGGGAGCCCAGCGGCCCCGGCGTGCGGGTGGACTCCGGGGTGGTCGAGGGCAGCGTGATCGGCGGTCAGTTCGACTCGATGCTGGCCAAGCTGATCGTCACCGGCGAGAACCGCACTCAGGCGCTCGAGCGGGCCCGGCGCGCGCTGGCCGAGTACCACGTCGACGGGCTCGCCACGGTCATCCCGTTCCACCGGGCGATCGTCGAAGATCCCGCGTTCATCGGTGACGGCACGAAGTTCGACGTCTACACCAAGTGGATCGAAAACGAGTGGAACAACACCGTCGAGCCGTTTACCGGCGGCGCGCAGGCCGACGAGGACGAGGACCTGCCCCGGCAGAAGGTGGTCGTCGAGGTCGGCGGTCGTCGCGTCGAGGTGTCGCTGCCCGGGCAGTTCAGCCTCGGTGGCGGTGGCCCCGTCGCCGCGGGCAATGGCGCCGCCGTGGTCCGCAAGAAGCCCAAGCCGCGCAAGCGTGGCGGCGCCGGTGCCGGTGCGGCCTCCGGTGACGCGGTCACCGCGCCCATGCAGGGCACCGTGGTGAAGGTGGCCGTGGAAGAGGGCCAGACCGTCGAGGCGGGCGACCTGATCGTGGTGCTCGAGGCCATGAAGATGGAGAACCCGGTCAACGCGCACAAGGCGGGTGTGGTTACCGGGCTGGCCGTCGAGGCCGGTGCCGCGATCACCCAGGGCACGGTGCTCGCCGAGATCAAGTAGCAGCTGGTCGGGCCTGATCGAGCGATGCGGCGATCGCATCCAGCAGGCCGACCGCTCTCGCGTCGGATTCGATGCGACCAAGTAGTGCAGCTCGCGTAAACGTAGGGCGAACACCGCTTCGGGCGGGCGCAGGACAATGACGTCCGCGCCCGCTCTGTCGTATCGTGGTCCGGTGACCAGTACGCAGATCGTCTCCGTCGTCGCGGAGATGATCCGCGCCCGTCGCGCGGCGGGAAACCGCGCCGACGGGAATCGGCTGGTGCTCGTCGTCGAGGGTGGCGGCAGTCGCGGGGTGTACTCCAGCGGCATGGTGTCGGCGCTCGAGGAACTCGGCTTCGGCGCGGTCTTCGACGCCGTCTACGGCACCTCGGCGGGTGCGATCAACGGTGCCTGGCTGCTCGGCGGGCGCGCGATGTCCGGAATGCGCTCCTGGACCGATCCGGCGATCATGCGCCGCGCCATCGACCCGTCCAGGATGCTGCGCGGGCGCCCCGCCTTCGATCTGCGCTACCTGGTGCATCAGGTCTACGACGGCATCGAGGGGATGAACTTCCCGGCAATCCTGGCCAACCCCACCACGTTTCACCCCATCGCCACCGATATTCGCACTGGCCGCGCAGTGGACCTGCACCCACACATCGTCGACAAACGCACCCTGATGCGCGCGCTGCGGGCCTCCGCGGGCCTGCCCCTCCTGGCCGGCCCACCGGTCCCGCTCGGCGACGCGCAGTACTTCGACGGCGGCCTCACCGAAACCGTCCCGATCCGCACCGCCGTCCGCGGCGGCGCCACGCACGCGCTCGTGCTGCGCACCCGCCGCATCGACGAACAGCGCCCGCCCGCCTCCCTGCTGCACCGAGTCGTCGGCGGCGGCTACCTGCGCGCGACCGCCCCCGGCGCCTACCGCGCCTGGATCCGACGCCCGCACCAGCAGGCCATCGAAGACCGCGCCCTCGCCGAACTCGGCGACGCCGTCCTCCAGGTCCACCCGCCCCTCGGCTCCCCCGACATCGATAGCGCCGCCCGCGACACCACGCTGCTCACCGAGGCGCTGGAGATCGGCCGCCGCGCGGTCCACGCGGTGCTCTCGGATACGGTCCGCGTCGCCTGAGGGTCATTACAAAGCCGCACGCGACCTCCGTAAAGGTTTACCTACCAAGGTGTTACCGAGCTGCGGAACATCGACTTCCAGCGCGCTAGGGACGGGTTAGTCCACGCGGACGGTGACGCCGTTGGAGAGGACGAAGTCGTGTAGTTCGAGGTGGGTTGGGGTGGTGTCGGATGGCACGTCGAAAACCAGTTGGGTGGTTGCGGATTGGCCGGGGGGCAGTTCGAACGAGTAGTTGTAGCCGTGCTGGGCGGACTGCCACATGGTCGCGGTGACGTTGTGGTCGAACGGGGTGCCCTGCGCGTCGAACAGGCGCTGGCCGACCGGGAGGAACCATTTCGACTCGTCGGAGATGTTGTGCACGTCGAGGGTGACGACGACGAACGAACCCGTCGCCGACTGGAGTCCGACCCGGTGGACGCCGGTATCGACATTGCGCACGACGAACTCGAACTTGCCGTCCCGCACCGGAGTACCGGCGGCCGGAAGTCCCGGCGCCTCAGGCCGATCCGGTGGTGGCGCCGGATTCTCCTCCGCCATCGCCGTCGGCCGCGGCGCACCCGTCCCGCCCGAGTCACTCACCCGGGTGCCCGCCAACAGCGCCACACACCCGGCCGCCAACATGAACGGCGTCAGGAACACGACAACCAGCGCCCCGATCACCTTGGACAGCACCCCGCCGCGCTTGCGCCGAGGCCGCCGCACCGGAACGAACGGTCGACGAGCATCCGAATACCGCTGATACACGGCACGTTTCGCCGGAGCCGGGAACACCTTCCGCCCGTAGCCGACGGGGTAACGCTGCTGAGGAACCCCTGGGTGGGACTGCACCACTCGAGGATGTCCCGCCGGACCTACATTTCCCGGCTTCGAACGCGGCAGCACAAGGGCACGCAACCCCCGCGCAGCCGCCCCGACTTGTTGCGCAACCGAACCCGCCTGTGGTGCACCCGAACCCGGCCGCAACGGGCGGTAATCCGACGGATGGTCAACCGACACAGCGGCATCCCGCTGTGGCGCTACGGCATACCCACGCACCGCGCCGGACCCTCGATACTGCTCGACGGCACGGGCCGACGTAGCCGGATATGACTGCGGCGGAAGATGACTCGCAGGCACCACCTCGAATCGAGTCTCCACCCGAGTCGGCGTCGGGCCCGGTTCCGGCAGGACCTTCGTCGGCGCAAGCTGTTTCGCCGCATGTGCGGCCGCTATCGGCTGCACCGATCCCGCGCCATTGGTCGGCACCGGACCAGATCGCGGCACGCCCCACATCGACCCGACAGGCTGTGCATGTTCCGCTCGACGGGTCTCGACGCGGGTGGGCGTGGGACCGGAGTCTGGCAGAACCTTGGTCAGGGCAGGCGATTTCGGTGGACGTACCGGCGATGCGGACGGCTGTGTGCCGATCGCGGCGTGCGCCGCAGCGGCGAAATCTCCTGCGGTGGGATAGCGGTCAGCTGGACTCTTGGCCATGGCGCGGGCGATGACGGCGTCCAGCGCGGCGGGAACGGCGGGGTTGCGCAAGGCGGCGCGCGGCGGGGCGGTCATCAAGTGCGCGTGCATCTGCTGGGCAGGGTCGGTGTCGCCGTAAGGCCGTGCGGCGGTTAGGCATTCGTAGAGGACGCAGGCCAGCGAGTACACGTCGGAACGAGCGTCTGCTTTACCGGTGAACCGCTCCGGGGCCATGTAGGCCAGCGTTCCGATCGCCAATCCGGTTGTCGTGACCGCGGTTTGGCCGATGCCGTGCGCGATGCCGAAGTCGATCAGATAGGCGAACCCGCTGGAGTGCACAACGATGTTGGACGGCTTGACATCTCGGTGTACCAGCCCGGCACGATGCGCGGTATCCAGCGCAACGGCCACCTGCCCGACGATCCCGACGGCCGCGGCAGGCGCCAACTTTCCGGCGGCCACCTTGCCTGCCAGATCATGCCCCTCGACGAACTCCATGTCGATGAACAGCCGGCCGTCGATCTCGCCGAACCGATGGATCCGCGGAATATGCGGATCACGCAGCCAGGCCACCACCTCGGCCTCGCGCTCGAATCGCTTGCGATATCCCGCATCCGCCGCGAGCTCGGTCGGCAGCAGCTTCAACGCCACCCAGCGCGCGCCCGCATCGTCGTATGCCAGCCAGACCTGACCCATGCCACCCCGGCCGAGCAACCGCTCCAGCCGGTACCCCCCGAATCGCACCTCCCCCATCGCGAACCTCCAGTCACCGTCGACTTGTCCAGGCCCGGCCCGTCGGTCTCCGATCGAGCACGGCAGCGCTGGAAAACACCAGCTCACGCCGCGAGGACCAAAGAACCCAACCTCCTTCGGAGCCTAACCCCGCCCTGTCCCACCGGCCAGTGTGTCGTCAACGACACCCCGTCCGCATCGGACTAGCCGCAACCCCTTCGCGAGCCTCGTCACTAACCAACCGCCAACGGTTTGCGCACGGTGTCGAACCTGGCGCTAGCCTTTCCTCATGGAGGAGCTACCCGAAGTCCGTATCGGCACCGCGGAACGCGAGGAAGCGATGCAGCGGCTGTCCGATCATTTCGCCGCCGGGCGGCTCAGCGTCGCGGAATTCGACGAGCGCAGCGCGGTAATCGCGGCCGCCGTCACCCGCGGCGATGTCACACCGGTGTTCGCCGATCTGCCGGATCCGCTGGTCAAAGCCGCCGCGGTGCCCGCAAAGGCGGAGTCGGGTTTCCTCTCCGAGTGGCCGGAGCGGGTAATGGCCGTCGTCCCGATCATCGCGGTCATCCTCTTCTTCGTCACCCACAGCTGGCTGTGGTTCCTGGCCATCCCGCTGATGGGCGCCCTGCTGTTCGGCAGCAGGCACAACCAGGACGACCGCGGCCGCCGACGCGACCGCGGCGACCGCAGGAACCGCGGCCGCGACGCCATCGACTGATGGAACCCATCGAGATCAACGCCGGGACTTGGTATCTGCGCGCCCTGCGCGCGGACGACCGCATCGATGACCGCCCCGCCCTGGCCGAGGGCGGCATCACCGACCCCGACTATGTCGCAGTGCGCACCGCGGGGTGGGCCGACGAATCCCACTTCTCCTGGGCGGTTTGCGAACCGACAACCGCCGAGATGGTCGCCGAAATAGGCGCACACCCCACCGCCGACGGCACCGCCGAACTCACCGGCTGGGCCCGCGAAGGCTACGAACCCGCCCTCGAAGCAGGCCTGACCACCGTCCACCGATTCGTGGAAGGCGCCCTGGGCCTACGCCCGATCACTCACTGAACCACTCCGCCTGCCGCGCGGATCCTCGCCCGCTGCGCACGTCCTCGCCAGCGATTACGTGCGCAGCACAACGAAATGTGCGCGGCGGCAGCGTCTATCGCATGACTCCGGTGTGGCCGGTGGAGTAGCGGCCTGGTTGGGGCCAGACGGTTAGGCCGTGTGCACCCTTGCCTACGGGGATGCGGGCCAACAGCTCCCAGTTGACGATATCTACGGCGTAGACCTCGCTGTTGTGGCGACCGGAGACCCAGAAGACCTGTCCGTCGGCGGAGATATTGCCCATGTCGGGGCTGCCGCCGCCGGGCAGGAACCACTTGTGTACCAGCGCGTTCGCGGCGAAGTCCCACACCGAGATGCTGCCTTCGTGCCGGTTGGTGACGAGCATCTGACTGGAGTCGCGGGTCACGTAAAGTCCGTGCGCGCCTTTGCCGGTCGGCACGAACCCGGTGTTCTCGAAGAAGTATGCGTCGACGGTGTAGATGCCGTCGGCGACCATGTCGGCGATGAAGAAGGTGCGCCCGTCCGGGGACAGTTTCACGTCCTGCGGCATGCTGGAGCGCCCGCCCGGCAGGTCGATCATCTTGACCACCGCGCGCTCGGCGACGTCGAAAACCAGCATCCGGCCGGTGAATTCGCAACTGGCGAGGGCGAAGCGGCCGTCGGCGGTGAAGTCCAGGTGGTCGACGCCCGCACAGTCGGGCACCGCCATCGAGTGCAGCTTCTCCCAGGTCCGCGGATCATAGAAGTCGAGCGACTTGTCGGCCTCGGCCACCACCACCGCGAACTGACCGTCCGGCGTGAAATACATGTTGTAGGGGTCGCGCACCGGAATCGGTTCTCCCGGTGTGCCGGTGCGCGGATCGATCGGCAGCAGACTGCCCGCGCCGATCGGCAGATCGTTGGTGACATACAACGTCTGCAGGTCATACGACGGCACCACGTGCTGCGGTTCCGCGCCGCCCGCGGGGAAGTTGTCGATCACCTCGAAGGTGGCCGGATCGATCACCGAGACCGAGTGTGACTCGCTGTTGGGCACGTAGACCAGCGAACGATGGTCCGCCACAGCCGGACTCAGTTCCCGATTCGCGGCGTAGACGTCGGTCGGCGACAGCGGCGGCGGCATCCCGGGTAGCAGGTCGGTCAGCTGCGGCGGCGGTCCGGCGGCCGCGATCGTGGGCGCCGGGGCGGCGGGCGTACCGACCGTCCCGGCTTCGCTGGCGGCGCAACCGGTTACGGCGGTCAGCACCGCGATCGATACGACGAGGGTATGGGGTGCGCAGCCCGGGTACATGCGCTGTCGGTTCACGCGCTGCACCGTGCCAGGAGGGGGTGAAGACGAGATGACATGGGTGCGAAGCCTAAAGGCCGGCACCGGCGTTTCCCGGCAGTCCGCGCCGAGGCCAGCGGATTGCCCGAAACGTCCTGTTAAGCAGGATAAACGCAAGGCGTGCCGGACAGAGTTCTGTCCGGCACGCCCCGCGTAACTGAAGTCGCGGCCTACTCGAAGCCCGCGAGCACCCGATCCAGCGCGTCGACCGCGGCATCGAGTTCGGCGGCGGACACCGTCAGCGGCGGCCGGAACCGGATGCTCCGCTCGCCGGTGCCGAGGATCAGCACGTGCTCACGCTCGCGCAACGCGGTGAGCACCTCGTCGCGCAGCTGCACCGACGACACGGTGACCGCGCACATCAGCCCACGGCCACGCGGTTCGGTGATGCTCGGGTGCTGCGCGGCCAAGGTCTGCAGCCGATCGAGCAGGTGCGCGCCGAGCGCACGGGACCGTTCGATCAGCGAATCCTGCTCCAGCACCTCGAGAATGCGCCGCACCCGCACCATGTCGGTGAGGTTGCCGCCCCAGGTCGAGTTGATCCGGGAGTTGACCACGAACACGTTGTCGGGCACCTCGTCGACCCGCCCGCCGGCCATCACGCCGCACACCTGGGTCTTCTTGCCGAACGCGATGATGTCGGGCTGCACCCCGAGCTGCTGGTAGGCCCAGGTGGTCCCGGTCATGCCGACGCCGGTCTGCACCTCGTCGAGCACGAACAGTGCGTCGTTCTCGTGGCAGAGCCGCTGCATCGCCTGCAGGAACTCCGGCCGCAGGTGCCGGTCGCCGCCCTCGCCCTGGATCGGCTCGGCGATGAAACACGCTATGTCGTGCCGGTTTTCGGCGAACGCGCGGCGCGCCTGGTCCAGCGCGCGGGCTTCGACCTCGTCGATGTCGTGGTCGTCGGACAGGAACGGCGCGTCGATGCGCGGCCAGTCGAACTTGGGGAACCGGGCGGTCTTCACCGGGTCGGTGTTGGTCAGCGACATGGTGTAGCCGGTGCGGCCGTGGAACGCGCCGGTCAGGTGCAGCACCTTGGTGCCGAGTTCCGGTGCGCGGCCGTTGCTTTCGTTGTGCCTGCTCTTCCAGTCGAACGCGATCTTCAGCGCGTTCTCCACCGCGAGCCCGCCGCCGTCGATGAAGAACAGGTGCGGCAACCGGGGATCGCCCAGCACCCGCACGAACGTCTCGACGAACCGGGCCATTTCCACGGTGTAGATGTCGGAGTTGCTCGGCTTGTTGAGGGCGGCGGTCACCAGCTCCTCGCGGAAGATGTCGTCCTCGGCCAGCGCGGGGTGGTTCATCCCCAGCGCGTTGGACGCGAAGAAGCCGAACATGTCCAGATAGGAGCTGCCGTCGCGTTCGTCTACGAGCGTGCAGCCGCGGGACTGTTGGAGGTCCAGCACTAAATCGAAGCCATCAGCAAGGATGCTGGCCGACAGAATCTCGTGCACCCGGGCGGCGGGGGTGACCGCCGGGCGGGTGCGTTCCAGTTCGATGGTCACACCACCGAGGATACGAAAATTTACGGTTTCTGTACAGGAAAGCGGATTAATTACACGTAACGGCTACCTGTCATAGAATGTCTGCAGGATGATGGTGCTTCGGGTCCTGACGTTGGCGGTCGCTCTGATCTCCTGCAGCAGCTGCTCGAGGTGCCGCGGCGAGGCCACCCGGACCAGCAGCATGTAGCTCTCATCGCCTGCTACCGAGTGGCACGCCTCGATCCCGGGGATGTGCTGCAACACTGCCGGGGCGTCATCCGGCTGCGAAGGGTCGAGAGGAGTGATCGCGACGAATGCCGACAACAGCTGGCCAAGGGCCTCCGGGTCGACGTGCGCCGTGTAGCCGCGGATCACCCCGCGCGCTTCCAGCCTGCGTACCCGCGATTGCACGGCGGACACCGACAGGCTCGCCTTCTCGGCCAGGTTCGACAACGTGGCGCGACCATCGGCCATCAGTTCACGAATCAGCAGGCGATCAATATCGTCGAGTGCAGGTCGTGCAGGTGTATCCGCCATCAGCGGAGACTAACCCAGGCGGACCCCCTCGTGGCAGAAACCTGACCCCGATCCTCCCAAGACATGGGACACAGATGCCGCATTGCGGCCGAAAGGTACGGCGGAGCAACAGATGACGGATGTACTCGGCGACCAGTCCACCCGGGAACTCGCGGAGCGCGCGGCAGCGGTGCTGCGCGGCCTCGGTGTCCAACCCCCCGAATCGGGCGACCTGCCCGCCCGCAGCCCCATCACCGGCACCCAGTTGATGAGCCTGCAATCGAGCACATCGGCCGAGGTCGATGCTGCGATCGACCGCGCGGCCAGGGCATTCGGCGCCTGGCGCACGGTGCCCGCACCGATCCGCGCCGCGGTGGTGCGCAGGCTGGCCGAACTGCTCACCACGCACAAGAGTGAGCTCGCCGAGCTGGTGACCCTGGAGGCCGGCAAGATCGGCGCCGAGGCCGCGGGCGAGGTGCAGGAGATGATCGACGTCTGCGAGTTCGCGATCGGCCTGTCGCGGCAGCTGTACGGACAGACGATGCCGTCCGAGCGTCCGGGGCACCGGCTGATGGAGACCTGGCATCCGCTGGGTGTCGTCGGGGTCATCTCGGCGTTCAACTTCCCGGTAGCCGTGTGGGCGTGGAACACCGCGATCGCGCTGGTCTGCGGCGACACGGTGGTGTGGAAGCCGTCGGAGACGACGCCGCTGACCGCGCTGGCCTGCCACACCCTGCTGCGCCGGGCCGCTACCGACGTCGGCGCGGATCCCGAAGTGCACCAACTGATTCAGGGCGCGGCCGAGGTCGGCTCCCAGCTGGTGGACGACGAGCGGGTGGCGCTGGTGAGCGCGACCGGCTCGGTGCGGATGGGCCGGATCGTGGCGCCGCGGGTGGCCGAACGGTTCGGCCGCTGCCTGCTGGAGCTCGGCGGCAACAACGGCGCGATCGTCACGCCCTCAGCGGATTTGGAGCTCGCGGCGCGCGGCATCGTGTTCTCGGCGGCGGGCACGGCCGGGCAGCGGTGTACCTCGCTGCGGCGGCTGATCGTGCACGCCGACGTGGTCGGGCCGCTGATCGAGCGGATCGAGAGCGCGTATCAGCAACTGCGCGTTGGCAACCCGCTGGAGGACGGGGTGCTGGTCGGTCCGCTGATCGACGGCAGGGCCTACGCGGGCATGCGGGCCGCGCTGGACAAGGCGCTCGCCGACGGCGGCGAATTGATCTGCGGCGGTGAGCGAGTCGACGGTTTCGGCGACGACGCCTACTACGTGCGGCCCGCGATCGTGCGGATGCCCGCGCAGACCGCGGTGGTGCGCGAGGAGACCTTCGCGCCGATCCTGTACGTGCTGACCTATCACGACTTCGACAGCGCGATCGCCCTGCACAACGAAGTGCCGCAAGGGCTTTCGTCGTCGGTGTTCACCGCCGACCAGCGCGAGGCCGAACGCTTCCTGGCCGCCGACGGCTCCGACTGCGGCATCGCCAACGTCAACATCGGCACCTCCGGCGCCGAGATCGGCGGCGCGTTCGGCGGCGAGAAGCAGACCGGCGGCGGCCGCGAATCCGGTTCGGATTCGTGGAAGGCGTACATGCGCCGGGCCACCAACACGATCAACTACTCCGCCGAACTGCCACTGGCACAGGGCATCAAGTTCGGCTGAGCCACGACTCAGGGGCCCAGATCACCACTGATCTGGGCCCCTCGTCGGTCAGTCGATCACGGTCGGCAGCGTTTGCAGACCGCGCAGGAAGGTACTCGGCCGCCACTGCACCTCGTCGGCCATCTTCATGTTCGGATACCGGGCCAGGATCTTGTCGAAGGCCACCTTCGCCTCCAACCGGGCCAGCGGCGCGCCGACGCAGTAGTGGATGCCGTGCCCGAAGGCCAGGTGCCCGCCCTTGCTCTTGCCGGTCTGGCCGATCTCGATGCCGTGCGGGTTCCCGAACTGGTTCGGGTCGTGATCCGCGGCGGCCAGCGACACCGACACCAGCTCCTCGGCCGGAATGTCGATGCCCGCCAAGGTAACCGGCTCCGAGGTGTACCGCAGCGTGGCCAGATGGACGGGGCCCTCGTGCCGCAGGAACTCCTCGATGGCCGCCGGAATCTGCTCCGGTGCGCGGGTGAGCTCCTCGTACAGCACCCGGTCACGCAGCATCGCGTAGAGGCCGTTGCCGATCAAGTTGACCGTCGTCTCGTGCCCGGCCACCAGGATCAGGAACAGCATCGCGATGAGTTCCTTGTCGCTGAGCTTGTCACCCTCGTGGTTCGCCATGATCAGCTGAGACAGCAGATCCTCGCCGAGGTCCTTCGAGCGCCCGGCGACCAGCCCGATCAGATAGGTGGCCAGCTCGATGCTCGCCGCACCACGCTCGGCCGCCGTCGCGTAGAACGGCGAATTCGCCGCCGCCTCTTGATCTTCCGCGTTCTCCGTGGACGATGCCGTCATCGTGGTCGACAGATCACGGAACCGCGCCCGATCCGCCTCCGGCACCCCGAACAGTTCGCAGATGACCGTCATCGGAATGGGCAGCGCGTAGTCGGCGATCAGGTCGACCTCGGTCCGGCCCGCCATCTCGTCGAGCAGCTTGTCCGCGAGCGCGTCGATCCGCGGATGCAGCTGCTCTACGGTGCGCGCGGTGAACGCTTTGGTCACCAGTTTGCGCAGGCGGGTGTGGTCCGGCGGGTCGGAAGTGAGCATGTGCTCCCACAGATCCGTGCTCACCGTCGTGTACGTATCGCCCGCCCGCAGTCGCGTCGTGATCGGCGCGAGGGCGGCCGCACCCTTCTTGATCCGGCCGTCGGCGAGCACCTCCCGCGCGAGCTGATAGTCGACCACCAGCCAGGACGTCAGCCCGTTGGGCAGCAGGACATGGTGAATCGGGCCCTGCTTGCGCAGTTCGTCGTACACCGGGTGCGGGTTGTAGACAAAGTCGGTGCCTAGTTTGATCAATGGCTTGGTCATGAGAACTCCCGGGCGGTCTTGCTGTTACTGCCGCCGCCACTGCTGACGTGGAGCGGTTTCAATCCCCAGGCCTCGGCGACCAGTCGCGCCAGAAAGCCCAGTTCTTCATCGGTGTGCGCCATTTCGGGTTTGATGCTCTCCAGGACCCACTGGATCTTCCCGTCGAACTCCGACAACCAGGTCGCCAGCGCGATCGGCTGGCGACCGGCCTGCTCGGTGTCGATCCCCTGGAACACACCGCGCATCACGAACATGGTCGGCTCCGCGCCGTTGCGCATCACCGTCGGCACGAACGGGTCGAGCACGCCCATGTTGGAGCACATGCCGACGGTGATCGGCGGAATGTCGGCGAGCCGTTCCACCACCGCTTCGGGCAGCACGTCGATCAGCTCGGGCGGCATGTTCCGCGGGCGCGAGATCCCACCGGCACCGACCCCGTGCACCGCACCGAATCCGGCCTTGCTCGCCGCACGCAGCGGCGCGAGGTCGTACCGATCCAGCCACTCCCGCTGCACCACGATCGGTACGCGGGCAAAGGAATTCGAGTCGATCTGGTCCTGCTCCCGCAGGATCCGTACGGCGGTCATCAGCACCAGCGGGGCCGTCTCGCCGACCGACCCGCAGTGCCGCAGCAGATCGGCGACCAGCGCCAGATACAGCGTGTTGGGCGAACCGCCGCGCTCGGCCGCGAGATCCTTCCACTGCGCCGCGTCGAAGGTGGCGATGATCGAGCCTTCGCGCCAGCCGAGCGGCGTGCGCTCCGGCGTCGAGTCACGGCGAGACAGCGCCTGGCGGATCGCCTTGCGGTGGACTGGGTCCCGGTACGCGCGTCGCGCTTCCGAAACCACTTCGCGCACCACGGCGATACCACGGCTGGTGCCGTCCTTCAGGTCGTCGCGCAGACGGCCGGCCTCGTCGAGGCCTGCCGTCGTCGCCAGTTCGGGTTGAACCAGCCCGATGGCCGCCATCAGTCCCGCGTGGCCGTCGGCGATGGCGTGCGACGCGACACAGGAACAGACCATGCCGCCGGAGCGCGTCGGCACCGCCGACAGGCGCCACCCATACCCCTGCTCGGGGTCGAGTGGATACTGCGCCTGATCATTCGCCCAAGCGAGCGCGTCACCGTCGTCGATCGCGGCACGCTCCAGGCACAGCGGCAAGGCGGTGTCCGCGAGCACCCAGCGCGACCGGGCGAACGGTACCCGCGGGCGCCGTACCCGCCGCATGAACGGGCCGGAGCGCAGTTGGGTGTACATCGCCCGCAACTCGTCCTCGGTGAGCTGATTGGCCAGCACCGTCACCGTCTGGCTGATGACCGGTGCGCCGTAGCCGTGATGCAGCCGCAGGAACGCCTTGTCGGTGAGACCGACATACACCGGGGCGGCCATCAGGACGCCTCCCGATCCAGCAGGCCTGCCGCATCCGACAGGAAGGCGGGCTCGGCCAGCCGCAGCATCCGCTCCTGCGCGACCATCGCCACCAAATCGCCGTTGCGACTGAATATCCGGCCCTGGGTGAACGCCCGGCCGCCCGCTGCGGAGGGCGATATCTCGTCGTAGAGCAGCCAATCGTCCACCCGGAACGGGCGCATGAACCAGATCGAATAGTCCAGTGCGGCAGTCTGAATGGCAATACCGGGGTGCGCCGCGACGGCGGCTCCGAGCAGCGTCATATCGCTGGCGTAGGTGAGTGCGCAGCTGTGCGTGACCGCGCAGTCCGGCAGCTCGCGGGTGTAGCGGAGCCAAACCTGCTGGCGCGCCGCGCAGATCGCGCCGTCCGGTACCCGGCGGATGTCCCAGCCGTCCCATTCGTTGCCCGTGTCGCCCATGCCGATGGGTGCCAGCGAATCGGGGTCGGGGGCCTCCGGACACGGGTCGGCATGCCGTACCCCGTGCCCGCCGACATGGAACGAGGCGACCATCAGGAAGGTTTCCCGGCCGTGCTGCAGGGCCCGTATCCGGCGAACGGCGAAGGAGCGGCCGAGCTTGACGGTGTCGACCAGGTAGTCGATCGGAATCTCCGGTGTCGTCGAACGGACGAAGTATCCGTGTATCGAATGGACGGCGAATCCGGCGTGCATCCCGGACGAGCCGGCCGCCAGCGCACGTGCCGCCACTTCGCCACCGAACGTCCGAACCAGCGCGGTGCGGTGCTGGAGCTTGCCACGAAAGAAATTCGTGTCGATTTGTTCCACCGCCATTGCGTCGAGTAGTTCAACCATGGTCAACCTTCTTTGCGGTATCCGATATCGGCGACCACGCTGTCGCGGCTCCTACCCAGTGTCAGCGCGGATCTGGAATCGCATTCGCTGACTCGCGGATAGGTTTTGTGACGCAACTCGATGACGTTTCAATCTCATCGTGATACACGTCGTATCAGACACAGTGAACCTCCAGCTAATAGACTTCAAGGTGCTGTTCTTCAGATCACACAACCCCTACGAAATCTTTACGCGAGCGGTTTACAGCAATTCGCCACAGCATGCCGATTCGCCTTGTGAATCGTCACAAAATAAGCTCTCAACAGTAAGGATAAGGAAAGAGAACTATTTCCCAGTTGTCGGATTTGACCTACTTCCCGACTCACTGCCGACAACGAATAATCCCCGATCCCACGCCCGGAAACATCGGCAACCACGTGCCGAGCCATCGGGACAGTTGCGTTATAGGGATCAATGAGTTATACGAAGCGAATAATTAGCTACGCCGTAACGTATCGCTAACATGCAATTCCGCTCTCTCAGACAGATCCCTCGACCCCACCGGATTCCCGCAGCGGGATCTCCTTCCAGAACAAAACCATGACAAATGCGACCAGTGCGAGCAATGCGGCAGCGACATACACCGCCGACATGGATTCGGCGAAGCCCGTCTGCAACGGCCCGGCGAGCGTCGGGTTCAACTGCTGAATCACCGAGCTGTCGTCGAGCACCTTTTGCACCGCCGCCTGGTCGTGATGCACCAGCCCCTGCGCGAAGGCCACGTCGGCGGGATTGCTGCTGTGCAATCCCGCCAGCACCGCCTGCTGATACGCCGGGCGCGTGGAGGCGGCCTCGAGCGCGGCGGTCACCTTGGTCGGCAGCAGGCCGAACAGCGTCGACAGCAAGGCCGCGACACCGAGCGTGCCGCCGACCTGACGGAAGAACGTCGCGGCCGCGCTCGATACGCCCATATCCTTGGGCGCGGCGGCGTTCTGAATGGCCAAGGTGATGGGCTGCAACAGATTTCCCAGCCCGAAGCCGGTGATCGCCATGAAGATCATGGTTCGCCACAGCGGCGTTTCCGGCGTCAGATAGTGGAACAAGAACAGACCGACAGCCACCGTGGCGGTGCCGATGATCGGGAAGGCGCGGTAGCGACCGGTGCGCGAGATGAGCCGGTTCGAGACGATCGAACCCACCATCAGCCCGCCGACCATCGGCAGCAGTTGCAGGCCCGCGGCTATCGGACTGGCCCCGCGCACCACCTGCAGATACTGCGGAACCAGAATGATGCCGCCGAACAACGCCGCACCCACCACCAGCGCGATCGCGACACCGAGCGCAAAGGTCCGATTTCGGAAGAGCCGCAACGGAATCAGCGCCGCGTCGCCCATCTTGGCTTCGATCCCGACAAACGCGACCAACCCGATCACGCCGATCGTGTAGCAGGCCAACGCACCCACGCTGGTCCATCCCCAAGTGCGCCCCTGCTCGGCCACGATCAGCAATGGTGTGATGCCGGTGGCGAAGGTTACGGTGCCGAGCCAGTCGACCGGGACCCGCGCCGGATTACTCCTCGGCATCCGCACCACCCGATACACCACCACCAGCGCGATCAGGCCGACCGGAACGTTGATCAAGAACACCCAGCGCCACCCGGTGATCCCCGCAATCGTGTGCTGACTGGCGAAAAGCCCGCCGAGCACCGGCCCGATCACACTGGCCGTCGCCCAGGTGGCGAGGAAATGGCCCTGGTACTTCGCCCGCTCGCGCGGACTCACGATGTCACCGAGGATGGCCGACGCCAGCGACATCAACCCGCCCGCCCCCACACCCTGAACGGCACGGAACACCGCGAGCTGATACATCGACTGCGCCACCGTGCACAGCAGCGATCCGCCGACGAATATCACGATCGCGGCGAGCAGAAATGGCCTGCGGCCGTACATATCCGACAATTTGCCGTACAACGGCGTCGTCAATGTCGCAGTGATCAGATACGCCGTGGTGACCCACGCCTGCAGCGAGTAACCGGACAGATCATCGGCAATGGTCCGCACGGCCGTCGCGGTGATCGTCTGATCCAGCGCCGCCATGAACATGCCGAGAACCAGGCCACTCAGAATGACCAGCACCTGCCGGTGGGTGAAGCCACCCGCCTGTACAGCTACCTGCTCGGTCCGATGTCCGCGATGAGTCAGCGCCATCAGCAACTCCTGAATTCAGCAAATCGAGCATCAGTTGTTGAACTGCGGCCAATCCCATCCCCGGACCGCGGCGACCTCGCGCCCACGAACTAAGCAGCAACGATAAACCTCGGTCACGATTCGGGAAGCGTCGAGTGATGCCTATCTCAAGTCCAGGTCTAATGTGACCCAAGCCACACTCGCCACCTTTACGCGGATGCCCCGTTTCCGAGCCACCCACCCTCCCGACGACACGCTCCACCAGGCGTTTTCGTATCTAGCCACTCAGTGTGTAGGGTTGGGGAACACCCGACGCGGGGTGGAGCAGCTCGGTAGCTCGCTGGGCTCATAACCCAGAGGTCGCAGGTTCAAATCCTGTCCCCGCTACAACGGCCCAGGTCTGAGAGATCGAATCTCTCAGACCTGGGCCATTTTTCGGCCTAATCACGCCTTACCCAACGTTCCGGTCAAACAGGTGTGGTGCGGCAGCCGTCAGGTAGCCGCGCGGATGGTCGCCGATAAACCCATCCGGACGACGCGGTGCGTGCTACTGAATTCGCCTCTGCCCCAGTATGAGTCGGCCGATATCAACCGCGGCTTCGACGCAAGGCTGGTACAAGTAACTCTGTAGTACCAGATGATACTTTCGACAGTCCTTGCAGGAGGTATGACATGGGAACTCCACAGAAAGCGCTGCTCATCAATCAGGATGGCACCGGTTTTGCTGGCGGGGACAAGGCTGTGTGGAACGGTGCCGAGAGCAGTCTCGGCGGGGCAGTGGTCTACGAACTCGACGGCAACGCGGTGAAACTCGCCATCGAGCTCTATGCTGCGCACGCGGCCACCCCCTCGGCCACGTACAAGGTCTGGTTCGGCCAGACAACCATGAAAAGCATCGGGCAGCAGATCGGGACCATCACGACGGATGAGCGCGGCTTCGGCGAGCTCCGTTGGGAGGGAACGATGAACGAACGAGAACTCTTCGCCGTCGACGTGATTCATTCCGCATCGGACGCATTCGTCAGCACGGCCGATCCGCGTCGGCTGGAGCCGTGGTATCAAGACCAACAGGAACAGTGGCGGTGGAATAACGTCAAGGCGATGCATTATTCGGTTGCCCGCGCGGAGCTCATCGCCGAGAAGAACGCGGAGTCCTACGGATTCATCGAGTTCATCCGCGACATGAACGCGGCGATCGGCGGTGTCAAGCCGTCCCCGCCCAAGAAGGAGCTGATCATCCCGACGGAGGCGGAGATCGAGGAACGCGTCGCCGAGAGTCGCAAACGGGCAGGGCTTTAACAGCGTGGACGCGAGCGGCAGTGACCTACGTACTGTCCCGGCCGCACCCAGGCGAGCGAAACGGCCCGAAACCCTATGGTTCCGGGCCATTTTCGTTGCCGGTGGATCGTCGGCCGTGGTGCGTCCGCTCCCGGCTCCGGTCACGACGAGGTTTGCTCACCAGTGAGGTATCTCCGCAGCTAGTTCCTAGCCACCGCGACACGTGATCGGTCTCCAGACGTTGGCTCAACGGCGCAGCAGAGCGAGCGGGGCAGACGGTTCCGCACGGTGGGCCGACCTGACCAGTTCCGCGCGGCTGTGTACGCCCAGGGTTTCGTACAGATTCCGGATGCGGCGGTACATCGAGCGCTCCGAAAGGTAGTTGAGTCGCGCGATCTCGGCGACGGTCATCGATGTGCGCAGCATTCGCAACAGGTGGGTGTCGAACTCGTCCAACTCGACCTGGCCGTTCTGCGCGGTCGTCCGTCGGATGTCCTTGGGGGGTGCGATGTTTCGGGTCGACTCCGGTCGCTGGCCGGTCGGTACCGAACCGCGCACCGACGGCAGTCGATCCTGGCGCACCGAACGCACGTGGTCGAGCAGTTGGGTGCGGAGGAGTTCGGCTTGGCGCTCGACCGATATCGCGATGTTGACTACGAAGTTGGCGCCGGAGCGGATGGCGAAGTAGGTCGAGTGGCCGGTGAGGTCGTTGGTGACCGCGACGATCAGGCCCATGGCATGCGTCGCGCGGATCGAGCGCAGGCGTTCGGCCTGGTGCTCGGTGTTGACCGGGAGCACGATCGGTGCACCGTCGACGTCCCCGCGTGCGGTGAGTTCGTCGTAGTCGGCGAACTCGAGCTCGAAGGCCGGTGCCAGCAGGCTCCCGCACGGTCCGTTCGCCGGATCCAGATAGTCGCGCAGACTCGGATGCGCGAATGCGTTGGGCTTGGTCATCTTTTCGATGCCCCAGCTCAGTTGCGCAGTGTTCATCGTTCCCCCAGTTACTCTTCTTGACTACCTGGTTGGACGCGCGGATCGCCCGATCGGTTCCATACCGGGGCAACCGTTTTGAGAGTCGCTGCCGCCGACCGTCAGCCGGTGATGAGCTCGTTCAGGAACACGTCCAGCTGAGCGGTCATCTCGGCCGGCGTCAGATGACCTGCCAGACCCTGCAGGCTGAGTCCGTCGATCAAGGCGTGCAGTTGTCTTGCCGCGACGTCCCGCTCTGGAATCCGCTGGGACAGTTGGCCTTGTTCGGCCAGGTCTTCGATGAGATGGCGGCACAGGTCGTGGAGCTGGCCGAAATGCTCGCGTTGGACCTCCGCTAGGTGCGGATCGGCCAGGCCGAGGACCACGAAGGCAAAGGCGATGCGGGCCTCCGTGATTCGGTGCTCGTCGAGGGGCAGGGTCTCGTGCAGGATGGCGCGGACCATGTCGCGGAGGGATTCGGCGCGCGGGAGCGCCACGATGCGAACGGTGACCCGGGCGATCACCTGCTCGCAGGCGAAGGCCAGCAGTTCGGCGCGGGTCGCGAAGTAGTGGCGCAGGGCGCCGGAGGACCAGCCCGCCTCGGCGGCTACCGAGCGGATGGAGATCCCGTCCACGCCGTCGCGGGTGATGACGCGCCAGACCGCCTCGGCGAGCTCCACGCGGCGGGCCTGGTGGTCCACGATCTTCGGCATGGTTCATTTTCACACAGTCGTGTTATCTTTTATAAAGCTCGACCGTGCGAAAAAGGAGAGATTCTTGTGATTGCGCTGATCATCGGCTGCGAGGTCGGCTTCTGGGTGTTGCTGCTGCTCGGCCTCGCGGTCCGCTATCTGACCTCGGCCCGCCGGGTGAGCACTGTGCTGCTCGCCAGCGTTCCCCTGGTGGATGTGGTGTTGCTGGCCGCCTCGGTGCTCGACCTGCGGCGCGGCGGCGCGGCGTCCCTCACACATGGCCTCGCGGCGATCTATATCGGCGTGTCGATCGCCTTCGGTTCGCAGCTGATCGACTGGGCCGATCAGCGATTCGCGCATCGGTTCGCCGGTGGACCGGCCCCGGTGCGGCCGCCGGAAGCGGGGCGCGAGCATGCCGCCCGCGAGCGCGGGCAATGGTTCAAGCACCTGCTCGCCTACGCGGTGGCCGCCGCGGTGCTCGGCGTATTCACCCTGCTGGTCGGCGATGTCGATCGCACGGCGCCGCTGTGGGGCGTCATGGCGCCGTGGACGCTGGTCCTCGCGGTCGATTTCGCGATCTCGTTCAGCTACACCGTCATTCCTCGGCGGTCGTAACTCCTTGTCCACCAATAAGAAAGCGGCCCGCAACGGTCAGTTGCGGGCCGCTTTCCATGTGCCCGGGAGCGTGGCGCCTCACGCTCGACCAGGCGCGCGGTCTACTGCCCAGCCGCGCTCTTGGTCTCCAGCACCGGCGGCTCGATACCGAGGTCGCGCAGGCTGTTCCGGTACAGCTCCACATTGGCGAGCTTGATGTCCTCGTAGCCACGCACGGTGTCGGCGAGCGCGGCGGCCCGCACCGCGCGGTCGTAGCCCGCCTCGTCGAGTGTGTCCGCGAGCGTCGTCACCATCTCGGTGTAGTGGGCGAGCAGGATGCGCTCGACCCGACGCACGTGGGCATAGCCGAAGGGGTCGAACTTGGTGCCGCGCAGCCGCTTTCCCTTGGCCAGCACCTTGAGCGCGAGATGGCCGCGCGGTCCGATGCCGATCTTCTTCTTGCGGCCCATGGCTCGCAGCACCGGCGGGTGCAGCTTGTAGGTGAGGTTCGCCCCTTCGGGCAGCTGACCCGCGACCTCGTCCAGGAAGGCCGGGTCAACCAGGCGGCGGGCCACCTCGTACTCGTCCTTATAGGCGGTGAACTTGTACAGCCCGCGCGCCACCTGCTCGCTGAACTCGGTGCGCTCGGTGGTGCGCTGCTGTGCGTCCCAAATATGTTGCACCGTACGGACATAGTCGCGGGCGATACGGACACCCTGGAACCCGATCAGCTCCGCGGCACGCAGATGCACGAGCCGCTTGGTCTCACCTGTCGCCGTCAGACCGTCGAAAAGATCTGCCGGAACCTTGATTTCGGCGCGCTCGGCCTGCCTGCGCCCGGTCGCGGCGGCGAACTCGTCCGGCCGGGCGACCGCGATCCGGCCCCAGCGGAACGCCGCGATATTGGCGTTCACGGCGACGCCGTTGATCTCGATGGCCTCCTCGATCGACGCTGCGGGCAGCCGCAGGCCGCCGAGCTGGTACGCGGCGCCGACCATCAGGAAGTTGGCGGCCGCGGTGTTGCCGAACAGCACCTCGGCGGCGGCGAGCGCGTCGAAAGAACGCACCTCGCGCGACGCCTGCTCGAGCCTGGACAGCAGCGCCGGGGTCTCCGGGTACTCAACGGCCTTGTCGTACACCATGTCCCCGGTCGGGGTCTTGCTGGTGGACGCGACGGACAGGGTGTTCGCGTTCGAGCCGTAGGCCAGGTTCTTGTTGTCGGTGGCGGTCAGCAGGTCGAAGGCGATGATGCAGTCCGCCGAACCCGGGGTCAGCCGGTTCGCGGGCTCCAGCTCGCCGGTGGCGAAGCGCAGGTGCGAGACGACCGGTCCCGCCTTCTGGCTCAGGCCGATCTGATCCAGGCTCGCCACCTCGTAACCGGCGCGCAGCGCGGCGGTGGCCAGCACCTGGTTCACCGTGACGATGCCCGTACCGCCGATGCCGGCGAGAAAGACGTTCTGTGTCGTCGTCAGCACGGGCTGCGCGAGATCGGGCAGCACCGGCGGCGCCGGACGCTGGGTTGCCTTGCGCTTCTTGGCCTTTGCCGGATCCGGCAGTTCCACCGTGACGAAGGACGGGCAGTCGCCGTCCATGCAGGTGTAGTCGGTGTTGCAGGAGGTCTGGTCGATGCGGGTCTTGCGGCCGAATTCGGTGTCCACCGGCTGCACGGACAGGCAGTTGCTCTTGACGCCGCAGTCGCCGCAGCCCTCGCAGACCGCCTCGTTGATGACGACCCGGGTCCGGCGGGTCGGCAGGGTGCCGCGCTTGCGCTGCCGGCGGGCGTCGGCGGCACAGTGCTGGTCGTAGATGAGCACGGTGACGCCGGGTACCTCGCGCAGCGCGCGCTGGGCCTCATCGAGCCGATCGCGATGCCACAGCCGGGTGCCCGGCGCGAGATCGCGCTTGCGGTACTTCTTCGGCTCGTCGGCGCAGATGATGATCTGCGCGACGCCTTCGGTGCTGAGCTTGTGGGTCAGCATCGGCACCGCGAGCGCGCCCTCGGCGTCCTGAGCGCCGGTCATCGCGACGACGTCGTTGTAGAGCAGCTTGTAGGTGATGTTCACCCCGGCGGCGATGCAGGCCTGCACGGCGAGCTGGCCGGAGTGGAAGAACGTGCCGTCGCCGATGTTCTGGAACAGGTGCGGCACATCGGTGAACGGCGCCTGGCCGATCCACTGCGCGCCCTCGCCGCCCATCTGGGTCAGGCCGGTGACCTGGCTGTCCTCGCGACCCGACATGGTCACCATGGTGTGGCAGCCGATGCCGCCACCGGCCAGCGAACCCTCCGGCACCGCGGTGGATCGGTTGTGCGGGCAGCCGCTGCAGAAGTAGGCGGCGCGTTTGGCGGGCAATACCGCCAGCGACAGCGGCTGTGGCAGTGGACGTTTCGTGTCCAGGTAGCCGTGCAGGGCGCGGCTCAGCGGCTTGGTGATCCGGCCGGTGGTGAGTTCGCCGTCCTGGCCGAACAGCGGGCGACCGGCGGCGTCGCGCTTGCCGATGATCTCCGGGGCGTCGGCCGTGCCGTACAGGATCTCCCGGATCTGGGTCTCGATGAAGGCCGTCTTGTCCTCGACCACCACCAGCCGGGTCAGCCCCTTGGCGAACTGCCGAACCCGTTCGGGCGCAATGGGAAACGGCATGCCGATGCGCAGCAACCGGACGCCCGCGCGGACGAGCGCGTCGTCGTCTACGCCGAGATCGATCAGTGCCTGCCGCACGGCGTCGAAAGTGGTTCCGGTGGCGGCGATTCCGATGGTGGCGTGCGGCGGGTCCAGCTCGATCACGTCGAGGTCGTTGAGCGTGCTGTAGGCCTTGACCACCTCCCAGCGCGGGCCGTACAGGTCCGCCTCGGCGATCACGCTGTCCGTCGGCGCCGCCATCGGGCGCTGCAGGTAGTTGAACGGCCGTCCCTCCCAGGTGATCTCCGGGACGATGATGTCGATGTCGCCCGCGTCGCCGTCGACCGACCAGGCGCCGTCGGCGACGTCGGCCACGATCTTCAGCGCGACAAGGCAACCCGAGGCCCGCGACAGTGCAACACCGTGCAGGCCCATGGTGATGATCTCGCGGGCGTTGCGCGGGAACAGCACCGGAATGTTCATCGCGGCCAGCGAGCGCTCGCTCACCGCGGGCACCGTCGAGGACTTCGAGGCCGGATCGTCACCGACCAGCAGCAGCACCCCGCCGTTGGCGTTCGCGCCGTACATGTTGGCGTGCCGCAACGCATCCGTCGCCCGATCCAGGCCCGGGCCCTTCCCGTACCACACGCCGACGACGCCATCGTGGGTGGCGGTTCCCTTCGGCAGATCGGCCTGACTCCCCCACACCGAGGTCGCGGCCAGCTCCTCGTTCAAACCCGGGACGAACGAAATATCGTGCTCGGCAAGCACATTGGGCATACCGCCCAGCATCTTGTCCACGCCGCCGAGCGGACTGCCCTGGTAACCCGACACGAACGTGCCGACCCGCCGTCCGGCGCGCAGGTCACGCACGTGCTGTTCCACCAGTTGACGCGCGATCGCTTGAACCCCGGTCAGGACAACGGTGCCCGCGCCGACGCGGTAGCGGTCGGCGAGGTCATAGGGCGCCGGAATCAGGTCGTGATCGGCGAGCTCGGTCATACATCCACCCGTCCGGTCGGCGCCGATCGGGCGCCGCCTTAGTTGAGCACTTGATGCCCTTTACCCTGCCCTCGAAGGGCGAAATGAACAACCTTGGCTTTACAAATTGAGCATGTTGCGCAATCTCATCACCTGTGAATGGGCACACACTATGCACGATGTGAGGTTTGGTGTGACCCCGGCCACCACACACCGGCGGCGACCTCACGCGGACTCACCCAGCAAACGGGACATGGCCGAGGCAAACGTCGAGTGACAGCTCCGCTCTGCCCCGCCCGTCGGATTCGTCCGGGTCGAATTTCGAGAGCGGTTCGCTATGACGTGCCATAACCGAGGTGTCCAATGCAGTGACCTTGGTCAAACGCACATGAAATGCATTGTGAATTGTCCAATATGCCGGACCCGGTTGCGCGGGGTCGCGGGCGCGACGCTACGTTCGCTGCGGATGGTGCCGCTATCGCGGGTGCCCGCAGTCGTTGAGCCGAAAGGTGGTGTGCCGGTCCGACCTTCGGTTCGGCTGTGGGGTCTTGTCTGTCCGTCCGCGTGGCGAACGATGACGTTCGCTGCGGTTTCCCATGCAGTGGTGGTCCGTTCGAGTTGCCGAGGCGTAGTCGGGGTCGGCAACTCGATAACGGCCGAGATTCGAAGGAAAACCGTGCACAGAGTTCCGTTCAGGATCGCGATCCTGTTGTTGAGCGTCGTCTCGGCCGGCTTGCTCGGCCTGCCCGCGAACGCCCAACCGCTCTATCCCACACCCGATCCCGATGTGTTCTACGCAGCGCCCGCCGACCTGGCGACGCTGCGACCGGGCGATGTCGTGCGCGCCCGCAAGATCGACACCGGCCTCTATGTCGGCACCACGGGTTGGCAGGTCGCGTTCCGGTCTACCAACTCGCAGAACAATCCGGTGATGGGCGTGACCACCGTCCTGCTGCCGAACGGTGTCGCGAACCCGCCCCTCGTCTCCTACCAGGCACTGATCAATTCCCTTGGTACCCAGTGCAACCCGTCCCGGTCGCTGTTCAACGGTGAACTCCAGGACGCGGTCGGCGCGATGCTGCCGATCGGGCGCGGCTGGGCGGTGTCGCTGCCCGACTACCTCGGGCCCACCTCCGCCTACGGCGCCGCGCGACTCAGCGGCATGATGACCCTGGACAGCGTCAAGGCCGTGCAGAAGGTGGCCGAACTCGGTCTCGCCAATTCGCCTGTCGCACTTGCCGGTTACTCCGGCGGCGGGATGGCCACCGCGTGGGCGGCCGCACTGCAGCCCACCTACGCGCCCGATCTGAAGATCACCGCCTCAGTGGCGGGCGGCATTCCCGCCGATCTCGAGGAGATGGCGATGGCGCTCGGCTTCGCCCCGCACCCCGGGTTCGGGCTGGCGTTCGCCGCCGCGATGGGACTCGAACGCGAATACCCTGACCGGCTGCCGGTTTCGGATCAACTCAACGAAAACGGCCTGTGGTTCCGCGAATTCACGCACGACGCCTGCCGCCGGTTCCTGCTGTTCCACGGCGCGTTCCGCAACGCCGAGCAGATGGCCGCCTCCAAGAGCCTGATGGACAGCCCGGTCGCCCATCAGGTGTTGCGCGAGAACAGCTTGCGCTACTTCGACGGCGTACCCACCGTCCCCACCTACATCTGGCAGGGCCGCTTCGACGAGATGACGTTCTTCCCGCCGGTAGCCGAAGTGGTCGACCGCTACTGCAAGGCAGGCGCCCGAGTCGAGTTCCACCCCTACGAAATAGCGGAACACCTGACCACCGCCGCCGCAGGCTTCGTCCAGGCCTGGAACTACGTGGAGGCGCGTTTCCGCGGCGAACCCGCCCCGACCAACTGCTGACCTGACCACGAAAATGGGCCCCGGAGTTCGTCTCCGGGGCCCATTTTCGTAGCTCAGCTGATGGAGCGGACCTGGTCTTCGTATTCGGCGCGGGTCTTTTCGTCGGCGGGGTGCAGGGCGCGGTCGCCGTCGATTAGGCGGCGGAACAGGCGGAGGGCGCGTTCCGGGGTGGCGGCGAAGGCTACGTCGATGGGGCCGAGGTAGCCGGGGACGGCTACCTCGCCCTTGCGGGTGGTGACGGTGCGCAGGATGGCGGCGGCGACGTCCTCGGGGTCGACGGTGGGCATGCCGTGACCGAGGGTGAGGCCGGAGGAGAGGCGGGTGCGCACGGCCGAGGGCATGACGCAGCTGACGCTGATGCCCTGCGGGGCGAACTCCAAACGCGTTGCGGCGGAAAGGCCTACGGCGGCGAACTTGCTCGCGTTGTAGACGGCGAGGCCGGGGATGGGGATCTTGCCCGCCAGCGAGGCCACGTTGATGATGTGCCCGTGGCCGCGCTCGATCATGCCGGGCGCGACCGCGCGCATGCCGTGGATGAGGCCCCAGACGTTGATGTCCATGGTGGCCTGGCCGACCACGTCCGGCTCGTCGAGGAACGAACCCGCGGGCATCACGCCGGCATTGTTGACGAGGACGTCGACGTGGCCGAGGTCGGCGATCACCTTGTCCCACTGGCCGCGCGAGCGCACGTCGAGCTCGTAGGACTCGGCTCCGATGGCGGCAGCGGCGGTTTCGGCGGCGACGGTGTCGACGTCGGCGATCACCACCTCGGATCCCTTGGCCGCGAACAGTTCCGCGGTGGACTGGCCGATGCCGCGGCCCGCCCCGGTGATCAGGACGCGCGCGCCCTTCAGGTCGAAGTCGGGGTATCCGTGACCGAGAATTCTCATGCGAAGGCTCCTTGTTCGAGCGCACGGCGGGTGCTGCGCAGACTGTGCTGGAAGGTGTCGAGGCGGCGGCGGCCGTCCATGAAGTTGGGCCCCATCACCGCGAGATCCTCGGCGGTGGCGTCCAGGCGCAGGACCTTGGTTCCGGTCGCGCGCAGCTGGGCGATCTCGGCATCGAGCTTGGCGCTCATGCGGTTTCGCATCTGCCGTTCCAGGAGGTGACCGGCCCCGGTCGCGGGGATCTTCCCGGTCGAGGCCATCGGCGCGAGCACGACGAGTTCGTCGAGCTTTTCCGGGATCAGCAGATCCACCGAGGCGGTCGAACCGGCGCCACCGTCGATGAAGCGGCGTCCGGCAATGGGTACCGGCGGGAACCAGCCGGGCACCGCCCACGACGCGCGCAGGGCCGCACCGAGCGGCGCGGTCGGCGCGTCGAGCGATCCGAACGGAACCCGTTCTCCCGTCGCGTAATCCATGCTGACCAGCCAGGTCGCCGGATGCGTCACCCAGGAACGACCGGGGTTCAACCGCTCGGCCAGCAGCTCCAACCAGCTCGCGTCACCACCACCGACTGGCAACAGCCCACTACCCGCGGTAAGCAGCGCTTGCCCGGACTCGATGCGGCGCAAGGGAAGTCGGAAGGAACCCAATCGCGGCCGCGGTATCGGCGGAAAACGCCCCGGCCCCGACCGCATGTGCGCCAACAGAATCGGATTCGTGGACGTGCCGTTCTGCATGTCGACCAGCTCGTCCACCGAGACGCCGCTGCCGAGCATGGTCACGTACTCCGCCCCCGCGGACGTCCCGATCAGCACGTCGGCCTCGCGCGGATCCCAGTCCAGCGCGTCCCGCACCGCGGCCAGCGCAGCGACGATCCACGCGGCCCCGAGCGTGCCACCGCAACCGATGGCCAGGCCGCGTCGCTGCGACCCGTTGTTGTTACCCATGGTTCCAAACACTAACAGAATTCAAATACCAGTGGTATCCCAAATCTAACGGTACGTAGAATCACGGCATGGCACGACTGACCCGGTCCGAGAGCCAGGCTCGCACCCGCGCTGACCTGATCGCCACGGCACGCGACCTCTTCCTGGCCGACGGCTACGCGAGCACCAGCCTGGAGCGGGTCGCCGAGGAGGCCGGCTACTCCAAGGGCGCGGTCTACTCGAATTTCCGCACCAAGAAGGAGCTCGGCCTCGAGGTGATCGAGCTGATCCACGCGACCAAGTTCGACGAGGTGACCGAGCTGCTCGCGGCGGGCGACAGCTTCGACGAACAGCTCGACCGGTTTCAGGCGTGGGCCGAACGGACCGTCGGCGACGTCGGCTGGACCATGCTCGAATTCGAGTTCGCGACCGTCTCCCGCGACGATCCCGCCCTGCAGGCGGCGCTGGTGTCGAGCCTCGGCGTAGTCCGTGGCGCGGTGGCCGCGCAGGTGCAGACGCTGGCCGACACCATGGGCATCGAGCTGCCGGTGCCCGCCGAGGACGCCGCGACGGGAATCCTCAGCATGGGCATCGGCCTCGGCATGCAGCGCGCCATCGACCCATCGATCCCGGCTCGGCTGATCACCGACGCCGTGCGATTGCTGGTCACCCTCGGCACCGGACCGCTCGCCGCGAAGAGCGCGGTCACGCCGTGAAGTGCAGGGTCCACTCGCCGCGATAGTGCAACCGGGTGACGCTGCCCGGTGGAATGTCGATCCGCCAGAACGATTTCGGCGGCGCGTCCAGGGTCACCAGCAGGGCCGCCCGGATGACGGCCGGATGGGTGACGGCGATGGTCGACTTACCCTCCGACGCGATCTCGGCCATCCAATACCTGGTCCGCTCGATCACATCCACCACGGATTCGCCGCCGTGGCCGCGGAACATCGGGTCGGTGAGCCACGCGTAGAGCTCATCCTGGGGCACCGACATCAGTGCCCCGCCCCGCCAGGCGCCCGCGTCGAGGTCGCGTAGCCGGGTGTCCTCGTCACCGGGCAGCCCTAACAGCGCCGCCGTCTCGACCGTCCTGCGCTCGGGTCCGGTGAGCACCCGGGGTGCGGCGAGCGGCGTGCAGCCGGAGATGGCCCGGCGGCCTGCTTCGGTCAGCGATTCGTCGACTGGAAAACGTGCCTTCCGCATCGCCTCAGTCATGCCATGGCTGACCAGGTCGAGTCTGAGCACCTTTTGCACAGCCGAAGCGTACGGCTATGCGCATACGGCTGTTCCGCCTCTCCGGGAATTCAGGCCAGATTCAGGTGCCGCTGGAGCAGCGTTGGCGGCCGCCGGTATAGGAGGTGGTGGGCTTGGTTCGTCCCCGACGAGTTACCCATGTGCCGGCGAAATCAGCTGTCACCTCTTATTGACGAGATCGGTTGTCGGTGGCCCGGTGCAGACTGATGCCATGGCTCAGTTCTCCACCGCTACCCAGGAGTGGTTCGACGGTGCTTTTCCGGCGCCGACGGCCGCTCAGCTCGGGGCGTGGGAGGCGATCGCCGCGGGTGAGCACACGCTGGTGGTCGCGCCGACCGGGTCGGGGAAGACGTTGTCGGCGTTCCTGTGGGCGATCGATCAGCTGGCCACTCGTGCGAAGGCGACGGAGAAGACCGGGACTTCGGTGCTGTACGTGTCGCCGCTCAAAGCGCTGGCGGTGGACGTGGAGCGCAATCTGCGGGCGCCGCTGGTGGGGGTGACGCAGACCGCCAAGCGGCTCGGGCTGGATCCGCCTGCGATCACGGTGGGGGTCCGGTCCGGGGATACCAGTGCGGCCGATCGGCGATCGATGCAGCGCACGCCGCCGGACATTCTGATCACCACACCCGAGTCGCTGTTCTTGATGCTCACCTCCGCGGCCAAGGAGACGTTGCGGGACGTGGGCACGGTGATCGTGGACGAGGTCCATGCGATCGCCGGTTCGAAGCGTGGCGCGCATCTGGCGTTGTCGCTGGCTCGGTTGGATCTGCTCACCGAACGGCCTGCACAGCGCGTCGGCCTGTCTGCCACGGTCCGACCGCCGGACGAGGTCGGCCGGTTCCTGGTCGGCAACGCGCCGATCACCATCGTCTCGCCGCCCGCGCCGAAGACCTTCGACCTGTCCGTCCGGGTGCCGGTGGCGGATATGACCGAACCCGGTGAGTCCGATCAACCCGGCTCGATCTGGCCGCACGTGGACGAGGCCATCGTGGATCTGGTGCTGGAACACCGGTCTTCGATCGTGTTCGCGAATTCGCGCAGGCTGGCCGAGCGGCTCACCGCGCGGCTCAACGAAACCTATGCGGCGCGGCTCGGCGAACCGGTGGAGACCGAGCACAAGCCGCCCGCACAGCTCGGTGCGTCGACCGAAGTGATCCACGGTGCGGGCCCGCTACTCGCACGGGCGCATCACGGATCCGTCAGCAAGGAGCAGCGCGCGCTCATCGAGGACGATCTGAAGAGCGGGCGGCTGCGCTGCGTGGTCGCGACCAGCAGCCTCGAACTCGGCATCGATATGGGCGCGGTCGATCTGGTGGTGCAGGTGGAGGCGCCGCCGTCGGTGGCGAGCGGGCTGCAGCGGATCGGGCGGGCCGGGCATCAGGTCGGCGAGATATCGCGCGGCGTGCTGTTTCCGAAGCACCGCACCGATGTCATCCACTGCGCGGTGGCGTCGCAGCGGATGACCGCCGGGCAGATCGAGGCGATCCAGATTCCGGCGCATCCGCTGGACATCCTGGCGCAGCAGACGGTGGCGGCGTGCGCGCTGGAATCGATCGATGTCGACGCTTGGTTCGAGATCGTCCGCGGCACCGGAAGCTATGCGGCGCTGCCGCGCTCGGCGTACGAGTCGGTGCTGGACCTCTTGGCCGGACGGTATCCGTCCGACGAGTTCGCCGAGCTGCGACCGCGATTGGTGTGGGATCGGGACGCGGGCACGCTCACCGGAAGACCTGGCGCGCAACGCCTTGCGGTGACCTCGGGCGGCGCGATCCCCGACCGTGGCCTGTTCGCCGTCTACATGGTCGGCGAAAAGGCTTCGCGGGTGGGCGAACTCGACGAGGAAATGGTCTACGAGTCGCGGGTCGGTGATGTGTTCGCACTGGGCGCGACGAGCTGGCGGATCGAGGAGATCACCTTCGACCGGGTGCTGGTGACGCCCGCGTTCGGGCAACCGGGACGGCTGCCCTTCTGGCACGGCGACGGATTGGGCCGTCCCGCCGAACTCGGCGGGGCGCTCGGCGAATTCGTGCGGAAGGCCGGCCAGCATCCGGAGAATCTGGAAAAGCTCACCTCGGCAGCCGGTTTGGATGCGTTCGCGACCGCGAACCTCGGCACCCTGCTCGACGAACAGCGGACCGCGACCGGACACCTGCCCACCGATAAAACGCTGGTGGTGGAGCGGTTCCGGGATGAGCTCGGCGACTGGCGGCTGGTGCTGCACTCGCCGTACGGGCTGCCGGTGCACGCGCCGTGGGCGCTGGCGATCGGGGCCAGGCTGCGCGAACGGTTCGGCGTCGACGCCGCGCCGAACGCCTCCGACGACGGCATCGTGGTGCGCCTGCCCGACACCACCGACGATCCGCCCGGTGCCGAGCTGTTCGTCTTCGAACCCGACGAGATCGACGACATCGTCACCGAACAGGTCGGCGGCTCCTCGCTTTTCGCCTCCCGCTTCCGCGAGTGCGCCGCGCGGGCGCTGCTGCTGCCGCGCCGCGATCCCGGCAAGCGTGCCCCGCTCTGGCAGCAGCGGCAACGGTCGGCGCAGCTGCTGGACGTAGCGCGCAAGTTCCCCGACTTCCCGATCCTGCTGGAGACGGTGCGCGAATGTCTGCGCGACGTCTACGATCTGCCGTCGCTGCGCGTCCTGCTCGGCCGGGTGGCGCGCCGCCAACTGCGCCTGGTCGAGGTGGAGACGGCCACGCCGTCACCGTTCGCCAACGCTCTGCTGTTCGATTACATCGGGCAGTTCATGTACGACGGCGACAGTCCGCTGGCCGAACGCCGTGCGGCCGCACTATCGCTCGACTCGAGCCTGCTCGCCGAACTACTCGGACGGGTGGAACTACGCGAGCTACTCGACGCCTCGGTCCTCGAGCAGACCGAACGGGAACTGCAGCGGCTCACCCCGGAACGCCAGGCCCGCGACGCCGAAGGACTCGCCGACCTGCTGCGGCTGCTCGGACCGCTCACCGCCGCCGAGGCCGCCGAACGCTGTGTCGACGACCCGACCGAGTGGGGTGCCGAGCTGGTGAAATCACGCCGGGCCCTGGAGGTTACCTTCGCGGGCCGCAGCTGGTGGGTGGCCGTGGAGGACGCCTCCCGGCTGCGCGACGCGCTCGGCGTGCCCCTGCCGATCGGTACACCCGCCGCCTTCATCGAACCCGTCGCCGATCCGCTCGGCGATCTGGTCGGCCGGTTCGCCCGAACGCACGGTCCGTTCAGCACCGAGGCAGTGGCTGCCCGCTTCGGCCTCGGCCCGGCCGTCGTCGCCACCGCGCTGCATCAACTGATCACCGAAAAACGCATCGTGGAGGGCGAATTCACGCCGGGTGCGGCCGGCTCGGAATGGTGCGACGCACAGGTGCTTCGCCGACTGCGCCGCCGCTCGCTGGCCGCCGCCCGGCACGAGGTCGAGCCGGTCTCGACGGCCACCCTCGGCCGCTTCCTCCCGGCCTGGCAACACATCGGGACCGGCGAGCTGCGCGGCGTCGACGGTGTCGCCACCGTGGTGGAACAGCTTGCGGGCGTACCGATCCCGGCCTCGGCCTGGGAGTCGCTCGTCCTGCCCGCCCGGGTCCGCGACTACTCCCCCGCCATGCTCGACGAGCTGATGGCCACCGGCGAGGTCCTCTGGTCCGGCCACGGCTCGATCACCGCCAAGGACGGCTGGGTCGCGCTGCACCTGACCGACCAGGCCCCCTTCACCCTGGCACCGCCCGACGACATCGAACTGTCCGAGGTGCAGCTGCGCCTGCTCACCGCTATGGGCGCATCCCTCGCGCCGCCAACGGCCGCTACCGAGACTTCTAACCCGACACCGGTGCCGTACGGCGGCGGCGCGTATTTCTTCCGGCAGCTGTCCGATGCGACCGGGCTACTCGACGACACCCAGGCCTCGGCGGCGCTGTGGGAATTGGTCTGGGCCGGAATGGTTTCGGGCGATACCTTCGCGCCGGTGCGGGCCATGCTGTCGGGTACCGCGCGGAGCACCACCGCCCATCGGACGCCGCGCCGGGCGCCGCGCGGGCGGGCTTACCTACCGCGCCCGAGCATGCCGACCCGGTCCGGCCCGCCCGCGGTGGCGGGGCGCTGGTCGCTGCTGCCGGAGCGGGTGTCGGACAACACCGTTCGGGCGCATGCGACCGCGGACATGCTGCTGGAAAGATATGGCGTGCTGACGCGCGGCTCGGTGCAGAACGAGGGCGTGCCCGGCGGTTTCGCGCTGATGTATCGCGTGCTCACCGAGTTCGAGGACCGGGGCCGTTGCCGCCGTGGGTATTTCATCGATTCGCTCGGTGGCGCCCAGTTCTCCACCACCGACGTGGTGGATCGACTGCGGTCGTTCGATATCGAGCGCAGCCGCCCCGGCGAGACGCGGCCGCAGACCGGCAAGGCCCTCGCGCTGGCGGCGTGCGATCCGGCCAATCCCTATGGCGCCGCGTTGAGCTGGCCGAAAGGCGATGGCGAGAGCGGGCATCGCCCCGGTCGAAAAGCCGGCGCGCTGGTCGTTCTCGTCGACGGCGACCTGGTGCTCTACCTCGAACGCGGCGGCAAGACGCTGCTCACCTTCACCGAGGACCCGAACGCCCGCCAGTCCGCCGCCCAAGCCTTGGCCGACCTGGTGCGCAGCCGCCGGGTCGACTCCCTCGTCATCGACCGGGTCGACGGAGAAACCGTGCACGGCAACACCTTCGCGGGCTTCCTCAGCGAGGCGGGCTTCGCCACCACGCCCCGCGGCCTGCGCCTGCGGAGCCGCCCATGAGCCGGCGCATCCCGCACGACGCCACGAACCTCGGGCGGTGGCATGCCCGAGGGTGACACCGTCTACCTGACCGCGGCGCGACTGCGCGCGGCATTGGCCGGTAAGACGTTGACCGGCAGCGACTTCCGGGTGCCGCGCTATGCGACCGTCGATCTGCGAGACCAGGTCGTGGAGAGCGTCGGCAGCTACGGGAAGCATCTGTTCATTCGGACGCCGACGGTGAGCATTCACACGCACCTCAAGATGGAGGGCACCTGGCGGGTCTTCCACTGCGGGCAACGCTGGACGAAGCCGCGCGTGACGGCCCGGCTGGTGCTGCGCACGGATGAGGTCGAGGCCGTGGGGTTTTCGCTCGGCAAGGTGGAGGTGCTGCGCGTCGCCGACGAGCACACCGTCATCGATCACCTCGGACCCGACCTGCTCGGTCCGGATTGGGATGCGGAAGAGGCGGTCCGGCGACTGGAGCGCTACCCGGACCAGCCGATCGGCATCGCGCTGCTGGATCAACGGAACCTGGCCGGCATCGGCAATGTCTATCGAAGCGAGGTCTGCTTCCTGCGCCGCGTCCACCCGACCACCCCGGTCGCCCAGGTGCCCGACCTGCTCGCGCTGGTGAACGAGGCGCATCGGATCCTGGCGGAGTCCGTGCGGAAACCACCCCGGCGCGAGCTCGTCTACGGCAAGACTCGCCGTTCCTGCCAGCGCTGTGGCACACCCATCGCGTCACAACTGCTCGGCGATCCCGCACCCGCGTCCGACCGCATCGCCTACCGCGAACGCGGCATCTACTTCTGCCCCCGCTGCCAGCCGCTCCCGGGCCGCTGAGCGCGCGGCCGCGGACGTGCGTGCGGCACCGCACAAATCTGATCGCGGAAAGTCCGACTTCGGACCAAGCCCATTGGTTCGCCGCACCGAATCAACTGTGCAACCGAACCAACCGCTCGGCGTGCCCACCGGCTATTACCCGTCCACCACTGTAATTTGCCACTCAGTTGCTAATGATCGGCGCGCTCGGCACGACTACATCCGTGGCAGTCACGACACAGCACAGGAGCAGGCCATGACGACGGTATCGAGATCGGGCAGACGCATGCTCCTCGCGATCGCCACCCGCCTCTTCTTCGCCGCACTGGCCACCATGGCCACCGTGCTCTTCAGTTACCTACTGCTGCATCCGAATTCGAATGCCCAGACACCGCAGGCGCCGCACCCGGCGATCTCCTCGGTGTCGCCGCGCCCTTGACGGAGTGACTCCTCCCGCTTAACTTACAACATGTAAGTTGATGAGGAGCGCGGCATGAACGATCCCCGGCGGTACGTGGTCATCGGCGGCGGACTGGCCGGCCTCGCGGCCGCGGTCTGGCTGGCCGAAGCGGGCAAGCAGGTCACCCTGCTGGAACGCCGCGGCCGACTCGGCGGCCGCACGCACGCCATGCGGGTCGACGTGGTCGACGACCTCCCGGACAACGGCCAGCACGTGATCGCCAGCGGCTACGAGCACCTCTTCCGATATCTCACCAGCGTCGGCACCCGGCATTACGTCGCCTTCCCGCAGCACGCCACGCTGCGCTGGCCCGACGGCCGCAGCGCCACCATGAGCACGAAGGGCTTCGGCGCGCTGCGCACCCTGGCCGGCGCGCACCCCGACGCCAATCCGCTCGAACGGGTCCGCGCCGCCGTCGCCACCCTCCGGCTCGGCTGGCAATGCCTGCACCAGCCTGCCGACCTACCCGACCTGACCACCGAGCAGTGGTTCAACCGCATCGGCATGCCGGCGAAAGCCCGTGAGGCCCTGTGGGATTGGCTGGCTCTCGGCGTCGCGGCCGAACCGGTGCAGCAGGAGTCGGCGAAGGTGCTCGCCGACGTGATGGCCACCGGCATCCGGCTCGGCATCAAACACCGGCGCCCCGCCACCATCGGCTATCCCACCACCGACCTGGACACGCTCTACGTCACCGGCGCGCTGAAAGTCTTTGCCCGGCACGGGGTCACGGTGCGGCATCGCGCGGTGGCCCGCCGGATCAACATCTTCGACGGCCGGGTCACCGGGGTGGCGCTGGCCGACGGCACCACCGTCCCCGCGGACGCGGTGGTGTGTGCCGTGCCCAACTCCAACGTCAACGGCCTGCTCGACGATCTGCCCGAGCACGCCGAAATCTACGCCGCCGCAGACAAACTGGGCTACACGCCGATCGTCAGCACCAACCTGTACCTGGATCGCCCGCTGGGCACCACGGCCGAATTCGAGGCACTCATCGGCGGCACCGGCGTGATCGACGAGGTCTTCGACCGCCAGCGGATGACCGGCCGTAAGACCGATCGGGCCTGGCTGTACTGCCTGACCACCAGCGGCGCCTACGAACAGATCCACAAGACCACCGAGGAGATCGTGGCCGAGCAGCTGGCACTGCTGCGCCGCTACTACCCCGCCGCCAAGGCCGCGAAGGTGCTTCAGGGACACGTGGTTCGGATGCCGAAGGCGACGTTCTCGCAGGTGGTCGGCACGCACGCGTTGCGCCCCGACCAGCGCACCTCGGTGCCGACGCTGGTGCTCGCGGGCGACTGGACCGCCACCGACTGGTCCGCGACCATGGAAAGCGCAGTACAGAGCGCGGCCAGGGCGGTCGATCTGCTGCTTGCGCTACCGTCGGTGCGGTGAGCACGGATCGCGCCACGTCCGAGTACGTCGCCCAGCCCTTGCCGGACCAGCCACCGCCCACCGACCAGCCGACGCCCAAGCGCCGGATGTCGGCGGCCGACCGGCGGGCGCAGCTACTGGACGTCGCGCGCGACATCGTGGCCGCCGACGGTTTCGGCGCGGTCAGCATCGACCGGGTGGCGCGCGAATCCCAGGTCGCGCGAGCCCTGGTGTATCAGCAGTTCACCGACCTGTCCGGGCTGATGACCGCGCTGCTGGACCGGGAATCGGCGATCGCGCTGGCCGGGGTGGGCAGCGTCGACTGGTCGGAAACCGTCGACGTCGATCAGGTCGGTCGCGGCATCCTCGCCTATCTGCATGCCGCGCCGACCAGTTGGCGGATCATCCTCAGCCCACCCGACGGCGGCCCGCCCGGCCTGTGCGACCGGCTCGAGCACGGCCGGGCCTACGCGCGGGCGATCGGCGCCCGACACCTGTCCCGCTATGCCGGCGTCACGGTCGACCCCGACGGGCCGACCGAGCGAATCCTGCTGGCCGCGCTGGAGGAACTGGCCCGGCTGCATCTCACCGATCCGGCGAAACATCCGGACGAGATGGTGCTGCGCTATATCCGTTCGCTGGTCGGCTGGGCGATGCGGCTGGAAGCACCTCGCTGAGCTGCGGCGTCGCCCGCCTCACGAAAATCTCACGGACAGCTTGGTTTTCTTTCTCCAGGCGCGGATCCCGCGCCGGGGAGAGAGGAAAACACATGAAGATCAGCACCTTGCTCGCGGCCGTCGCGCTCTCGGCAGGCCTCGTCGCCGGAGGGTCGGCGGTGGCCAACGCGGAGACGATCTACGTCGGCACCTACGGCACCGAGGCGGCCTGCCGGGCGGACGGCTTGAACGCCCCCGCGCACCCGGACTGGAAGTGGTGGCAGTGCCAGCAGACCCCCGCCGGCGATTGGGATCTGTACTACTCCAGCAACTGATCACAACACCTGTGCCGGACCGCCATCCGGCCTGCGCCGATCCGTCATCCCCGCGGTCGCCCGGGATGACGGATCGGCTTGGTCTGAAATGACCTATTCTCTGATCTCGTGCGGGTACTGGTGGTCGAGGACGATGAAGGTCTTGGCAATGAAGTCGTCGCCGGGCTGCGCTCGGCGGGCTTCGCCGTCGATCTGGCCTACCGTCTCGCGGATGCCGACCTGAAGATCGCCGTCAACACCTACGACGTCCTCGTCGTCGACCGCGGCCTGCCCGACGGTGACGGCCTGCACCTGGTCGCCGCGCAACGCGCCGCGGGCCAGCGGGTGCCGGTGCTGATGCTCACCGCCCGCGACGGGCTGGCCGACCGCATCGCCGGTTTCGAGCACGGCGCCGACGACTACCTCGTCAAGCCGTTCGCGCTGCCCGAACTCGCCGCCAGGGTGCGCGCGCTGAGCCGCCGCCGCGAACATCCGGCGCCCGCCCGTCTGGTGCTCGGCGATATCGACATCGACCTGCCCCGCCGCCGCGTCCAGCGCGCCGGCATTCTGCGCTCACTGACCCCGAAGGAATTCGCCGTGCTCGAACTGCTCGCCACCCGCGCGGGCAGTGTGGTCTCCCGCAGCGAACTCATCGAGTGCTGCTGGGACGAGATGGCCGAGCCCGCATCGAATGTCGTCGACGCCGTGATCGCCCAGCTGCGCCGCAAACTCGGGCCGCCGCAGGTGATCGAGACCGTGCGCGGCACCGGCTTCATGATCGGAAGTGCCCCATTCGCACCCTGATTTCCACCTCCGACGCCCGGCCCGCCGCGGCCAGGCTGCGCCGCACCCGCAGGCAGCTGACCGCACTGATCACCGTCATCACCGCGACCTGCCTGATCATCCTCGGCGTCCTCGCGGCGACCATCGACGCGCGCTCGCGCCACCATGCCGTCGACGACGCGCTGGACCGGGTGGTGACCGGACTGTGGCGCACCATCGACCTCGACCCGGACGACCAGGTGATCAACCTCGACCTGGTCGAGAAGGACGACCTGGCCAACGGCGAGACCGCGGTCATGATCGTCACCAACGACGGCAACGGGCACTGGCGCGAGATCTACGGGCACCTGCGTTCCTGGCTGCCGCCGAACAATGGCGCCGAGGCGTTGGCCGACGATGCCGTGCGCGCGCAGGGAATCGTCTTCCAGGACGGGTACGACGGCGTAGGCCGTCCGGTGCGGCTGGCGGCAACGCCGCTTTTCTGGGATGACACCAAAACCCAGGCGGTCGTGGTCGCCGGCACGAATCCGGGACTGATGGATCGCGATCGGGCGCTGCTGCTGTGGGCGCTCGTCGTCGGCGGTCTTACCCTGGTTACCCTGTCCGCCCTTGCGGCACACGCGCTTTCGGGCCGCAGCATGCGTCAGGCGCTGGTGCTGGTCGAGGAGCAGGAACGGTTCCTCGGCGATGCCGCGCACGAATTGCGCACGCCGCTGACCACTTTGGGGTTGGTCACCACGCCGCGGCGGCGCAATCCGCACGAGGTGGAGCGCGCGCTGGCCGAGGCGGGCGAGCTGGGGACCCGGATGGAGCGGATCGTGGCGGGTCTGCTCGCGCGGGCCCGAATGCAGGCGGGGGTGACGACGATGGAGCGAGTGCAGTTGCTGCTCGATCAGCTCACCGAGTCGGTTGCCGAGGAATTCAAGGCCGATGTCGTTGTGCACGGCAGCCCTACGGTGGTCGTCGGCGACCCGAACCTGCTGAGCCTGGCGGTGCGCAATCTGATCGAGAATGCGATCACGCACGGTGCGGTCAATCCCGGTGCGCCGGTGGAAGTGTTCGTCGCGGAGGGACGCGTCAGCGTGCGCGATCACGGCGCGGGGCTGCACCCGCAGATATCGAGCAATCCGTTCCAGCGCGGCGTCACCGGCGGACGCGGCAGCGGCATCGGGCTGGCACTGGTGGCGTGGATCGCCGAACTACACGGCGGCACCGCGACTATGGAACCGGCACCGGGCGGCGGCACCATCGCGACCATCGCGCTACCGCCGCCCACGCTCGGGCTCTCCTGAGTTCGGAACTACCGGTTCGCCTGGCGCACTTCCTTGTTCACCACGCCGTCCGCCGGGACCGGCTCCAGAATCTCGGGACGAGGCTCGGGCGCCGCGATGCGCAGCGCGTCGGCGGAGTCGTCGTCGGGTTGGGTCTGCGAACGGATCTCCGCCTCGACGCGGGCGCGGTAAGTCGTTACCTCACGCTCGATTTCGGCGTCGTCCCAGCCGAGGACCGGCGCGACGAGCTGAGCCACCTGCTCGGCGCAGTCGGCACCGCGGTCCGGGTACTCGATGGAGATCCGGGTGCGGCGGGCCAGGATGTCGTCCAGGTGCAGCGCGCCCTCGGCGGCGGCCGCGTACACGGCCTCCACCTGCAGGTACGACGGCGCCGCGGTAATGGGTTGCAGCAGTTCGGGTTTGCCGTCCGCCAGCGCCATCACCTCGTCGATCAGCGCGCCGTATCGATCGAGCAGGTGCTTGATCCGGTACGGGTGCACGCTGTACGCGTCGGCCAGCTGCACCGTCTGATTGACCAGCGCGAAGTAGCCGTCGGCGCCGAGCAGCGGCACCTTCTCGGTGATCGACGGCGAAACGCGGGCCGGAATGTCTTGCGCCGCTTCGTCGACGGCGTCATAGGCCATCACGCGATAGGTGGTGTACTTACCGCCTGCGATGCTGACCAGGCCGGGCGCGACCCTGGCGACGGCATGTTCGCGGGACAGCTTGGAGGTCTCGTCGCTCTCCCCCGCCAGCAGCGGTCGCAGACCCGCGTAGACGCCGTCGATGTCGTCGTGGGTGAGCGGGGTGACCAGCACGTCGTTGACCCGGTCCAGCAGATAGTCGATGTCGGCCTTGGTGGCCGCCGGGTGCGCGAGGTCGAGGTTCCAGTCGGTGTCGGTGGTGCCGATGATCCAGTGGGTGCCCCACGGGATGACGAACAGCACCGAGGTCGGCGTGCGCAGGATGATCGCCGCGTCGCTGACGATGCGATCGCGCGGCACCACGATGTGCACACCCTTGGACGCCCGGACGTGGAAGCGGCCGCGCTGGTGGGCCAGTGCCTGCACCTCGTCGGTCCACACGCCGGTCGAGTTGATCACCACGTGCGCGCGGATGTCGGCGGTGCGGCCGTCCTCGCTGTCGCGCACCTGCACGCCGACCACCCGGTCCGCCTCGCGCAGGAAGCCGACCACCTGGGTGGAGGTGCGGATCACCGCGCCATAGTGGGCGGCGGTGCGGGCGACCGTCATGGTGTGCCTGGCGTCGTCGACGACCGTGTCGTAGTAGCTGATGCCGCCGATCAGCGCGCTGCGCTTCAGGCCGGGGGCCAGCCGAAGTGCACCCATCCTGGACAGATGCCGTTGGCCGGGAACGGATTTGGCGCCCCCCATGGTGTCGTAGAGCATCAGCCCGGCCGCGACGTACGGGCGCTCCCACGCGCGGTGGGTGAGCGGGTAGAGGAAGCGCAGCGGTTTGACCAGGTGCGGCGCCAGCGCGGACATCGCGAGCTCGCGCTCCTTCAGCGCCTCGCGGACCAGCCCGAACTCCAGCTGCTCCAGATAGCGCAGGCCGCCGTGGAACATCTTCGACGACCGGCTCGACGTGCCGGAGGCGAGGTCACGGGCCTCGACCAGCGCGACCTTCAGCCCGCGGGTGGCCGCGTCGAGCGCGATACCCGAGCCGACCACGCCGCCGCCGATGACGACCACATCGAAGTGGTCCTTGCCGAACCGCTCCCAGGCCGCCCGGCGCTGCTCCGGACCGAGGAACTGGGATTCCGGTTTCTTGGTCATGCTCGACTCCTCCAGCCGCGTATCGACGACGTAGTGGTCATATTCGGGCATTCGATCGAGCTGTTCTTGCTACAGGCTATGCCAGTGGCCGCGGATCTCTTCGATCACGGCGTCGCTCGTGTCGTCCAGCACTACCCGTCGGTAACCACTACCCGACCCTAATCCAGCGGCGCGCGGACGGCGATGTGATCCGCGACAGGACCCGCGAACGCCGCAATCGGACACAGCGCGCCGTCTGTTTAGTAACCTGCACGAATGCGTCGCTATGTGGCCGCCATCGACCAGGGCACGACTTCGAGTCGCTGCATCGTCTTCGATCGGCAGGGGCGCGTCGTCGGCGTGGCCCAGCGGGAACACGAACAGATCTTTCCACGCCGGGGCTGGGTCGAGCACGACGCCGAAACCATCTGGAAAAACACCGAATTCGTGCTCGGTGAGGTGCTGAAGCAGCACAAGCTCAGCAGCGACGACATCGCGGCGGTCGGCGTCACCAACCAGCGCGAGACCACGGTGGTGTGGGATCGCGCCAGCGGCAAGCCGATTCACCACGCCATCGTCTGGCAGGACACCCGCACCGACCGGCTGACCACCGAGCTCGGCGGCGATATCGGGCCGACCCGCTACCAGGAGCGCACCGGGCTGCCGCTGTCCACCTACTTCGCCGGGCCGAAGCTGCGCTGGATCCTGGACAACGTCGACGGTGCGCGCAAGCGGGCCGAGGCGGGTGAGCTGTGTTTCGGCACCATGGACAGCTGGGTGCTGTGGAACCTCACCGGTGAGCACATCACCGACGTCACCAACGCCTCGCGCACCATGTTGATGGATCTGAATACCCGGCAATGGGATTCGGAGATCTGCGCGGAGTTCGGGGTGCCGGAGTCGCTGCTGCCCGAAATCCGTAGCTCCTCCGAGGTTTACGCGGAGATCAGCTCCGGTCCGCTGAAAGGCATCCCGGTCGCGGGCATCCTCGGCGACCAGCAGGCCGCCACCTTCGGCCAGGCCTGCCTGATCCCCGGTGAGGCCAAGAACACTTACGGCACCGGCAATTTCATGCTGCTCAATACCGGCACCACGCCCGTGGTCAGCAAGCACGGCCTGCTCACCACCGTCTGCTATCAGCTCGGCGACGAGCCCGCCGTGTACGCGCTGGAGGGCTCGATCGCGGTGACCGGCTCACTGGTGCAATGGTTCCGGGACAACCTGGGCATCATCTCCTCGGCGGACGAGATCGAGCCGCTGGCCCGCAGCGTCGAGGACAACGGCGGCGCCTACTTCGTGCCCGCGTTCTCCGGGCTGTTCGCACCGCGCTGGCGGCCGGACGCGCGCGGCGTCATCGCCGGGCTCACCCGGTTCGTGAACAAGGCCCACCTGGCGCGAGCGATCTTGGAGTCCACCGCTTTTCAGACCCGTGAGGTGGTCGACGCGATGCGCGCCGACGCCGAATCCGAGCACCTCGACCTGGAACTGACCACCCTGAAGGTGGACGGCGGCATGGTCGGCAACGACCTGCTCATGCAGTTCCAGTCCGACATCCTCGACGTGCCCGTGGTGCGCCCGGTCGTCAACGAGACCACCGCGCTCGGCGCCGCCTACGCCGCGGGCCTGGCGGTCGGCTACTGGTCCGGCACCGACGACATCCGGGAGAACTGGGCCGCCGACAAGACCTGGGAGCCAACGATGTCCGCCGAGGATCGCGACGAACACCTGAGGTCGTGGAACAAGGCTGTCGAACGCACCTACGACTGGGCCGACTGACCGACACCGGCATGCCGCGTGGCGGATCGACTATTCGGCGGCGCGGGCCAAGCGCCGCACGGCCTCGGCCAGGGTGTCGGCGTCAGAAGTCGTGAAGCACATGCGCATCGAGTTGCGGTAGCCGCCGTCGACGGCGAACGCGGAGCCCGGCACGTAGGCGACACCGGCCTCGAGGGCACGCGGTAGCAGGGCCTGCGTGTCGGTGCCGTCGGTGAAGTCGGCCCAGACGAACATGCCGCCGGTCGCATCGGTGCAGTGCACGCGGTCGCCGAACCGGGTGCGCACCGCGTGAACCAGGGACTTGGCGCGGGTGCCGTAGACGGTGCGCACGTTGTCGACCTGCGCGGTCAGCCAGGCCTCGTCGGCGAGCAGGTCGGCGGCGATCTGATGGGTCAACGCCGAACCACAAAGGTCAGCACCCTGTTTCAGCAGTTCCACCGCGCGGCACACCGGGTCCGGCGCGACCAGCCAGCCGACGCGCAGCGCGGGCGCCAGGATCTTCGAGGCACTCGACAGCCGAATCACGTTGCGGGAGTATGTCGCCACCGGCGCGGGCGCGGGCGTGTCGAACCACAGCTCGCCGTACGGATCGTCCTCGATCACCCAGAAGCCGTGCGCGTCAGCGAGTTCGGCGAGATGGGCGCGGCGTTGCGGGCTCATCGTCACGCCGCCCGGATTGTGGAAGTTGCTCACCGTGTGCACCACGGCCGGGCGTTCCCCGCGAGCCAGCAGATCCGCGAGCACATCGGTGCGCATGCCCTCGGCGTCCAGCGGCACCGCGACGATCCGCGCACCGGCGGCCCGAAAGACCTGCAGCGCACCGACATACGCCGGATCCTCGACGACGACCAACGCACCGGGATCGAGCAACACCTCGGCAAGCAGCGAAAGCGCCTGCTGCGAGCCATGAGTCACGAAGACCTCGTCGATGTCCACCGTCCGGCCGAGCCGAGCCGATTCGCGTTCGGTGAGCACCGCGCGCAGCGGCCGCCAGCCGGGCGACTCGGTGTATTGCAGGCAGCCCGCGCTGCTCAGTGCCGCGTCCGCCGCGGCGGCGATCCGCTCGCGCGGCATCAGTTCCGCGTCGGGTAACCCGCCGGCCAGGCCGATGATCTCGGCGCGCGTGGTGAGCTTCAGCAGGTCACGAATCGCCGAGCTCTGCAAACCGCCGAGCTTGGCCGCGAGCGGTGGGATGGTCGGCGACAAGGGAACCTCCGAACGGACGCCACAATATGCGAAAGTCTACTTTCGCATATCGCCGACCATTATATGAAACACTATTCCCAAATACTGAGAATAGTTACAGCTCCCTCGGCTTGATCGAGTAGACGAGCACCTTTCCGTCCCGGACCACGGTGGTGATGACCTGGTGATAGATGGTCTCCGTGCCGTCCGGCTTGCGCTGCGTCAGGTCCACGTTGAACGTGTCGCCTGCCACTTCGGCGATCCGCAGGCAGTGCGTGGTGCCGGTCGGAACCTCGTTGTCGATGCCGTGCTGGATGACATCGGCCGGCGACACGTTCTCCGCGTCGGGCGCGACGAAGCGCCGGGCCCGCTCGCCGCTGCGCTCGACGTAGAAGGCGTACTGGAAACCGAGGATCGCATTCGCCCCACTGGTGGTGTCGCCATTGCCGTTGCCGATGGTCACTTTGCCGGTCTTGTCGGCCGGGCAGCTCTTCCCCGCACTGCTGCTCGCGGCGGGCGGGGCCGAGTTTTCGCTGCCATTGCCCTTGGACACCATGATGACGGTCACCGTCAGTCCGATCAGGATGACGACCGCCAGCAGGCCTGCGAGCACGTTGCGGCTGGCGTGCCCGCCGGATTTCTTCGGCGGGGGCGGCGGCGCGGCCGGGGTGGCCGGCGCCAGCATCTTCGCGATCGGATCATCCGACCAGGACAGGCTCGGCGAGGTCAGCGGCGGCGGCTTCGGCACGCTGCCCGTGTCGGTCGGGCGGGTCCACCACGAGTCCTTGTCGGGATCCGCGGCCTGCTCCCGATCGACGGGCGGCAGTCGCGGCGGCACCGGCGGCGGAGTCGGCCGCGGCTCGGGGAACGAGGTCGAGTCCGGCGCCCGATACTGCGGGGGCGGCGGCGGGGTCGTCCCGGCATCGGCGGGCCGCCAGACCAGCTCGGGATGCTCGCCCGTCTGCTCGGTCACCTGCCAGTGCGGGCCGGTATCGCCCATCGGCGGGCCGAATTCCGAGACCGGCGGACCGAATTCCGAGACGGGAGGTCCGAATTCTGAGACAGGCGGGCCGAATTCGCCCACCGGGGGTCCGAAATCCGACGCGGACTGGTCGTCGGATTCCTTCTCCGTCGGATCACCCTCGGAGGTCACACCCAATCCTTTCCCCAAGACACACGTATGGGGCGGTCGCGAACGACCGCCCCACCCGTCGAATCAGCCCCAGTCAGTCTCAGTACTGGAGTGAACCACCCCACTGGGTGGTGACACCACCCACGTCGGCCGTTTGCGGAGCCAGATCGCCCGGCTGCAGCGGAAGTTTAACCTGCGCGGCCGCTTCGAGTGCCGCGGCACCGCCCGGCTGCTCCTTGATCCAGTCCTCGACGGCCGCCTTGGCCAGGTTGGCCTGGGTGGTGTCGAAGACGGAGATCGTCTTGTTGTCGGCGAGGCCGACGCCACCGGTGTAGGTGGTGACCTTGACGGTGTTGGCGTCGACGTATTCGACCGACACACCGGCCTCACCGGCACCGGCCGGGGTGCGGTACCCGATGGTGCCGACGTAACCCGACTCGTTGTTGAAGTGGTGCGTGTTGGCCACGTAACCCGGCAGCAGCGAGCCGCCGTCGACGTTCGCACCGATCTCCTGGTGCGGACCGGTCATCTCGACGACCGGGGCGGGCGGCGCGGCCTGCAGCTGCGGGGACTGCCAGCGCGGCTGCTGCTGCGGCTGGACCAGCGTCTCCGGCTGCTGGGCCTGCGCGTTCTCGTCGCCCGGGGTCTTCGGGGTGGTCTGCGTGCCCGGCGCGGCCGGCGTACCCGGCTGCTGCGGGGTGGCGGTACCCGGCTGGGCCGGCTTCTGGTCACCCGGCGGCGTATTCGGCACGACCGCGGGCTGCGGCTGATCCGACTGACCCGGCACCGGCAGCGGCGCGACGCGCGGGGTGGTGACACCCGGCTGCGTCGGCTGGGCCAGCTTCGGATCCTTGTTCGGATTCGGCATGACCGGGTCCGGCGTATTGACGCCGGGCTGACCCGGCGTGGTGACGCCAGGCTGGGTCGGCGTCTGCGGATTGGCCGGCTTGTTCGGATCCGGCTTGGCGGTTTCCGGACTCGGCGGTGCCTCGTTCGTCCCCGGCTGCACCGGAGCTGGGCTCGGCGGCGCGGTGGTGGGTGGAATGCTCGGATCGGTAGGAGCGGCCCCCGCCGGCGCTGCCAAGAGAGAGGCCACGGCGGCCGCGGCAGCCAGTGGCAACGAGGTGCTCGCCATCGCTCGCTGCGCCCGACTCGGCTTACGATGTTTCACTTTTCGTTTCCCTTTCCCGGGTGTGACCTGGAGTTCAGTCACACTCAGTTGTCTCTGACGAGACGCCCGGTCGTCGAACGACGCGAAGGTCATTCGACGTGTCGACTGGGAAAAGAGCCATCCCCCCGAACACCGAACCACGCGACCGCCCGCCGATCGCATCTCTGCGGGAAGTGAACCATATGTAGACCTGATGAGCAATGTGAATCAAAACTTCAGGCTGCACGAACGGCGCTGAACCGCAAGACCATTCAACCCAGGTCGGCGAATCGCCTCAGCTGACGTGTCAATCTTGGTCGCCACCGCACCCCGGCTGCGAGATCAGTCCAGGTCGTCGTGCCGCATCAGCTGACGAGCCGCCTCGGTCACCGAACCGGTCAGCGACGGATACACCGAGAAGGTCTGCGCGAGATCGTTGACGGTCAGGTTGTTCTGCACCGCAAGGGCGATCGGCAAGATCAGCTCGGACGCGATCGGCGCCACCACCACACCGCCGATCACCACGCCGGTGGCGGGGCGGCAGAAGATCTTCACGAAACCCCTGCGCAGGCCGAGCATCTTGGCCCTCGGGTTGGTGTTCAGCGGCAGCATCACCGTGCGGGCGGGCGTCTCGCCGTTGTCGATCGAGGTCTGACTCACGCCGACCGTGGCGATCTCCGGGCGGGTGAACACCGCGGACGCCACCGTCTTCAGCCGGATCGGGCTGACCCCCTCGCCGAGCGCGTGGTACATCGCGATGCGGCCCTGCATCGCGGCCACCGAGGCCAGCGGCAGCAGGCCGGTGCAGTCGCCCGCCGCGTAGATGCCGGGCACCGAGGTCCGCGACACCCGGTCGACCCGCAGATAACCACCGCGGTCGAGTTCGATGCCGACCCGCTCCAGGCCGAGCCCCTCGGTATTGGGGGTAGAACCGACGGTCATCAGCGCGTGCGATCCGGCGACGGTCCGGCCGTCGGACAGCTTGACGACCACGCCCTCGGCGGTGCGCTCCACCGCGTCGGCGCGCGCGTGCTTCACCAGCTCGACACCGCGTTCGGCGAGCGCGTCCTCCAGTACCAGCGCCGCGTCGGCGTCCTCGCCGGGCAGCACCCGGTCGCGGCTGGAGACCAGCCGCACCCGCACACCCATTTCGGTGTACGCGGAGACGAATTCGGCACCCGTGACACCGGAACCGACGACTACCAACGTCTCTGGCAGTTCTGCCAAGTCATAGAGCTGACGCCAATTCAGGATCCGCTCACCGTCCGGCTCGGCGCCCGGCAACACGCGCGGGCTCGCCCCAGTGGCGATCAACACAACCTCGGCCTCGATGGTCTGCTCGGTGCCGTCGGCCAGCTTGGCCAGGATCTGATGCGCGGCCAGCCCGGTCGACGCGTCGGTCAGCTCCGCGCGACCGGCCAGCACGGTCACGCCGACGGTCTGCAGCTTGGACCGGATGTCGGAGGACTGAGCCAGCGCGAGCGCCTTGACGCGGCCGTTCACCTCGGACAGTTGCACCGTCGCCTGGTTCGGGTCGAGGGTGATGCCGAGATCGCGGGCGCGGCGCAGGTCGGTGCGCACGCCGGTAGAGGCGATGAACGTCTTCGAAGGGACACAGTCCCAGAGGACACAAGCCCCGCCGATGCCGTCGCTATCGATCAGCGTCACCGACGCACCGTGCTGGGCTGCCACCAGCGCCGCCTCGTAACCGGCCGGTCCGCCACCGATGATCGCTATGCGGGTCATTGATACCTCCGCTTCTGGTTGCGCACCGGGATCTCCGGTACCTGTCAACGTTATCGGGCGAGGCAGGCCCACCCGCCGCCCGGCCACCTCCCCCCACGGAATCGCTACGCGATGCGGGTTCTACCCGGTCGCCGCGCCCGGAACGCGCCACCGGAATGCCGCATCTGGCCGGGATAGAGTCGATCCCCGGATGTTATTGGCTACCCTTCTGTGGTGCCGATCTACGCCGCCTATGGGTCCAACATGGACTCAACCCAGATGCTCGAGCGCTGTCCGCACTCGCCCATGTCCGGAACGGGCTGGTTGGAGGGCTGGCGGCTCACCTTCGCTGGTGACGACATCGGCTGGGAGGGGCCGCTGGCGACGGTGGTCGAGGAGCCGGGCTCCCGAGTTTTCGTCGTGCTCTACGACGTGTCGCCCGAAGACGAGCAGCGGCTGGACCGCTGGGAGGGTTCGGACTTCGGCATCCACAAGAAGATCCGGCTGCGGGTGACGCGCAGTGAGAGTGGTGCCGATCCGACGCTGTCCTGGTTGTACGTGCTCGACGCGTACGAGGGCGGCCTGCCCTCGGCCCGCTACATCGGGGTCATCGCGGACGCGGCCGAAAAGGCCGGTGCGCCCGAGGATTACGTGCATTCGCTGCGCACGCGCAACAGCCGCAACGTGGGCCCCGGCAACTTCGGCTGACACACGAACGACGTGGCCGACCCGAGGGTCGGCCACGCCATGGTTCGAATCAGTATGCGGCGGCGCGGGTTAGGCGTTCAGCACGATATTGGTCAGCACCCGCACGCCCACCGCGAGCGCCCGCTCGTCGAGGTCGAAGGTCGGCTGATGCAGATCGAGCTGCTCGCCGTGCCCGGACCAGACGCCGAGGCGCGCCATCGCGCCGGGCACCTCCTCCAGATACCACGAGAAGTCTTCGCCGCCACCGGATTGCATGGTGTCGGCCAGCGCGTCCGGACCGATCCTGCGGATCGCGTCCTCGAACATCCGGGTGGACTGTTCGTCGTTGACCACCGGCGGCACGCCGCGACGGTAGTTCAGCTGGTATCGCACGCCGGTCGGGGCGAGCAGGCCGTCGACGATCTCGCGCACCATCGGCTCCAGCAGCGACCAGGTCGCGTGATCGCCGGTGCGGACGGTGCCGGTGAGCATGCCGGTCTGCGGAATCGCGTTGGGCGCCTTGCCTGCACTGACCGCACCCCACACCATCACGGTGCTGGTGCGCGGGTCGATGCGGCGGCTGAGCAGACCGGGCAGGCCGGTGATCACGGTGCCGATGGCGTAGACCAGATCGCTGGTGAGATGCGGGCGCGAGGTGTGCCCGCCCGGCGAATCCAGCACCAGCTCGACGGTGTCGGCGGCCGAGGTGATCGCGCCGACCCGGATGCCGACCCGGCCGACTTCCAATCGCGGATCGCAGTGCAGCGCGAAGATCCGCTCCACACCCTCCATCGCGCCGGTGGCGACCACGTCGATCGCGCCGCCCGGCATGACCTCCTCGGCGGGCTGGAACACCAGTCGCACACCGACCGGCAGCTCGGGCACCTCGGCCAGCGCGAGCGCGGCGCCGAGCAGAATCGTGGTGTGCGCGTCGTGCCCGCAGGCGTGCGAGACGCCGGGCACGGTGGAGGCGAAACTCAAACCGGTGAACTCCTGCAGCGGCAGCGCGTCCATGTCGGCGCGCAGGCCGATGCGCGGACCCTCGGGGCCGATGTCGCAGATCAAGCCGGTGCCACCGGGCAGCGGCTGCGGCGTTAAACCCGCCTTGATCAGCCAGGACGAGATGAATTCGGTGGTGGCGAACTCGGTGCGGGACAGTTCCGGGTTGGCGTGGATGTGTCGGCGAAACTGCACGAGATCCGACGCGTGCTCGGCCAGCCAGCCCTCTACTGATCCCAAACCTGTTCCTACGGTGTTCGGCAATACGATGTCCGCCGGGTCTTCGGCCAGGGCGCATGCCCCGGCCTCGATTCCCGTCGCCCGTTCCGCCGAACGGCCGGTAGTGCTCACCGAATGTCCTCCTGTCGTTGAACGAGCCGTTGCAACAACCTGTCTCTTTGTTCTTCATCGCTGGCAGCGGCGATCGCGGTACGCGCGAGTGCGAGCGCACCATCGACAACCGCACGATCCGCCGAAGCGTTGACGCTCGCCGCGGCGAAGCCGGGCTGATGCGTCACCGCGCCACCGGCATCAATGCCGATGACCGGGTGGATGCCCGGAATGACGTTGGTGACGTTGCCCATGTCCGTGCTTCCGAGCGGCCGCAACGCCTCGAGCTCGGGTGCGATCGGCACTCGTCCCAAACCGGTTATCTGCTCGCGGTAGGCAAACAGTAACGCCGGATCGGGTGTCAGCTCGGTATATGTCGGCGCGACAGTCCGGATTTCCTGGGTGCAGCCGGTCGCAAGGGCACCCGCCTCGAAACACGCCGACGCTCGTCGCATCAGATTGTCGAGAGATGCGGAGTCGACTGCGCGTAGGTAATACAGCAGTTCCGCACGTCCGGGCACGATGTTGGGGGCCACGCCACCATCGCCGACTATACCGTGAAGTTGCTGGCCAGGCTGGAGATGCTGACGCAGCAAGCCGAGAGCTACCTGGGTGACGGTGACCGCGTCGCCCGCGTTGCGGCCCAGTTCCGGCGCCGCGCTGGCGTGCGCCTCGCGGCCGTGAAACACGATGGACAGGTCGGCCATCGCCAGCGAACGCGCGCCGACGATGTCGAACGGGCCGGGATGCACCATCATCGCCATCGCCACGTCGTCGAACACGCCGTGCTCCAGCATCAGCACCTTGCCGCCGCCGCTCTCCTCGGCGGGGGTACCGAGCACCAGCACGGTGAGCCCGAGTGCGTCGGCGACCTCGGCGAGGCCGAGCGCCGCGCCGACGGCCGAGGCGGCAATGATGTTGTGCCCGCAGGCATGTCCCATCCCGGGCAGCGCGTCGTACTCCGCGCAGATGCCGACGGTGAGCGGGCCGCTGCCGAAGCTCGCGCGAAAAGCGGTCGGCAGCTCGGCGACGCCGGTGGCGACCTCGAAGCCGCGCTCGGCGAGCGGCGCGATGATCTTGGCGACGCTTCGGGTCTCCTCGAACGCGAGCTCCGGCTCGGCGTGAATCGAGTGCGAAAGATCGATCAGCTGGTCGGCCACGGCCTTGATCGCCGTGTCCGACTGCTGCATGGCATCGGTGCGCGCGACGTCATAGTCGCTGCGCGATTCCTGGTGCCCGCTGCGCGGTGGTGGCATGGCACACAGTGTTGCACTCGGCCGCAAACCGAGCGCACTCCTTATCTGTCCGGCCGATCACACTTGGCCGCGTTCTCCCGGCATTATCACAGTTCAGAGCGTTGCGCTGGGCGGAGCCGCAGCGTGTGCCGACCGGACAGCCGCGACGTTATCCCGTCGCGAAAACGAGGTTCTCCGGCGTGGTCGGCACGGCGAGGCCGGCCAGCGCGCCGGCGTGCAGCGCGCGCTTGATCACCGGCAGATTCGGCTTGCGATTGCTCGCCAATGCCGCGGCCCTGGCCACGGCGGTCGCCAGCAACGACTCCGCGTCGGCCTTGCCGTCGACGATGCCCGCGGCGATCGCCTCGTCGGCCGGGTAGCGGTAGCCGGTGGTCATCGCCTGCACGCAGACCTGATTGGACAGCCGCTCGGTGAGCAGGGCGTTCATCCCGACGGTGAACGGCATGCCGAGGTGCACCTCGGGCAGGCAGTAGAAGCCGCGGTCGGCGCGCATCACCCGGAAGTCGTGCGAGGTGGCCAGCATGGCGCCCGCCCCGAACGCGTGTCCGTTGATCGCGGCGATCGTCGGCATCGGGAACTGCAGCAGCCGGGTGTAGAGCGAGTGCACGCGGTCCAGGTAGCCGTGCGACTTGCCCAGGTTGCCGAACAGCCAGTCGGTGTCGAGGCCGTTGCTGTAGAACTTGCCGGTCGCCACGGTGACCAGCGCGGCCGGGCCCTCGGAGTCCTCGACCTTGTCGAGCACGCCGTGGAACTCGTCGATCCAGTCGGGGTGGAAGCGGTTCTCGCTATCGGTCTGTCCCTCGTTCCCGAGGTAGACGACGAAGACATCACCATCACGTTCCAGATACGGCATGGGTGCAGAATATCCGGCGCACGGCGTCTCCCCTACTCGTGGGTAGCATTCCTGCGCCGAGGCGCCTACCTGGCACGTAGCCACCGTGCGCCCGTCTCGCAACCAGCACGCCCGGATCGTTCCGGCGTGCTTCGCGGCCCACCGGCGCAGGCGTCGACCGCTCCGCCACGCGCACCCGAAGGCCGCGCACACCCGGCGCCGCAAGCGCGGCAATCCAATACAGTGATCTCCATGCTTGCCGAACAGGCCGCCGAGGCGATCGCCGAACGTACTGGAGTGCCGCGTCACCGGGTTGCGGTGGTGCTCGGCTCGGGCTGGCAGGAGGCGGCCGCGGAGATCGGCACGCCGGTCGCGTCGGTGCCGATGGCGGAGCTGCCCGGGTTCGGGAAGCCCAGCGCGCAGGGGCATGGCGGCATGGTCCACTCGATCACCGTCGGTGCGACGCCCACGCTGCTGCTGATGGGCCGCCAGCACCTGTACGAGGGCTATCAACCCGCCGATGTGGTGCACGCGGTGACCACGGCCGTCGCGGCGGGCGTCGAGATCGTGCTGCTCACCAACGCCGCGGGCGGTATCCGCGAGGGGCTGCGCGTCGGCGAGCCGGTGTTGATCAACGATCACCTGAATCTCACCGGCCGCACCCCGCTCACCGGGGCCACCTTCGTCGACCTCGTCGACGCCTGGGATCCCGAATTGCGGGCCCTGGCAACGGAAATCGACCCGAGCCTGACCGAGGGCGTGTACGCGGGCCTGACCGGGCCGCAGTACGAGACCCCGGCCGAGATCCGGATGCTGCGCACCATGGGCGCCGATCTGGTCGGCATGTCGACCGTGCTGGAGGCCATCGCCTGCCGCGCGCTCGGCGCCAGGGTGCTCGGCATCTCGCTGGTCACCAACCTGGCCGCGGGCGTCACCGGCGGGCATCTCTCGCACGCCGAGGTGCTCGCCGAAGGCCAGGCCGCCGCACCGCGCTTGGGCAAGCTGCTGCGCGGCGTGCTGGAACGGGTGTAGATGCTGCGCTTCGGCACGGCCGGTCTGCGTGGACCGCTGCAGGACGGTCCGGACGGCATGAATGTGACGACGGTGACCAGGGCCACCGCCGGAATCGTCGAGTGGTTGCGCGGGCGCTGCCTCGGTGGTGGCGCGGTGATCGTCGGCCGCGACGCGCGGCACGGTTCCGCGGAATTCGCCACCGCGACGGCGGAAATCTTTGCCGCAGCGGGCTTTCCGGTGACGTTGCTGCCGCGCCCGCTGCCGACCCCGGTGGTCGCCTACGCGGTTCGTGAGCTCGGCGCGGTCGCCGGCGTGCAGATCACGGCCTCGCACAATCCGGCTGCGGACAACGGCTACAAGGTCTATCTCGACGGCGGCTCGCAGCTGCTCGCCCCGGCGGACACCGAGATCGAGCGTTGCATCGATGCGGTCACCGAGCCCGTCGCCCGAACTCCGGTCGAACCGGTGGACGACGACATCGTGCGGCGGTATCTGAATCGGGTGTCGTCGCTGCCCTCGGTGATCGGTGGCGAGGGTGCGCGCGCCGCGATCCGAATCGCACTGACGCCGTTGCACGGCGTCGGTGGCGACTTGGTCGTCAAGGCGCTCGCCGCTGCGGGATTCACCGACGTGCACGTGGTCGAGGAGCAGTTCGCGCCCGATCCCGACTTCCCCACCGTCGCCTTCCCGAACCCGGAGGAGCCGGGCGCGACCGATCTGCTGCTCGCCCTGGCCACCCGGATCGGCGCGGACTTGGCGATCGCCGTCGACCCCGACGCCGACCGTTGCGCGGTCGGAATTCCGTTGCCGGACAACACCTGGCGAATGCTGCGCGGTGACGAGACCGGCGTGCTGCTCGGCGACTGCGTGCTGCGCACCGCACCGCGGGACGCGCTGGTGGCGACCACGATCGTGTCGTCGCGGCTGCTGTCCAAGCTCGCCCCGGCCCGCGGCGCCCGCTACGCGGAGACGCTGACCGGCTTCAAATGGCTGGCCCGGGCCGGCGACGGCCTGGTCTACGCCTACGAGGAGGCGATCGGCCACTGCGTCGATCCGGCCACGGTCCGCGACAAGGACGGCATCTCGGCCGCCGTCCTCGCCGCCGATCTGGTGGCGCGCCTGAAGTCCGCGGGCCGCACCCTGACCGACCAACTGGACGATTACGCAGTCGAATTCGGCCTGCACAGCACCGATCAGGTGTCGCTGCGGCTGGATTCGGCGGCGGCCGCCGCGGACGTGGTGGCCCGGCTGCGCGCGAACCCACCGGACGAGATCGCGGGCGAGCCGGTCAAGTACGCCGACCTGCTCCAGGTGCGCGGCCGGATGCGCACCGACGCACTCGTTTTCGAAGGCAGCACCGCGCGCATCGTGGTCCGCCCGTCCGGCACCGAGCCGAAACTCAAGTGCTATCTCGAGGTGCTGACACCGGTCTCGGCCCACGCCGACCTCGCCGCCGCGAGGACAACTGCGGGACAACACCTTTCCGCATTGCGCGAATACTGCCAGGGGCTCTGACCACCCAGGCATCATCAATTGATGACGGCGATGCACTGTACCCACTGCGGCGGCCAGGGCCTGCGGCCCGGCTATATCGAGGACTCCGGCGACAGTTCACGCGGCCATGCCCGCTGGATCGAGGGTCCGCTGGAAATCGGCTCCTGGGGCGCGATACGGACCGGCCGCACGCACTGGCTGGTCGACGCCTATCGATGCGAGGACTGCTCGCACCTGGAGCTGTTCACCCGGTCCAAGGACGGGTGAACAGCCCGGCTCGGACCGGCTAGCGCGGCCCGAATTGGCGGTCTCCCGCGTCGCCGAGGCCGGGGACGATGTAGGCGTTCTCGTTCAGGCCCGTGTCGACGGCGGCGGTGACCAGGTTCACCGGGTGACCTGAATCGGCCAGTGCGGCAACGCCTTCCGGTGCCGCGACGACGCAGACCGCGGTGATGTCGGTGGCGCCGCGGGCGATCAGGAGTTCGAGGGTGTGCAGCATCGAGCCGCCGGTGGCCAGCATCGGGTCGAGCACGTAGACCGGGAGGCCGGCCAGGTCGGCGGGCAGCGATTCCATATACGGGACCGGCTGGTGGGTTTCCTCGTCGCGGGCGATGCCGACGAAGCCGATCCTGGCGTCGGGGATCAGCTCGGCGGCCACGTCGAGCATGCCGAGGCCCGCCCGCAGCACCGGCACCAGCAGCGGCGGTCGCGCCAGTCGCGCGCCCTCGGTGACGGCCACCGGCGTCGTGATCTCGAAGCGCAGGACCGGCGCCCCGCGCAGCGCCTCATAGATCAGGATCCTGGTGAGATCGCGCAGCGCCGCGCGGAAGACGGAATTCTCGGTTCGCTCGTCTCGCATCGTGGTCAACAGGGCGGCGGCGAGCGGATGGTCCACGGTGTGAGTACGCATGAGGGAACGATAAAGTGACCGGTGGGCCCGCCGCCGAAGCTCCACCCGAAAGTTTTTTCGCATCGGTGGGAACCGAACGGGAAGAGGGCGCGTCGAAGCAAGTGAATGACGTACTCTGCCTGGGAACAACAGATGGGGGAAGCTCTGATGCGGAAGATGTCGGCGGACACCGAGGGCATCGCAGCCTATGGCGCGACCGCCCACGTGATGGCCGGGGAGATGGCCACGGCCGGGGCGAGCGCGGTCGCGGCCGAGCCTGCGCTGCTCGGCCCGATCATGGGGTTGATCGGCGGCGATTTCATGGCCGCGTACGCCGCCGCGCACGCCGGGCACGTCGCCTCGATCGGACAGCTGTCGGCGGTGCTGGCCAGCATGGGTGGCGCGGCCACCGGCGCGGCCTCCGTGCTCACCGAGACCGACCTGAACCACGCGGGATCGTTGCAGAGCGTGGCCACCGAACTGGACGGGTGAGCCTGTGATCGATATCAACGCACTGGCCAAGCCGATCTTCGATCTGCTCGCGAGCTTCGGCTCGGGCGTGCTGCCGACCGGCGGCCCCTCCGACGCGCTGCGCAGCACGTCCACCGCGGTCGACCAGATCCACCAGATGGGTCGCGACAGCATCAACGGCATGAACTCCGCGTGGGACGGCCAGGCCGCCGACGCCGCCACCTCGAAGGCATTGAAGGTGCAGACCTCCGCCGCCACCATCTCCGACCGTGGCAACGACATGGCAACCGTGGTGAACTCCGCCGCCGCCGAGATCGAATCGGGCCAGAAGGACCTCACCGGCATCGCCCAGTCGTTCGTGAACACCGCGGCGAGCGCGGGCCCGGCACTGGCGACGCCCGCGGGATTGACGATGATCGTCGGCTCCGCGATCGACCACCTCGGCCAGGCACTCAACGTGGTCGGCCGGGTACAGAACGAGCTCACCACGCACACCGCCTCGATGACCGACCTCACCCCGCCGCCGTCCACGCCGTCGCTGGCCGGGACGCCCGCCGTCACCACGGCCGGCGTGCAGCAACTGACATCGACCGCGAGCAGTGCGCTCAGCGGTGTCGGTTCGATGGCGAGCAGTCTGATGGGCACCGCGATGTCCACCATCCCGGCCTCGACGGCATCGCCGAAATCCACCTCCGGCACCCCGAGCTCGCCGGGTAACCCGAAGCCGAACACCGGTTCGTCGGGCATGCCGAGCGACGGCAAGGGCGTGAAGATCACGCTGCCCGACGGCAGCACGGTGGAGGCGCCGAACGAGAAGGCGGCGACCGCGGTCCGCTCGGCGATCAGCGCGGTCGGCACCCCGTACGTGTGGGGCGGCAACACGCCCGGCGCCGGACTCGACTGCAGCGGCCTGACCAAATACGCGTACGGCGAGGCGGGCATGGATCTACCGCGCCTGGCCGCCGATCAGGCCATCGGCACCTCGGTCTCCCCCGGCGACCTGATGCCCGGCGATCTGGCGGTGTGGGACGGTCATGTCGCGATGGTGATCGGCAACGGAGAATTCGTCGAGGCCGGTGACCCGGTCCAGATCAGCTCAATTCGAACGGAGAACTCAGGGATGGGCTTCCACGGCTTCTATAGGCCGACAGCGTGAGCGCGCCACAGCAACCGGCTGTTCCCAACGTCACGGTCGCGGGCAGCACGAACCGATCGGGCACCATCTCGGTGCGCGCCACCGATCAGGGCATGCCGGTGGAAATCAAGTTCGAGCGCAGCGAATATCGTTACGGCGCACAGAGTCTCGCGAACGAGATCCTGCGGCTCACCAAGCGCTCCACCGTCGCCGCCAAGGCGCGCCGGCGCGAGCTGCTCGCCGAGGCGGGCATGCCCGCCGACATCCTGGACCGGCTCGGCCTGCCCACCCGCCAGGCGGCGGTGGACGAGCTCGACCGGATCGATGACGCGGACACGGGACCGACTACCTGGATGAGGCCGGTATGAGTGAGCGGAGCGAGCGAACAATGAACACAGCTGCCCCAGCGCTCATGCCGGAGCCGAGCGCCAGCGAGGCGCAGGCATGAGCGCTGAGATGGATGCTCTGGTCGCCAACGCGACGCAGAAGCTGGAAGCACTCGAGGCCGCGCTGTACGGCCTCAAGCAGGTCCGTGGGCGCCACACCACCGAGGACGGCGCGGTCACCGTCGAAGTCGACAGTGACGGCGCGCTCGTCGGATTGAGCCTCGCGGAAACGGTCACTTCGCTGGCACCGGCCGAGGTCGGACAGCTGATCGTCTGGGCGTGCAGGCAGGCCGCCGAGGACGCGGGCAACCAGCGCTCGAAGGTCGTTGCGACACTGAATGAGTCATTCGTTCCCGCGGCGGACGACGCCAAAGGAACCATTGGGGGCGGGCCGGATAGTGCCTGACGCGGAAGGTCGATAGGCTTCCGCTCATGGCTTCTGGAGACATCGTCCCGATCGAGCTCGGCCTGACCGACGGCGATCTCGTCACCCTGTGGGCACCGCGCTGGCGAGACGGTGACGACGAGTGGGAGGCGTTCCTCGGACACGAGGACTCCCTCTACGGTTTCGAGACCGTTGCTGAGCTGGCCGCGTTCATCCGGACCAACTCCGACAACGACCTCGTCGAGCATCCGGCATGGAAGGTCGTCGCCGGGCTGTCGGCGGTGGAACTGGAGCCGGAGGAGAACTTCTCCTTCGATCTGGTCGCGGTGCCCGAGCTGGCCGCCGGTGAGCCCGATGTGGACACCATCGCCGAGCTCGAGGACACCCTCAGCATGGTTCGCAACATCGGCGAGGTGTGCGAACTGGAGACGGTGACCAAGTTCTTCGGGTCGCACCCGGTGCTCGGCGCGCTGCCCGGCGGGGTGAACGCCTTCCTCGGGCGCGACGGCGAGGAACTCTGGGACCAGATCGGCGCCGCCATCGCCAAGGGCTGGGACAGCGTCCTCGACGCCATCGACTCCGTCGTCAGCACTCCCGACGTCGATGCGGAAGCGGTCGCCGTCGCCGAGGCCGAGCTGCTGGCCGCCGAGGAGAACGTGGTCGACGCCGACGACGCGGCGGACAACGAGGAGGACGAGTTCGAGCCCGTCGACCTCGACGCGGACGACGAGGACGAGGAAGAAGACGAAGAGGACGAGTCGTTCTGGCACGAGGTCGGCATCGACCCGGTCAAGATCATCGCCTCCGACGGCACCTACTTCACGCTGCGCTGCTACCTCGACGACGAGCCGATCTTCCTCGGCTCCGACAACACGATCACCGTGTTCACCTCGGAGCGCGCGCTGGCCAGGTACCTGGCCGACGACCACGAGCACGACCTGTCCCGGGTGAGCACCTTCGCCGACGTGCAGACCGCGGCGGTGGACGGTTCGCTCGAGGTCGAGGTCACCGACGAAAACGTCTACGTGCTCCCCGGTCTCGCCGACGACCTGGCCGAAGGACCGGAGGCGGTCGACATCGAACAGCTCGACCTCGCCGTCGAACTGTTCACCGACGCCTCCGACTACGCGGGCGACGACACCGTGGAACAGGCGCTCGCCCAGTCCAACCCGCTCGGCTGGTACGTCTCCTACCTGCTGAACCCGGACCCGAGCCGAATGGCCCCCAACCCGCCGTTCACCGCGGAAGCACAGTCCTGGCGAGACCTCGAGCGCAACTTCGAGGCCAGGCTCAACCAGCAGTAGCTGGTTTCGCCCCGCTGCCCCGCCACACCGCGCATTCAGACCAGACTGAGTGCGCGGTATCGACGTTGGCGACCTGCGGCCGCTACCGCAGGCGGATCCAGATCTGCTCGGCACGGCCCAGTAAACGGTCGTCGGAACCGTAGACGGCGGTGGAGGAGAACGATTTTCGGCCTTGTTCGCCGTGGTTCTCGCCGATGACCACGCAGTGTTCGCCGACCTCGGGGAGGGCGTGGACGGCGGCGGTCATGGAGCCGAGGAGGGCGGGGCGGTCGAACATGTTGGGGAGTGACCAGCCGCCGGGGCAGTCCATCGCGGCCCACACGACGGCGGGGCCTAGTGGGAGGGAGTCGTCGGGGATCCACGGTGCGGCGACGCGGCCGTCGCCGACCGCACCTGCCTCGATGCGTAATCCGTCGGTGCGGGCGCTGCCGCAGACGAAGCAGGACGCGAACATCTCGTTGCTCTGGTAAGAGCTCGCCGCGGCGGCCGCCGTCGCGAACGGCACGGATTGCGGTGCGTCCCGGTCGAATTCGCCGACCCGGGATTCGGCGACCAAGGTGTCGCCGTCGTACAGGCTGCCTGCCCGCACCTCGAGCGGTGTGTCCAACGGCGTCGGGTTGCGCAGGATCACCGTGACCGCGGCGTCCCCGTGCTGCTCGGCGAGCAGTCCGCCCACGTAGCCGCCGTTACCGGAATCGGGCGGTCCGTTGAACCGGCTGGAAATCCGCAGTGTCGCCATGCTCTGCACGCTAGCGAACCAGCATCCCGGTCATTCCGCCCCGTCCCGGCGGACGAGACGCGGCTCACGGGGAACTGGGTCGTCGCACGAGTGGCGCTGCACCAGTTCCCCTCGGCCAGCTCCTCGTCCCGCTGGGGATCCGGGCGCGGAGCCTGTTGCTGCCCTTCGTTATCCGAGCAGCACCGCGTAGCCGGGCTTGATGATGTTGTCGATGATGCGCAGCCGCTCCGGGAACGGGATGAACGCCGACTTCATCGCGTTGATGGTGAAGCGCTCCAGATCGCTCCAGCCGTAACCGAACGTGTCGGCGAGCTTGAGCATTTCCTGGCTCATGCTGGTGTCGCTCATCAGCCGGTTGTCGGTGTTGACCGTCACCCGGAAACGCAGCCGGGCCAGCAGGTCGAACGGGTGCTTGTCCAGCGAGGGCACCGCGCCGGTCTGCACATTCGACGACGGACACAGCTCCAGCGGAATGCGCATGTCGCGCACGTAGTTCGCGACGAGCCCGAGGCGCGCGTCCTCGATCGCGCCGGGCACGCTGATGTCGTCGGTGATCCGCACGCCGTGGCCGAGGCGGTCGCAGCCGCAGAAGGCCAGCGCCTCGTGGATCGACGGCAGGCCGAACGCCTCACCCGCGTGAATCGTGAAGTGCGCGCTGTTGGCTCGCATGTATTCGAACGCGTCCAGGTGCCTGCTGGGCGGGTACCCGGCCTCCGCGCCCGCGATGTCGAAGCCGCCGACGCCGCGATCGCGGAAGCGCACGGTCAGTTCGGCGATCTCGCGGGAGCGGGCGGCGTGGCGCATGGCGGTGAGCAGGCAGGTGACCACGATCGGGCGTCCCGCGGCAGCTGCTGCCGCCTCGCCTTCGCGGAAACCTGCCAGGGTGTGCTCGACGACCTCATCGAGGGTCAGTCCGCGTTCCAGGTGCTGTTCGGGGGCGAAGCGCACCTCGGCGTACACCACACCGTCGGCGGACAGGTCCTCCGCGCATTCGCGGGCGACTCGGCGCAGGCCCTCCGGCGTCTGCATGACGGCGACGGTGTGCGCGAAGGTTTCCAGATAGAGTTCCAGCGATCCACTGTCGGCCGCGTCCCGGAACCAGGCGGCCAGTGCCGCCTCATCGTTGGCGGGTAGGTCCTCGTAGCCGCAGTCGGCGGCCAGCTCCAGCACCGTCGCGGGCCGTAGACCACCGTCGAGGTGGTCGTGCAGCAGCGCTTTTGGCGCCTGGCGGATCGAGGCAAGGGTCAATGCGGTCGGTCCAGTCATGTAACGACGGTAGCCGCACCGCGCCCGAACGGCACCCGACTGCCGAAGTGGCAACCATCTCGTTGCCCACCCATCCCGCCCCGGCCCACACCCGGACACCACCCCGTCCCACCGAATACCGCACTGACCAGCAGTAACTCCACGCCTGTGCGATGCCGCACACCTCGACGCCGGTGTACCGAACAGCCGGCAACTCCGCGCCCATCCACCTTGATGCACAGATCACCGCAGGTTGTTGTGCGGCAAGTTGATTCGTTTGCCGAGCGGGTGGGTCAGGCGTCGATGCGGCCGAGCACGAGTGGGGTGGTGGGTTTTTCGACGGCATCGCCGATGGCAAAGGCGTCGAGTAATGCGGTGTGTGCGCCGAGGAACGCGCCGGGGGTGTCGGTGTGCAAGGTGAGCAGAGGCTGGCCTGCGGTCACGGAATCGCCTGGCTTGGCGTGCATTTCGATTCCGGCACCGGCCTGGACCGGGTCGCCTTGGCGGGCCCGGCCTGCGCCGAGGCGCCAAGCGGCGATGCCGACTCCCATGGCGTCCAGGCGGGTCAGCACGCCGTCGCGGTCGGCCCGCACGATCTCGGTGTGCGCGGCCTTCGGCAGTGCCGCGTCCGGATCGCCACCCTGGGCGCGGACCATCGCGCGCCACTGGTCCATCGCCCGGCCATCCGCGAGCACGTCGGCGGGGTCGATGTCGAGGCCGGCCAGCGCGACCATCTCACGCGCCAGGGTGACGGTGAGCTCCACGATGTCGGCCGGGCCGCCGCCGGCCAGCACCTCGACCGACTCCGCGACCTCGAGCGCATTGCCCGCGGTGCGGCCGAGCGGCGTGTCCATCGCGGTCAGCAGCGCCACCGTCCGCACCCCGGCGTCGGTGCCCAATTCGACCATGGCCGTTGCCAATTCGCGGGCACCGTCCAGGGTCTTCAGGAACGCGCCCGCGCCGACCTTCACATCGAGCACCAGCGCCGCGGTGCCCTCGGCGATCTTCTTGCTCATGATCGAGCTGGCGATCAGCGGAATGGATTCGACCGTGCCGGTCACGTCGCGTAGCGCGTAGAGCCGCTTGTCGGCGGGTGCGAGATCGGCGCCCGCCGCGCACACCACCGCGCCGATCGCAGGGTCGGCGAGGATCTCGCGCATACGTGGCACCGACACCTCGGCCTGCCAGCCCGGGATGGCCTCGAGCTTGTCGAGCGTGCCGCCGGTGTGCCCGAGCCCGCGCCCGGACAACTGCGGCACCGCGGCGCCGCACGCGGCGACCAGCGGCGCCAACGGCAGCGTGATCTTGTCCCCCACGCCGCCGGTCGAATGCTTGTCGACGGTCGGGCGCGGCAGATCGGTGAAGTCCATCCGGCTACCCGACGCGATCATCGCGTTGGTCCACCGCGCCGTCTCCCGCCGGGTCATCCCGCGCCACACGATCGCCATCGCCAGCGCCGACATCTGCTCGTCCGCCACCGCCCCGCGGGTGAATCCATCGACCACCCAGTCGATCTGCGCGTCCGACAGCTCGCCGCCGTCCCGCTTGCCGGTAATGATCGAAACCGCGTCCAGTGCCGTCACATTCGCCAGTCTGGCACGAGATCGAAAACAAGTCCGGCTTCTTGTCGGTGAGGTTCGATAGCCTCTCCACATCAATCGTTCGAGGGGCTTGGGGCAACAATGACAGCCACACACATCGACCGCCGCGTCAGCGTGCTCGAGACGCGGGTCACCGACATCGAAGACACGCACAGCGAGTCGCTCTACAAGCTCACCAGGGGTGACGCCGGCTCCAGGATCGAGACCGGGCGGCTGATCGACTGGACCAACAGCGCGAGTCGGGCCTTCACCCTGATCATGGAACGGCTAGGGACTGCGCCGATCGAGTTCCCGCCGGTCGCTCGCGCCACCGACGCCGAGATCGACGCAGCACTCGACGCAGAGCTCTGAACCGCTCGCTCAGATCTGTCCGGCGTCCAAGTCGTCCGGGCCGAACGCATCTGGCAGCAAGGCGCTTAGCGGAACGGGCCCGTCCTTATGGTCGACCAAGAGGTCGGGCCCCCCGTGTTCGTAAAGCAGTTGGCGGCAGCGCCCGCACGGCATCAGGATTTCGCCGCGGGAATCGGTACAGGAGATGGCCAGCAAACGTCCGCCACCATCCGAATGCAAGTTACCGACGAGTACACATTCGGCGCACAGGCCCAAACCGTATGAGACATTTTCCACATTGCACCCGCGCACAATTCGGCCGTCGACAGTGAGGGCTGCCGCACCAACCGGAAACCGCGAGTATGGCGCATAGGCATTGCGCATGACTTGAATCGCGTTGTCGTGCAGGGATTTCCAGTCGATTTGCGACATCGGGAACCTCTTCTGAAACGAGCTGAACTTGGCCGCGCGAGGCCCTCGAGGGAACCCTTCGGCGATCAAGAAAGGCAAACCTAACTCGCCAGACTGTAGCGCAACGCACGGCACGCCGAATTAGTTCCGGCAAACCTAGAGGATTAGAGTCCAGATCAGATCGGTTCAGGTTCCCGGCAGCGGGCCGCAGCGCAGCCACCTGGGCATTTGCGCCCAACGCAGCCGGCCTCGGATCAATGAACCGGGTCCATCAACGACGTTGGAGGCACCGCACTCTATGACCACGATAGAAGCTCCGGCCCAGCCGAAGCGGAAGACGCTGTACCGAGGCGACCCCGGGATGTGGTCCTGGGCGCTGCACCGGATCACCGGTGTCACCATCTTCTTCTTCCTCTTCGTGCACGTCTTGGACACCGCGCTGGTCCGGGTCAGCCCGGACACCTACAACCGGGCGATCGAGACCTACAAGAGCCCCATCGTCGCGCTGATGGAAATGGGCCTGGTCGTCTGCGTGCTGTTCCACGCGCTCAACGGCGTCCGGGTGATCCTGGTCGACTTCTGGGCCAAGGGCCCGAAGTACCAGCGCCTGATGCTGTGGATCATCCTCACGGTCTGGTTCCTGCTGGCGGTGCCCGCTATCGGCCGTCAGTTCTTCTACCTGTTCACGGAGCACTGAGATGACTGCACCTGTTCTCGGTAAGTCGCACGATCGCCCCGCGAGCCTGGACAACCCGCGCTCGCCGCGGATGCGCGCGAACGGCAACTTCGAGAAGTACGCGTGGCTGTTCATGCGCTTCTCAGGCCTGCTGCTGATCGTGCTCGTGCTCGGCCACATGTCGATCATGCTGCTGCTCGACGGCGGCGTGAAGCGCCTCAACTTCGGCTTCGTCGCGGGCCGCTGGGCGAGCCCGTTCTGGCAGCTGTGGGACCTGTCCATGCTCTGGCTGGCCCAACTGCACGGCGGCAACGGCCTGCGCACGGTGATCGCGGACTACTCCCGCAAGGACTCGACTCGATTCTGGCTGAACACACTGCTGGCCATCTCGATGATCCTGATCCTGGCCGTCGGCACCTACGTCATATTCACCTTCGACCCCAACATCAGTTAGGAACAGGTCAACTCGATGAGTGACTCGCGGATTCAGGAGCATCGCTACGACGTCGTGATCGTCGGTGCCGGTGGCGCCGGCATGCGCGCGGCGATCGAGGCCGGGCCCCGGGCGCGTACCGCCGTGCTGACCAAGCTCTACCCGACCCGCAGCCACACCGGCGCGGCACAGGGTGGCATGTGCGCCGCGCTGGCGAACGTCGAAGAAGACAACTGGGAATGGCACACCTTCGACACCGTCAAGGGTGGCGACTACCTGGTCGACCAGGATGCCGCGGAGATCATGGCCAAGGAGGCCATCGACGCGGTGATGGACCTGGAGAAGATGGGCCTGCCGTTCAACCGGACGCCCGAGGGCAAGATCGACCAGCGCCGCTTCGGCGGGCACACCCGCGACCACGGCAAGGCGCCGGTGCGCCGCGCGTGTTACGCCGCCGACCGCACCGGCCACATGATCCTGCAGACGCTGTACCAGAACTGCGTCAAGCACGACGTGGAGTTCTACAACGAGTTCTACGTGCTCGACCTGGTGATGAGCGAGACCGACCGCGGCCAGGTCGCGACCGGCGTCGTCGCCTACGAGCTGGCCACCGGCGAGATCCACGTCTTCCACGCGAAGTCGATCATCTTCGCCACCGGCGGCTCGGGCCGGATGTACAAGACCACCTCGAACGCACACACGCTGACCGGCGACGGCATGGCGATCGTGTTCCGCAAGGGTCTGCCGCTGGAGGACATGGAGTTCCACCAGTTCCATCCGACAGGTCTCGCGGGTCTCGGCATCCTCATCTCGGAGGCCGTCCGCGGTGAGGGCGGCATCCTGCGCAACGCCAGCGGCGAGCGGTTCATGGAGCGCTACGCCCCCACCATCAAGGACCTCGCGCCGCGCGACATCGTCGCCCGCTCGATGGTGCTCGAGGTGCTCGAGGGCCGCGGCGCCGGGCCGAACAAGGACTACGTCTACATCGACGTGACCCACCTCGGCGCGGACGTGCTCGAGGAGAAGCTGCCCGACATCACCGAATTCGCCCGCACCTACCTCGGCGTCGACCCGGTGACCGAGCTGGTTCCGGTCATGCCGACCTGCCACTACGTGATGGGCGGCATCCCGACCAAGATCCGCGGCGAGGTGCTGCGCAACAACACCGACGTGGTGCCCGGCCTCTACGCGGCCGGCGAATGCGCGTGCGTCTCGGTGCACGGCTCCAACCGGCTCGGCACCAACTCGCTGCTGGACATCAACGTGTTCGGCCGCCGCGCCGGCATCGCCGCCGCGGAGTACGCGCACCGCACCGAGTTCGTCGAGATGCCGGAGAGCCCGGCGCGGATGGTGCAGGACTGGCTCGCGCTGATCCTGTCCGACCACGGCAACGAGCGCGTCGCCGACATCCGCACCGAACTGCAGTACACGATGGACATGAACGCCGCCGTGTTCCGCACCGAGGACACCCTCAAGCAAGCCCTCACCGACATCCACGTGCTCAAGGAGCGCTACAGCCGGATCACGGTGCAGGACAAGGGCAAGCGCTACAACAGCGACCTGCTCGAGGCCGTCGAGCTCGGCTTCCTGCTCGAGCTGGCCGAAGTCACCGTCGTCGGTGCGCTCAACCGCAAGGAATCGCGCGGCGGCCACGCCCGCGAGGACTACCCGGACCGCGACGACGTGAACTTCATGCGGCACACGATGGCCTACAAGGAGAGCCCGGATCTCATCTCGGATATCCGCCTCGACTTCAAGCCGGTGGTGCAGACCCGTTACGAGCCGATGGAGCGTAAGTACTGATGACTGCCGTACTAGAGACACCTCCCGCCAAGCCCGCGCCGATCCCCGAGGGCTCGGTGATGGTCACGGTCAAGGTCGCCCGGTTCAACCCGGAGGACGACAAGGGCGCGCACTGGGAGTCGTTCCAGGTGCCGGTCCTGACGACGGACCGTTTCCTGAACGTGCTCATCTACATCAAGTCCTACCTGGACGGCACGCTCACCTTCCGCCGCTCCTGTGCGCACGGCGTGTGTGGCTCCGATGCCATGCGGATCAATGGCGTGAACCGCCTGGCCTGCAAGGTGCTGATGAAGGACATGCTGCCCAAGGGCGGCAAGTCCCTCACGATCACCGTCGAGCCGATCCGCGGCCTGCCCGTGGAGAAGGACCTCGTGGTGAACATGGAGCCGTTCTTCGACGCGTTCCGTGCGGTGAAGCCCTACCTGATGACCTCGGGTAACGAGCCGACCCGCGAGCGCATCCAGAGCCAGGCCGACCGGGCTCGCTTCGACGACACCACCAAGTGCATCCTGTGCGCCTGCTGCACCACCTCCTGCCCCGTGTACTGGAGCGACGGCAGCTACTTCGGCCCGGCCGCGATCGTGAACGCGCACCGCTTCATCTTCGACAGCCGCGACGAAGGCGCCCGCGAACGCCTCGACATCCTCAACGACGTCGAAGGCGTGTGGCGCTGCCGCACCACCTTCAACTGCACCGACGCCTGCCCCCGCGGCATCGAAGTCACCAAGGCCATCCAAGAAGTCAAGCGCGCCCTGCTCTTCGCCCGCTGACCTCCCCGGCACCGAAGGCCGCCTGCATCGAAAGATGCAGGCGGCCTTTGCCATTCATTGGAGTATTGAACCGCGCTAGTTGTCGTAGGAGGCGACGCCGACGGGGCCGGAACCCAGGCAGACGGTGAGTCCTGCTGTGCGGGAGGAGATTCGGAGGGCGGAGCCGCTGCCGACGGTACGGACGAAGACCGTGTTGAGGCCTTGGCGGACTGGGACCTTCACGGTTTTGCCGTGTTCGAGGGCGACCGACAGTTGACCGTCGCTACTGGCCAGGTAGTTGAGTTGGGCGGTCCACTCATGATCGAGCATGGGACCGTCGAGGGGAATGAAGGTCGGCTCGGCGCCTCGGATTCGGTAGCCACAGTTGGGGTCCGGGCCGGGGAGGATGCGGCGGTTCCACCAGACCTGGGCTTCGACGATGGTGCCGGTGTCGGTGATCATGCGCAGGTGCGGGGTGGCGTCGGCGAAGGCGCCCGGGGTGGTGATCGGGGCGAGGACCTGGCTGGTCAGGTTTTGCGGGTAGGCCAGCGGGTTCAGCACGTCCCAGGGGACCTCTTGCTCCAGTAACGGCACACCGTCCCACTGGTCGAAGGCCGACTTCACGTTCGCGAGATAGGTTTTGGTCGGGCTCGGGCTCCAGGAGCGGACGAAGGTGTAGGTGGAGAACAGGCTGCTGGCAACGAACAATGCCAGCATCGGTATTGCGGTGCGCGGGCCGAGGCTCGGCGTCCCACTGCGCCGGCTCGCCCGCAGTATCAGTGCAGCAACGACGGACAACGTCACGCCGAGGTCGGCGAAATAACGCAGCGACTGCATGAGTTCGGCCGCGGTGTTCGGACCGCCGCGCACCAGCGCGACCGGCAGTTGCATCAGCAGCACATAGGCGACGGCGAGTACCCAGACCGGCCACACGCGGCGCCTGGTGTAAATCGACAGTGCCACAACCGAAATCAGCAGGACCCAGCCGACGACCACCGCCGCGCCGGGCGGGTCGGCCCACGGCGCGGCAGGCAACCATCGCTCCCACCGCCACGGCCCGCCGACCAGCGCGGGCACCACCCCCAGCGAGGTCGCGTTGGGCAGCCAGTCGCGCAGGCCCTGCGGATTGTTGTGTACGCCGGAAAAGCCGACGACCGCCAGATACATCGCCAGCCAGCAGAGCAGCACGAGGCCCGAACCCACCCACAACCGCACACCGCGCCGCGCCACTGTGCGAACAGCGGCGTCCCGCCCGTCGACATAGTGGGCGAGCACCGCCACAGCGAACGCGACGAACGGGATGATTACCGACTTCTCGAAGAACAACAGCGCCACCGCGAGGACGATCATCCCGGACACGACGTACCGCTGCCGTCCGGTGCGCACCACAAGCAGCGCGTCCCCGATAACCCAGGCCAGCGCGAATTGCAAAGGCAGCGCGTTCAATGCGGCCGACCACCAGGCGAACGCCGGGAGCGCCACCGGCGAGAACAGAAAGAATGTCAGCGGAACGATCAGCGCCCACCGGTCGCCGAGCAGCACCCGCAACATGCGCAGCACCGACAACGACACCGCGAGCTGCCCGATCAGCAGCGAGAGCGCGGGCACCGCCCACACCAGCGGCGCCACTGTCGTCGCTACCCACGCCGCGGCGAAGGCGAGCGGCATGAAATGCCCGTCGTGGTCGTGCAGCAGCAGATCAGCGGAAAACAGCGGATACCTGCCCGCCCTCCCGACCAGGATCAGATCGTCCCAGTAGAAGTAACCGCTGCCCGCCACCCAGCCGCGCAGGGCCAGTTGCAGCACGATCAAACACCCTGCCGCGGCAAGAATCGGCGACACCGGCCCGAGGCCGCGTCGAATGAGCGGCGCCACGCCCGGACGTCCGGTGGGCACGGCCATCGACGGTGCGATTGAAGCGGTGTCCATGCCGAGCCACCCTAGTGGCGGCCCGGCTATGCCTAGGTGCGACGCCGCAGCGCAGTGGTCAGGCCGCGTATCCGGTTGCCTTCTCGACCTCGACCCGAACCGCTACCCGAACCTGTCCTTCGGCGGGGAGTGCATGGTCCTTGCCGTCGTACTTCCACGACAGCCGGTGGCCGACCTCGAGATCGACGTCGCGGACGATGGTCGCCTTACCGCGCAACTCGACGTAGCTCTCCCCGTCGGTGGAGTCGATCACGGTCACGCTGACGCGCGGATCACGCACCATATTGCGGTGCTCGAGCCGGCCTTCCAGGGTGGAGAACAGCAGGTCGTCGCCGTCCCTGAGCACCCACATCGCGGAGGTCTGCGGACCGCCCTCGGCGTTGATCGTGGCGAGCACCGCCTAGTTCTTGGCGTCTAGCACGGCGATGGTGGCTTAGCTGAGCGTGATTCCCATGCGCTGGACAGTAATCGGCGTACCGGAAAACCGGCCTGTCGTTTTTTCGTGATAGCCAATTGCCATCAATACCGGAAGGTTGCCGGTAAGTTGATCTTGGACGTGCTCCCCAGTTGCCGACACATCGTCGGTCACGCCGCGACGCACCGTCGTGGGTGGCCCGGAGGAAGGCGCTCACTCATGTACGTGTTCCGAACGGCGATCGCCGCGACCGTGCTGACCTGTCCCGCACTGGTTGCCGCCGCCGCTACGGCCTCAGCCCCGACCAGTACCGTGCCACACCGCGATTGCGTCGCGGCGTATGTGGCTTCGGCCGTGGTCGCGAATCCGCGCGGCCCGGCCGGTCCCCACCGCACGGTGCTCAACACCCTGCTCTACCCGGGCCTCGTCGATACCGCGGGCCCGCTCGGCATGGGCGGCGCGGCGTTCGGCCTCGGCCTGGCCGGCCTGATCGGCACCGGCAGCGCACTGTTGGGCACCGGCAGCGTCGCCGCCGCACCATGGGCGGCGTTCCTCGGCACCGGCAGTGCGGCGGCCGGCACCGGCAGCGCCGCGCTCGCGCCACTCGGAGTTGTTCTCGGCGCGGGTGCCGCGTTGCTCGGCACCGGCAGTGCCGCCGCCGGCGCCTCGGGCAGCGTCGCCACCGGCGGACTCGGCACCCCGTTGGCCATGCTCGGCGCGGGTAGCGCGGCCGCGGGCACCGGCAGCGCGAGTCTCGCGGGCGCGGGTGCGGCCGCCGCCCCCTTCGCCGCGATGGCGGGTACCGGCAGCGCCATGCTCGGCAGCGGCAGTGTCGCCGCGGTGCCCTTCGGTGTCGCGCTGGGCGCGGGTGTCGCCGCCGGAATAGCTACCGGGAGTGCGGGAATGGCATCGCTGAGCGCGGCGTCCCCGGTCGCCGGAGACGAAACCACCCGCGCAGGCGCGGATAAGAGCACTACCAGGGCCGACAGCACCGGCACTGACAAGAGCAGCGCGAAGGTCAACGGCAGTGGCACGGAATCCACCGAGCCGGCGTACCGCCCGCTGAAACTGGGCCCGCCGACCCGCTGATCGAATATGCGGGTCCAACTGTCCGGATCTACAGCGCCGCACGAACCTTCGCGGCGAACTCGTATTCACGCTGCCAATCCCCGCTCGTCGGCAGGGTGACCACCCGCGAGACACCCTGTGCCGCATAAGCGGAGAGCTGTGCGGCAGCCTGTCCGACGTCCGACGACAACCCGACCGCCAGCACCGTGACCGACAGCGGTGCGCGACCGCGCTGTTCGGTGAGCTCGTGCAGCTCCGCGATGTCCTTGGTCAGCTGCTCCGGATCGGATTGGATGGTGATCCACCCTTCGCCGTAGTCGGCGGCCCGGCGCCGCGCACGAGTGCTGTTGCCCGCGATCAGGATCGGCGGCATCGCCGCACCGGGCGCGAGGGTCACCTCGAGCCCGTCGGCCAGCACGGTCGGCTGTCCGGTGACCAGGCCGGGCAGCACCCGCAATCCCTCGTCGGTGCGCCGCCCACGATCCTCGAACGAGACTCCGGCCGCGCGCCAGCCGATGTCGCCGTGCGCCGGATTCCCGGTGCCGACACCGACGACGAGCCGGTTGCCGGACAGCGTCTGCAGCGTGCTGATCTGCTTGGCCGCCCAGGCGACCGGACGCAGGGCCAGCAACAGCACGTTGTAACCGATGCCGATGCGATCGGTCACCGCGGCGGCGGTGGCCAGGGTGACGGTGCTGTCCAGCATCGGGGCGCTGGCCACCAGGTGATCGGTGGACCAGATCGAATCGAGCCCGAGTTCTTCGGCGAATCGGGCGCTGGCCCGCACGTCGCCCAGGATCGGCCGCTCGGGATCGGGGGTCGAGGTGGGCAGGATAACGCCTATCTCCATGGTCATATCGGTCCAATCACTCGCTATCGGCTGCTGAAAACGACGCTACGGGCCGGTGGCGAGCGTTCCAATCTCCTGTGCGCTCATGATGATGTGGCAAACGCTCATCGCCTGTCCGTATCGAAAGGCGCACGCGCACTCGCGGACAGCCTGTTCCGGATCGCCGGTCGATATACCCTGACGTATGGGTCTGTCGCGTCGGCAACTGCTGAGATTCGGGGGTGCCGGGTCGGCGGCGGTGCTGGTGGGGGCGGCCGCGGCGAGCAGCGGACGGTTCCGGGTGCCGCGCTGGTCCGATGATCCGTTCAGCTTGGGGGTCGCGTCGGGGGATCCGACCGCCGACGGCGTGGTGCTGTGGACGCGGCTGGCACCGGATCCGTTCGCCCCGGATGGGCTCGGCGGCATGCCGATGCACCCGGTGACCGTGGAATACGAAGTCGCGCATGATGAGAACTTCCAGCGGGTGGTGACGCGCGGTGCCGCGGTCGCGACGCGCGAACTCGCGCACAGCGTGCACCCGGAGGTCGCCGGGCTGGCGCCGGATCGCTGGTATTTCTATCGATTCCGGGCGGGATCGGTGCTGTCGCCGGTCGGCCGGACCCGCACGGCACCGCCGCCGGGGCGGCCGACCGCACGGATGCGGTTCGCGTTCGCGTCCTGCCAATCGTGGAGTTCCGGCTACTACACCGCCTACCAGCACATGAGCGCCGAGGACCTGGATCTGGTTGTGCACCTTGGTGATTACATCTACGAGCGGGGCTGGACGCGTGGCCGCGCGGGGATGGTGGTCGAGCCGCAGTTTCGCGACGAGGCCGTCGATCTGGCCGGCTACCGGCTGCGCTACGCGCAGGCCAAGGCCGAGCAACCGCTGCGCGCCGCGCATGCCGCCTTTCCCTGGCTGGTCACCATGGACGATCACGAGGTCGACAACAACTGGGCGGGCGACTCCCCCGGGCTCGGACTCGATATCTACCGCATTCCCGCGCTCTTTCGCCGCCGCAAAGCCGCCGCCTTCCAGGCGATGTACGAACACCAGCCGCTGCGCATCGCACAGTTGCCGTCGGGGCCGAGCATGCACCTGCACCGGCGCTACGGTTTCGGCGACCTGGCCGAGATAACGATGCTCGACACCAGGCAGTACCGCGACAAGCAGGCCTGCGGCGACGGCAGCACCGTCGTCGACTGCACCGACCGGCTCGACCCCGATCGCACGATATTGGGTGCGCGACAACGGGATTGGCTGATCGACGGATTCACCCATTCCCCGGCCCGCTGGCAGATCATCGGCAACCAGGTATCGATGGGCCAGTCCGACCAGGACGCCGGCCCGACCCTCGCCGTCGGCACCGACTCCTGGGACGGCTATGTGGCCGACCGCAACGCCGTGCTCGGCGCGGCCGCCGACCGCAACGTGCCCAACCTCGTCGTGATCACCGGCGACCGCCACCAGAATCACGCCGCCGATCTGCGCCGTGACTTCGCCGACCCCGAATCACCGGTCGTAGCATCGGAATTCATCGGCACCTCGATCTCGAGCAATGGCGACGGCGCGGACCTGACCGACGCGGGCCGCACTCTCCTGGCCGCCAACCCCGACCTCAAATTCTTCAACGCCCAACGCGGCTACGTCCGCGTCGAACTCGACCACACCCTGTGGCGCAACGACTTCCGCGTGGTCCCCTACATCCGCCGCCCCGGCGCCCCCATCCACACCCGTGCCAGTTTCGTGGTGCAGGACCGGGTCCCCGGCGTCACGCAGGCCTGGCAACCGGAGGCGTCGGCCCCGCACACCGAGCCCGGTGCCATCGCGGGCCCAGCGGACAACGCCCCGAGATAACCGCGGCCGCCGCACCGGTCAGTGACGGCTGGTGCTGGCCGGTGCGCTGCACCAGGTTTCGCCCGCGATCACCACGTGGTCGAGAAAGCGCAGGCCGACGGTGCGCGCGGCCTCGGCGAGCACGGTGCTGGCGCGGCGGTCGTCCAGGCTCGGTGTCGGGTCGCCGGAGGGGTGGTTGTGCACGACGGCGAAGGCGCGGCCGTCGTGGCGCAGCACGGTATTCAGGATTTCGCGGACCGGGACCGCGACCTGGTCGACCGCGCCCTCGGCGACGAATACCTTGCGCCGCAACTGGTTCTGGGCGTCGCACACCAGGACGAGCAGTCGCTCGACCCGGGCGCCGGTGAACAGCGGGCGGGCCGCGGCGGCGACATCCGACGCGTCGGCGAGGCGTACGGCCGTGCCCGCGTCGCCGCGGGCCCGGGAGCCGAGGTGGAACGCCGCGATCAGGGCCGCCGCCTTCGCCACCCCGACTCCGGCGCGGCGCGACAACTCCTCGGGCCGGGCCGCCGCCAATCCGGCCAGCCCGCCGTGTTCGACGAGTAGTTCCACCGCGAGATCCAGCGCGCTGGCGCCGGGCCTGCCGTGCCGTAACAGCAAGGCCAGCAATTCGACATCGCTGAGCGCCTGCGGACCGAGTGCGAGCAGTCGCTCGCGCGGCCGTTGCTCGACGGGTACATCGATAAGAGAGACCGGCATCGTTCCACCCCTTGGTCACGGCGACAGTGTCCTGGAGTGTGCCAGGCCCTACCGACATGTTGCCCGCGGCCGCGGGGCCGCCCGAGTTGTCCGATCCGACGATTGCGGATCGGTGCGGTTCGGGCACACTGGGTGCGTCGACCGAGTACAGGGGCAGCTGAATGTTCAAACCGCGCAAGGCAACCGCGGCACCGAAGCTCCACACGCTGCTGCCCGTGGTCATCGCCGCGGTCGCGCTGCTGGTGACGGCGTGCGCCCGGGACACCCACCCCGCCGCGCCGCCGGCCCCGACCCTCGATCGGTACTACCAGCAAACGCTGGCCTGGGGTCCGTGCGACGGCTACCAGGGCGGCGCGGAACTCGGCGCGGCCGGGATCGAGTGCGCGCGGGTGCTGGTGCCGATCGATTACGGCAAACCCGACGGCGACACCGCCCGGATCGCCATCTCCCGCCTGCGCGCCACCGGAACCCGCGTCGCGTCGCTGCTGACGAACCCGGGCGGGCCCGGTGCGCCCGGACTGAACTTGCCGCTGGCACTGGCGAAGTCACCGGTGGCCGAACGGCTCGACCTGATCGGGATGGACGTGCGCGGGCTCGGCGCCTCGACCCCGCACGTCACCTGCCGCTCGGCCGCCGAATACGCGACCGGTCAGCGCGTGCTCGGCCGGACCAACCCGCTCGCCGAGATCGACCAGGTCGAGGAGGAGAACGAGGACTACGCCAACTCGTGTGCGCGGCGCACCGGGCTGACGCTGCTCCAGCACGTCGGCACCGTCGACGTCGCCCGCGACATGGACGTGGTCCGGGCCGCGCTCGGCGAACAGAAGCTGACCTACTTCGGCGGGTCCTACGGCACCCGCCTCGGCTCGACCTATGCCGAGCTGTTTCCGGATCGGGTGCGCGCGATGGTCCTCGACGCCCCCGTCGACCCCACCACGAACATCGGCGACGAGGTGATCACCGCCGCGGGTTTCCAGCAGGCGTTCGACGCCTACGCCGCCGACTGCGCCAAGACACCGGACTGCCCGCTCGGCACCGATCCGAAGAAGGCGAACGACAACTACCGCGCGCTGGTCAAGCCGCTGATCCAGCACCCGATCCGGGGGCTCGACTACGGCGGCGTCATCACCGCGACGATCGCCTCGCTCTACCATCCCTCGTCCTGGCCGGACCTGACCAAAGGGTTGACCGAGCTCGCCAAGGGCCGCGGCGACGCATTGCTCGGCGACGCGACCGCATACCAGGACGCCTCCTCCGACGACGTGCACCGCGCGGTGCTCTGCCTGGAGGAGGTCCGGGTGACCGACCGGGCCGTGGCGGCCGACATCGTCCGCCGATCACGGACCGCCGCTCCGGCTTTCGACGACGGCACAGGCAACGCCGACACCTCGGCACCACTGGATGCCTGCGCGTTCTGGCCGGTCCCGCCGACCGCCCAGCCGCACGTGCCGAAGGTGGCCGGGCTGCCGAAGGTCGTGGTCGTCGCGGTGACCGGGGATCCGGCGACGCCGTACCCCGGTGGCGTCACCCTCGCCAAAACCCTTGGCGCCGCGCTGATCACCTACGAGGGCACCCAGCACGGCGCCGCATTCGAGGGCATCACCTGTGTGGACCGGCCGGTACTGAAGTATCTGATCGACCTGACACCGCCGGCCGAGGGCCTGCGGTGCGCGAAACCGTGAGCCGCTGAGCTACCCGTCGACGACCACGACCTCGGGCCTCGGCAGCGCGAACAATGCGTTGGCGGCGAGCTTTTCGAGATGTCGCAATTGACGCTCGTGCACGACGATCCGGCGCAGTGCCTCATTGATCGTGGCGTTGCTCGTCGAGGTGCCCATGACGGCGGCCGCGGCGGCGAGCAGCTTCTGGTCGAGATCGATCCGCACGGATTTCATGCGTCCTCCTTCGTACATTCGCCATTTTGCGCCATATCGCTCGAAGATGTCTGGCGAATCGCGTCGGGGCCGCGCGCCGGTCTGCGGTCACTGGTCAGCTCGTCGCCGGAATCCGTCGTCCGATGCCGGTAATTGCACAGCAGGGCGCGAACAGCTAGACAGTTTGCCAAGCTGCACAGGCTTTTGTTGTCCGCAGGCCCGAGCGGTGCTTGCATCGACGTATGTTCACCGAAGCGCAGCTGTACTCACCGGTGACCCGGTCCGGCGACGGCGATGTGACCGTCCACCTGAGCGACGAGCACCCTGGCGTGCACGACGCGGACTACCGGGCTCGTCGCAATGCCATCGCCGCGCTTGCGCTCGATTACGCACCGGGCAAACCTGTTCCACAGATCGACTACACCGACGAGGAGCAGCAGGTCTGGCGGATCGCCTCGGCCGAGCTCGCCCGCAAACACCAGACCTATGCCTGCGCCGAGGTGCTGGACGCCGCAGCGCGGCTCGCATTACCCCAGGACCACATCCCGCAACTGAACGAGGTCTCGGCGGCGCTGGTGCCGCTCAGCGGATTCCGCTACGCCCCGGCCGCCGGGCTGGTGCCGCTGCGCCAGTTCTTCGGCTCGTTCGCCGATCGGACCTTCCACTCCACCCAGTACATTCGGCACCATTCGGCGCCGCTGTACACCCCGGAGCCCGACGCCATCCACGAGATCATCGGCCACGCGAACCAGATCGCCAGCCCGCGCTTCGCCGCCATCTACGAGGCGGTCGGCGCGGCGGTCGCGCGCCTGGAGACCGAGCCCGCGCTGAAGTTCCTCGCGAATGTCTTCTGGTTCTCGATGGAGTTCGGCGTGGTCCGGCAGGACGACGAAGTCCGCTGTTACGGTGCGGGATTGCTGTCCTCCTACGGTGAGATCGAGGAGTTCCGGACCGCCGATCTGCGCCCGCTCGATGTCGCGGTGATGGGCACCGCGGTCTACGACATCACCCACTACCAGCCGATCCTGTACTGCGCCGAGTCGGTCGCCGAGATCGAGGACGTGATCGGCGGCTTCTTCGCGACGATGGACGACGAGACCCCGGATCGGCTGCGGCAGTCGAGTGCGGCGGGGGCGCAGTAGCTTTCTCATTGCTCCCGGCTGAGCGGCAGCCCGGCTTCCAGCAGATCCAGCATCCGGCCGATGTTCTCGGGATTGATCGGGGTAATCCGTGCGACGGCCAGCCCCGCGCCCGTCAACGCGCCTGCGAGTACGCGTATGTCGAAATCGTCGGTGGTGCCGCCGACGCGTTCGGCCATCACGGTGGCGACCATCTCGATGTTGCGTTCCATTTCCAGGCCGATGGCCGAGCGCAACTCGGGCACGTGATACACCAGCGCCTGTCGTTCTTGTTCGAACGCGTAGGCCTCGGCGGACAGCCCCTCGAAGACGTCCGTCATCGCATTACGGAGCGCGGTCAGCGGCGCGACGCCGGGCGGTTGCGCGCGGATCGCCTCGATCAGCACCGGATCGAGGTCGTCAGCGAGCACCAGCTGTTCCTTGGTCGGAAAGTAGCGAAAGAAGGTGCTCGGCGACACGTCGGCCGCGGCCGCTATCTGCTCGACCGTGGTATCGCTGTATCCCTGCTCGCGGAACAGCCGGAACGCTTCTTCGCGAATCGTCCGGCGGGTCCGCTCCTTCTTCCGCTCACGTAAGCCGCGCACGGCAGGCTCTTCCCCGGACAATTCAACCGACATAAGTCGATTCTGACTGATCGGCGGGCCGGACGGCGCCACCGACGACTTCCGGCCGCACCGCGGCCACCTCGGCGGGTCGCTTCGATCGAATGACGACGGCGGCCAGCACCGCCGACAACGCACACATGATCGCGCAGACCCACAGCATCGCGGCCATGCCACCGACGAACGCGCTCTGCACCTGGTGCAGCACCGCCGAATCGCCGAGTTGACGCGCCGCCGCGACGCCTGCGTTCACCCCGTCGGAGATCGGATCATGGTTCAACGAGCCGAGATCCGAGCGGTACCGGGTGGACAGCACCGTGCCGAGTACCGCGACGCCGATGGTGCCGCCCGCTTGGCGCAGCGCCTGGATCAATGCGGATCCGGAACCGGAACGTTCCGCGGTGAGCTCGCCCATCGCCAGGCCCATGGCCGTCGGCATGGCCAGGCCCATCCCCGCGCCGAGCAGGGTCGTCCACAGTGCGGTGAAGCCGTAGCCGCTGTCCACACTGGTCATCGCGCCCAGCCCGAGCGCGGCGGCCAGCAGGGCGAAGCCGATGGCGAGCACCACCCTCGTCCCGAGCTTCGGCAAGGCCTTGGCGACCAGCCTGCTGCCGATGATCAGCCCGCCGATCAGCGGAAGCAATCGCAGCCCGCTACCAAGGGTGTCGACCCCGAGTACCGCCTGGAAGTACTGCGGCACGGTGAAGAACATGCCGAACATCGCGAAGTTGATGACGATGGAAAGCGCGGTGCCCCAGCGGAATCCCGCCGTCTCGAACAATCCGAGATCGATCAGCGGATGCGCCGTCCTGCGCTGCCAGAGCACGAAGGCGCCGAGCAACAGCGCACCGGCCAGCACGGTGGCCCAGGCAGGCACATTGCCCCAGCCGAGGTCGCCGATCCGGATGAATCCATAGGTGAGACCGAGCATTCCGACGGCCGAGAGCAACACACCCGGCACATCGATACGGCGTCGGTTCGCGCTGCGTGATTCCGGAACCAGCGCGAAGACGGCGAGCGCACCGACGATCACCATCGGCACATTGATCAGGAACACCGAACCCCACCAGAAGTTCCGCAGCAGCCAACCGCCGACGATCGGGCCCAACGGCATCCCGAGCGCCGACGCGGTCACCCAGATGGTGAGCGCACGCTGCCGCTCGGCGGGCTCCGGGAACAGTGCGGGCAACACCGACATGGACAGCGGCATCATGACCGCGGCCGCGACGCCGAGCGCCACCCGACCGGCAATGAGCTGCCCCGCGGTGCCCGCGAACGCGCAGGCGAGTGACGCGGCGCCGAACACGAGCAACGCGCCGAGCAGGAACTTCTTGCGGCCGTACCGATCGCCGAGTGCGCCCGCAGGCAGCATCAGCGCGGCGAGTGCGAGCGTGTACGCGCCGCTGAACCATTGCAGCGCAGCGGTATTCGCGTGCAGATCGACGGCGAGCGTCGGCAGCGCCACGGTGAGCACCGTGACGTCGAGCCCGATGGTCAGCATCGCGAACGCCAGCGCGCCGAGCGCCAGCCAGCGTCGAGTCGCATCTGTTTTCATGACCCCTCCGAAAATGATAGAAGCTACTTTTTGATAGTAACTGCCATTTAGTGGCTTCTGTCAATACCCGCTCCGGCGTGCATTCGGCCGACCCGCCGCGGAATCGCTAGGCTCGCGAACGATGAAGATCCGGGACTCGCGCCGCCGCGCCACACTCCGCCTCGGTTCCGCGCTGGCCGCCCTGGCGGTGATCGCGGGTTCGGCCGCCGTTCCGGCGTTCGCCGCGCCGCCGCCGAGCACGCCGACAACACCGTTCACCACCCCGAATACCGACGGCTGCCCGCAGAAGACGCGCCCGCCCGCGCCGATCGACGAGTCCGAGGTTCCGGCGCCGGGGGACCCGACGCCGACGGCACTGCCCATCCCGACGCCGCCCGTCGGCGGCAGCCAGCTCGGTCAGTGCGGCGCGGTGCTGCCCAAGGTGGGACCGCCGGTGCCGGCGGACATTTCGGCCACCGCCTGGCAGCTGTCGGACCTGGACACCGGCGAGGTGCTCGCCGCCAAAGACCCGCACGGCCGCTATCGACCGGCCAGCACCATCAAGGTGCTGCTCGCCACCATCGCGCTGCGCACACTGGATTTGAACAAGGTGGTCGTCGGCACCGACGACGACGCGAACGCCGACGGCACCCGGGTCGGCATCGGCCCCGGCGGTCACTACACCAACCGCCAGCTCATGCAGGGCCTGATCATGTGCTCCGGCAACGACGCCGCGCACGCCATCGCCACCCAGCTCGGCGGTGAAGCGGCCACCGTCGCCAAGATGAACGAGCTCGCGAAGTCGCTGGGCGCCTTGGACACTCGCACCGCCAGCCCGTCCGGCCTGGACGGTCCCGGCATGAACACCTCGGCCTACGACCTGTCGGTGCTGTTCCGCGAGGCCATGACCATCCCGCTGTTCGCCGAGCTCATCCACACCCAGCAGGTGGACTTCCCCGGTTATCCCGCGAACCCGAAAATCGACGGCGACAAAGACCACCCGGGCTTCCCCATCGGCAACGACAACCATCTGCTGTACGACTACGACGGCGCCATCGGCGGCAAGACCGGCTTCACCGACGATGCCAGGCAGACCTTCGTCGCCGCCGCCGAACGCGACGGCCGCCGACTCGCCATCACCCTCCTCAAAGCCGACGTCCGGCCGCTACGCCCCGCCGACCAGGCCGCCCGCCTGCTCGACTACGGCTTCGCCCTCCCCCGCGGCACCTCCGTCGGCAGACTCCCCGACCCCGACCGCAAACAGTCCAAACCCGGTGCCGCCCTTGCCTCCCCACCCCCCAAAGACCAAGACTCCCGCCCCCTGACCGATGAAGAACACGGCGACAACCACACCGTCTGGATAGTCGGCGGCATAATCCTCATCCTCGCCCTACTCCTCGGCGCCCGCCGCTTGAACCGGCGGAGATAGATCCTCGCCGGGCAATCTTCGCGGCGATGGAACCGTTTCGCGCGACGCTGCGTCTATGGCTTGTGTAGACGATTTCCGTCGACCGAGTGCGGTCGCTGTGTGCGAAGGGGTGCTTTGACGTGGCTGGAATTCTTGGCGTGGACATCGAGGTGTTGGGCAAGACGGTCCAGTCGCTACGGGGTGCCGAGCAGGTGCTCAATGATGCGATGAAGGCGATGACCAAGGACGGTCACGGCGATATCGGCACGAAGGTGCTCAATGACGCGGCCGAGAGTTTCCAACGACGGTGGCACTTCGGGATCGAGCGGATCGGCGAATCGGCCAAGGTCACGGCGGAAGGCGTGAGCAAGTGCCATGACGCTTACCGGGACGTCGACACCGCCATCGCCACAGCGCTCGACCAGGTCGCGGGTGTCATCGACGGAAAGACGCAGGCCAGGGCATGAGCGAAAACCCTTATCCGAACCTGGGTTTCAACCCGGTACCCGGCGCCCCCGCCGACGTCGCCGGGCTGCGTGGGCAGATCAACACGTCGGCGGACGCGGTCCGGGAAACCAACGACCTGCTGACTCGCCTGCGCAACAGCAACGACAACGTGTGGAAAGGCGACGCGGGCGATGCCTTCCGCGCCAACTTCGACGCCACCCTCGCCCAAGACCTCGGCTACGCGCAGCAGTCCCTCGAACGCGCGGTCAGCGTGCTCGGCCAATGGCACACCGACCTCGTCGGCTTCCAGGACACCGCCAAGGGACTCGAAGCCGAGGCCGCCGACGCCAAAGGCCAGCACACCCAGGCTGTCGCATCCCTGCAATCCGCCAAGGCCAACCCGGATCTCGCCCTCGCGAACACGATGTTCACCGATCAGAGTGAACTACAAGCCGCCCAATCTCGCCTCGACGCGGCCACCGCCCAGGTCCGATCCGCAAGCACCGCGGTCGACAACTGGCAGGGAAAGATCGACTCCATCCTCCAGCGCGCCCGCGACCTGGAAACCCAGCACGACAGCACAGCCCGCCGGGCCGCCACCGAACTGGACGCCGCCGCAAAGGATTTCGCCCCGAGCCCGCCGGACAAGAGCATCTGGGACCGCATCACGGACGCGGTGAAAGGTGTCGGCAAGTGGATCAGCGAACACCGGCAGCAGATCCACGACGTCTTGTCAGGAATATCCGCTGTCACGGGACTACTTGCCTTGGTAACGCCACCGCCCGCTGATGCAATCTTCGCGGGCATCGCACTGGTGTCCGGCGCGGGCGTATTGGCGATGGACGCCTTGAATCCCGAGGTGCGCAGCGCATTCAGCGATGTGTTGCACGGCGACTTCAACAGCGACGCGCTGAAGAAGATCGGCAGCACGGTGGTGCTCGATTCGTTAGGCGTTATCCCTGGTGTCGGAGGGGCATGGAAGGGCGCGAAAGCGTTGAGTGAAGTCGGCGAGTTCGGTCCAGCCGTCCGAGCTTTCACGGAGGGAGCGCAGGCGCCCGGGTATCTGTCCACGAAACTCGACAAGATTCCCAGACCCGGGGAAGCCACCGTGTGGCTACAGGACTTCAGCGCAGCGAGCAAAGCGGCGCCAGGCACCGCGCTGGCCGGTATCGAGCTGTTCTCACGGTCGGCCAAGGCCGGGTTGGGCTTGGAGAAGATAGGAAGCGTGTTCGGGAACCATGAGTGAGACAGCCCTGGATATCTGGATTCCCGACGGGTACATGACAATGCCGCTCTCCAGCATCGAGGAGCGCATCGGGGTTGTGCAAGGCCTGGTCGACGGAATGGTCCCCTCGCCCGCAACATCATTGGCGCACGCGGTGTTGCCTGCCGCAGCGACCCTGCTGACCGAACTGGCCAAGCGGGATGCGCGTTACTGCGGCATCGGGCGGCATACGTCATCGACCGGCGGACTGGTCACCTCGTGTCTGACGGTGTGCGTCTACGAAACCGATGGCGAGCAGACAAACCCACGATTGGCGCTGACCAATCTGGTCGAGTCCAGGCTCGAGTCCGGAGATGAGCTGGGTGAGATCGAGCTGACCGACGTCGATGGCCGGCCGATGTTGTTCTCGGAGCGGATAACCGAACTACCCGCACCGGAGATTCCAGCGCAGCCGTACACCAGCGATACGACGGCAACATACCAACTCGAAGCGGTCGTGCCCTCCTCGGACGGGTCCGCGATCGCCGCCGTCGAGATGTCCACTGCCTACGTCGACTACGGACCCGAATTCCGGAGAATGATCGTGGACATGGCGCGGTCGGTCAGATTCCGGCCCAGCGACCATCCGACTGCCCGACCATCGTCGCTCGACCTGTGAGGATGTCGTCATCCAAACCTCGTCATCTGCCCCAGCCAATACCCACCCGGAGACACGGGCGGCGCTGCGCCGGACCGCCACCGTTCGGTGGCCGCTGTTCCTGGTCGTAATCGCTTGTGGACCATTGGCTTTCGTTCTGAGCAGCACGCTCGGGCACTCGAATGTGCACATCATCAGCAGAATAAGCGCACAGGTTGCCGGGATCGCCGGCATCGTGTTCGTCATCGGGACCATTGTCGGTGGTGTATTCGGATGGATCGGGCACCGGAAAAGGAAGGCGCTGCGCCGATATCCCTGGGTGGCTTGGCCCATCCGGTACATCTCCGTGGGCGCCGACGAATGGGTCGAACTGATCGGACAGGACGGCGTACCCGTTTCCGCGCTCCAGCTCAGCACCTGGCCGAGCGAGCGAAGAAAGCTGGTCAACCACCAAACTCCCCAAATCTGGTTCGCTGGTGATCCGCTGAAGTACGGCGTAATCTCCGGGCCCGGCGGTGGCGATCTTCGGTACGCCTATCGCTCCACTCCGAAGACCCCTCCCGAATTGACCTTCAGGACAGACGATCCGAGCAGCCGAGGCGATCTGGATACGTCGTCCAGGCCACCGTACGAGCTGGTACGGGAACGTGGAAGCCTGGCGATGAAGCCGGTCGGCGGAACGCCGGAAGAATCGAAGCCGTATGGCAGGAAAGGCGATGTCAGATACCCATCACCGCGCATGGTGCGGCGGGTCCTTGCCTTCGTCCTCGACTGGTTTATCCATGTGGGATGCGGTGTCGGCGCCGCCATTGCGGCCACCCCTGGGTTCGCTCCGGACGCAATCGCGCGACACGACTGGCAGCACATAGGAGTGAATCCGGTTGTCGTGATCGGCTTCTTCCTCGCCGCCTCCGCAATCGACCGGATCATCATCCAGTCGATATTCCACACGACAATTGGCAAGGCACTGTTCGGCTTGGTCGTCGTCCGCCCGCAAGACGGTAAGTACCCATCATTCGGCCGCCTGTTGGCGGTGTGGTTGTTCCATGTATACCTTCCGCTCGCCATCTTCGGTAACGGAGCTGGTCCGGACCGCGCCGAGGATTATTTCCTGCCTGCGGTGCGGCGGCGAGATGTGCTGCGCAGCAGTGCAACGTGAACTGCGCGCAGGTTGCTGCAGCGGAGCCGACGCTGTCGCATCGGGGGCAGCAAGATCGAGCGCTCGGCCGAGAACGGCTTCGGCATCCGCCGGTGGCTGAGGAAGGCCGGGAATCAGCGACCGCGTGGCCGGCGCAGACTCGAAAGGGCGAGGGCGGCAAGGGCTCCTGCGCCGAAGAAGGTGGCGCCCGCGCCGAGGGAGAGTTCGCGGGCTGAGATGCGGGGGGCGATGATGGCGGCGGGGGGTGCGGAGATATCGGCTTCGTGTTCGTTGTCGGAGGCGGTGGCGGCCCAGGCGGTGGCGAACAGGATGATGCGGTAGGTGACGTAGCTGAAGACCATCAGGCCGATGATGGAACCGAAGGCGGCGCCCGCCGGGCTGCTCAGCACTTTTTGCAGGTAGATCGAGGCGACGAACTTGAAGACCTCGAAGACCAGCGCGGCCAGCGCGGCGGCCTTGGCGGCGCTGGCCAGGGTGACCGGTTCGCGGGGCAGGCGGGCGATGATCCAGGCGAACACCGCCCAGGAGGCGAGGAAGCCGAGCAGGATAGACCCCAGCGCCAGCAGCAGACGGGCGCCGGGCAGGTGCGAGAGGCCGAGACCGATCAGCAGCCTGGCACCGAGGGTGCTGGACGCGAGCGCGGAAAGCCCTAGGGAGACAACGAAGGCCAGACCCAAGCCGAGCAGTGCGCCGAGGTCGGACAGCTTGGCCATGAACCAGTTCTGGTCCTCGCTCTTCTGCTCCCACTGCTCGGTCAACGCCGCCCGCAGGTTCGCCATCCAGCCGAGCCCGGACCAGATCCCCGCCAGTAGGCCGATGATGCCGACGGTGCCGCGGGACTCGACCGCCTTGTCGATCAACTCGTTCAGCTGCTCGCCGAGCGAACCAGGAATGTTGTCGACGATCTTGGTCTGTAGTTCGCTGAGCATCTCCGGATGACTCGACAGCACGAATCCCGCGATCGCGAAGGCGACCATCAGCAGCGGAAACAGTGACAGCACCGTGAAATACGTGATGCCCGCCGCGTAATAGTCGCCGCGCTGCCGCTGATACCGCCCACCCGCGCGCACCAGATGGTCCAGCCATGGCAGCGCCTGGATCCGTCGTTCGATCCCGGCCTTGACGTTGTCGATCACCTGCACCAGTTCGCCCCTTCAGGAGAGATCTCGCAGGTGCCGGCCGTTAGCGGGCCAGCAGGCCCACTCGGTCGTATACCTGTGCGAGGGTGTTGCCGGCGATCTCTCGCGCGCGCTCGGCACCGGCGGCGAGGATACGGTCGAGTTCGCCCTGATCCGACAAATACTCTTGCACCTTCGCCTGCACTGGCGTGACAAATTCGACCAGCGCGTCGGCGACGTCGGATTTCAGGTCGCCGTAGCCCTTGCCCGCGTAGTCCTTTTCGAGCGTGACGATCGGCGTGCCGGACAGCGAGCTCAGGATCACCAGCAGATTGCTGACGCCGGGCTTGTGCTCGACGTCGTAGCGGATCTCCCGCTCGGTGTCGGTCACCGCGGAGCGGACCCGCTTGGCGGTGATCTTCGGATCGTCGAGCAGGTTGATCAGGCCCGCGTCGCTGGACGCCGACTTGCTCATCTTCGAGGTCGGGTCCTGCAGGTCGTAGATCTTGGCGGTGCCCTTCTCGATGTGCGCCTCGGGCACGACGAAGGTCTTCTTGAAGCGGGTGTTGAAGCGCTGCGCCAGGTTTCGGGTCAGCTCGAGGTGCTGGCGCTGGTCCTCGCCGACCGGCACCTGATGCGGGCGGTAGAGCAGGATGTCCGACGCCATCAGCACCGGATAGGTGAACAGCCCGACCGAGGCGTTGTCCGAGCCCTGCTTGACCGACTTGTCCTTGAACTGGGTCATCCGGCTGGCCTCGCCGAAGCCGGTGATGCAGCTGAGCACCCAGGCCAGCTCGGCGTGCTCGGGCACCTGGCTCTGCACGAACAGCGTCGACTTCTTCGGGTCGATGCCGAGGGCGAGCAGCTGCGCGGCGGCGGCCTTGGTCTGGGCCCGCAGTGCCTTCGGATCCTGCGGCACGGTGATCGCATGCAGGTTCGGGATGAAGTACAGCGCGTCGTAGTCGTCCTGCATGGTCACCCAGTACTGCAGCGCCCCAAGGTAGTTGCCGAGGTGAAACGAGGTACCGGTGGGCTGGATCCCGGAAAGGACCCGCTGCTTGCGTTCAGCGGCCGGGGTTTCTGCAGGAACGGACATGCCCCTGATCTTTCCATGGGCCGCCCACCTGTCGCCCGGCCACCACCCTCAACTGGTCGCCGCGCGCGGCTCCTCGACGGAATTGCGCTCCGCCCAGTTCCGCGGGTCCACCCCGGGCATACTCGGGCGCCCCTTGGTGACCGACCGATGCTCGCGCCGCGAAACGAGCTGGTAGATCGGCGCGCTCGGGCCGAGCAGGGAGCCGCGCAGCACCGGGGGTAGCAGCGGCGGTGCGAGGTGCGCGGTGCGCACGGCCTGGGCGAGCGCCCGGTAGGCGACCTGGTCGGCGATGCTCCAGCGCATGCCGTACATCTGCCGGATCCGCGGCGGCAGGCTGCCCTGCACCAGCAGGAAGAACGCGGAGGTGACCTGCTGCAGTGGCATCCGCTGCGGATACGGCACGCGCTGCCCGGCCAGGTACGAGCCGACCAGCCGCGCCTCGTCGGTGAGGAACAGCTCGTCGGAGGCGAGGTAGGCGTCGAAGGACGCGCGGAACTCCGGGTAGCTACCCGGCGCCGCATCGGCGGGCATGCCGAACAGTTCGGCCCAGCGCACGTAGTCCTGATACAGGCCCTCGCGCTCGCCGTCGGTCATGGTGCGGACCAGCAGGTCGTACATGACCTCGGCGGAGTCGAAGGTGAACGCCATCGTCATGTACATCAGGTGCGGGTCGAGCGCGGAATAGCCGGTGCCCGCCGGATGATGCGGCCCGGCGTCTTCCGGCAATCCGCCGCGCACCTTGGCGTGCTTCTTCGTGGTGAATTCGAGTGCGCGATCGGCGTCGGCCTTGCTGCCGAGGAACACGGCCTCGAACAGGTGGCCGGTGAGCGCGAGCCGGGTGTACGGCGTCAGCCGATGCTCGGTGTTCTCGGCGGTGCCGACGTAGAGCAGCGGGTGGACCGCGCCGATGACCAGGGCGCGCTGCCCGTAGGTCAGGCCGACCGCGCGTTTGCTCATGACCCGTCTGGCCATGGAGTGGTCGCTGAAGTAGCCGGGCTCGGACATTGCTGCCTCCTCGTCGAGAGCATCTGGCAACAGCATCCGCCAGAATTCGCTATCTGGCAATACTCTCTACCAGAAATGCGCCGTGACAGAATCGAGTCGTGACAGCATCGCGAAGCGATTCCGTGGGGGGCGGTGGCCGGGCGACGGGTGGGCCGGCGCAGCGGACCTATGGCGGGATCTCCGCGGACGAGCGGCGGGCGCAGCGGCGCGCGGCGTTGCTGGCGGCCGCGTTGGAGATCATCGGCGAACAGGGGCTGGCGAAGCTGACCGTCTCCGGGCTGTGCGCGCAGGCCGGGCTCAACGAGCGGTACTACTACGAGAGCTTCGACAGCCGCGATGCCGTGCTGACCGCGCTCGTCGACACGATCGCGGAGGAACTCGCGCTCGCGATCGTCGCGGCGGTCGGCACCGCGCCGAAGGACTCGCGGGCAACGGCGCGGGCCGCGATCGCGGCGGGCATCCATCTGCTCACCGACGACCCGCGCAAGGCCAAGGTCACCCTGGTCGCCGGCATGGCGACGCCGGAACTGCGGGCCCGCACCACGGAAACGGTGCGGGTGTTCGCGCGGATGGTCGCGGCCGAGGGGATCGACTTCTACGGGATCGATGACCCGGATTCCGATCCGGCGATCGACTTCCGGGCCAACTATCTGGTCGGCGGCCTGGTGCAGACGCTCACCGCCTGGTTACAGGGCGAGCTGCCGCTCACCCGCGACGAACTGATCGAGCACACCACCGATGTGTTCGTCCTGCTCGGTGAGGATTTGGCGCGCCGACTGGCGTGACGGCACCGACGTCAGAGCTCGACCGAAACGTCGTGCAACCCGGTCGATTCGCCTTGCAGGACAACGCGGAACGGGACGCCCTTGCGCGACCAATACTCGGCGCAGTCGCGCATCGCCTCGGCGAACCACTCCCGCTGGGCCGGCTCCTCGGCCAGCAGTTCCGCCGAATCACGGATCACGACAACGTATCCCGCGCCTTCGCCGACGAAATCGTCCAGATCGCGCAGGCATTCGTCGAACGCGTCTTTGTTCTGCCCGAAGTAGTACGGAAACTGCAGGGCCGCAGCGACTTCGTCGAACACCCGCGCGACCGTCCGCATCTTCGTGCCGCGCAGTTCACGCACCAGGTAACCGGACGGCGCGCGGTAGCGCACGCTGCTCAGCTCGGCGGCATCAACAGCGGCGGCGCCGAGCGCGGGCGTACCGGCCTGCTGGGCCCGCGAATCGGCCGCGACAGGGCGAGCCAGGAACTGCGACAACGGAATTGCCTTGGTCATCAGCGCATCCTCGTGAAGGTCTCGTAGTGGTCACCGGTGTACCAGGCCGATCCGTCGCTGCCGGTGACGATGCGTTCGGCGTCCCTGGATCGGCCGCGCTGCTTGGGGTTCACGTCCCACTCCTGGTAGGCGATCGGTTTGCCCGCCGCGTCTTTGGCGGCCAGTGTGCCCCCGCGATTCATCCAGCGGTCGCCGCCCTTGGTGCCGGGGGCGTTCGCCGAACCGGGCCAGCGGCCCGCGTCGATTTCGGCCAGGGTGTCGTAGGCGTGCGCGGGTACGCCCGGTGCGCGGCTGGCCGGCGCAGCCGCAGGCGGCTTCGGTGCGCCGGTCACGGACGCGCTGCTGGGGGCGCGGGTGGTGGTGGCCGCGACCGTGTCGTTGCCACCACCGCGCAGGCCGAGAACCGCGACGACGACCACCGCGACCGCCACCACGCCGAGCCCGGCGAACGTGCGAATCGCCTTCGGCGACAGGCTCATCGGTACTGCACCGTGACCGGTGCATGATCGGACCAACGCTGGTCGTAAGCGGCGGCGCGTTCCACCACGGCCTGCTTGGCGCGCGCCGCGAGCTCGCCGCGAGCGAGCTGATAGTCGATTCGCCAGCCGGTGTCGTTGTCGAAGGCGCGGCCGCGGTAGGACCACCAGCTGTACGGGCCGTCGACCGCCGGATGCAGCTGCCGCACCACGTCGACGTAGCCCGCGGCGAGCAGCTCATCGATCCAGGCGCGCTCCTCGGGCAGGAAGCCTGCTGACTTCCGGTTGCCCTTCCAGTTCTTCAGGTCGAGTTCGGTGTGCGCGATATTCCAGTCGCCACTGACCACGAAATCGCCGGTGCGGGCGGTGAGGTAGGCACCGAGTTCCGCCATGTACCGGTACTTCTCGTCTTGGCGCACGGTGCCTGCCTCACCGGAGTGCACGTACACGCTGGCGACCGTGACCTCGCCGAAGTCGGCCTCGATGTAGCGGCCGGACGCGCCGAACTCGCTGCTGCCGAAGCCGATTCGGACCGCGTCCGGTTCGCGCCTGGACAGGATCGCGACGCCCGCCCTGCCCTTGGACTCCGGCTCGGCCTGCGCCAGCCACCAGCCCTCGGCCAGCGCGGGCGCCAGCGCCGCTCTGGTCTGCTCGTCGGTGGCCCGCGTCTCTTGGACGCAGACGATGTCGGCCTCCGTCGCGGCGAGCCAGGCGAGCATGCCTTTGCCCGCGGCCGCGCGGACGCCGTTTACGTTCACAGTCGAAATGATGTAGGCCACCGCACGACCGTACAATGCTGGTCAGATGAATTCCTTCGGACACCGCCGTCCAGGAAAGGGTGATGACGATGCCGTCTGACACCACCAAGTCCACCGCCGCCGCGAAACGCGCCACCAGCGCCACGCGGGTGCCGGTCAAGAACAAGCCGGAACTCCCCAAAGCTGTCAAGGCATTGCACATGGGCTCCGGTGATCCGCTGCTCCTGTTGCACGGCTTCATGATGTCGCCGCACTGCTGGGAGCAGACCGCCGCGCGGCTGTCGAGCCAGTGCGAGGTGTACGCGCCCGCTTTCGCGGGGCACTGGGGTGGCGAGCTGGTGGACGGCTGGTCGGTCGACGTGCACATGCTGGCCGATCGCATCGAGGATCAGCTCGACGAACTCGGTTGGCGCACCTGCCACATCGCGGGCAACTCGCTCGGCGGCTGGGTCGGTGTCGAACTCGCCCGGCGCGGCCGGGCCCGCACGCTCACCCTCGTCGCCCCCGCGGGCGGCTGGCACGCGCCGTCACTCACGCAGCTGCGGATCAACCTGAAGTTCCTGTCGCTGGTGCCGATCGTCGAAATCGGTAAGCGGCTGGGCGGTTTCGCGGTCAACAACCCGATCGCACAGCGCTTTGCCCTGCTGGCACTCAGCAAGAACGCGTCCGCGGTCGCTCGCCGCGACACAGCCGCCGCGATCATGGCCGCGCTGCACTGCCCGTCCATGCTGCCGTTCCTCGTCAGCAGCATCCGCGGTCCCGGGCAGGAAGACCTGTCCACGTTGGCGACGCCGGTGCGGTTGCTGCTCGCCGAATACGACCGCGTCATCCCCAACCGCGTGTACGCGCGCCGATACCTGAAGGAACTCCCGGAGTCGGCCGACCGCATCGTGGTTCACGGGGTCGGGCACGTTCCGATGCTCGAGGCGCCGGACCGGATCGCAACCCTCATCGCCGAGCACGTGTACGCGAGTCGCAACCGTCTTCGTGCGGTGTGAGACACGGGATTTCCACAGGTCAGGAAGTTATCCACAGATCGAGGAAAGGTCTCGATCTCGTTCGCGCCCCCGCCTACTGTTCGAGGCATGGGGAGCACACAAACCGACCGCGCAGTGCATCAACTCCGCGGCGACGTCGACGGCCTGTACGACCTGACCAGCAGGATGAACCGTGAGGCCAAGGAAACCGACAGCGTGGTTCGCGATATCGACCTAAGACTCCGGCGGCTGTCACGGACGTCGGGTCGGCAGTTCGGCGTGCACCTCGCCTTCCAACGACAACACGGGCAACGCCTGGACCGAGTGGAATCAACGCTCGGCGAGGTGGCTATTCAGGTGAACCACCTGGCAGAGCTGCCGGCCCGAGTGGACGAGCTCGCACAGCAAATGAGCTGCCTGACACCACGAGTGGGCGAACTCGCCGAGCAAATGAGCCACCTGGCACCACTGCCAGCCCGAGTAGACGAGCTCGCACAGCAAATGAGCCGGCTGACACCACAAGTGGACGAGCTCACAGAACAGATGAGGTATCTGGCGCCTCTGCCAGCACGAGTAGACGAGCTCGCGGGCCAGGTGAACTACCTGACCGAGCAAGTAGATCGGCTCGCACCGCTGCCCGGACACGTAGACGGGCTCGTACGACGCGTGAACGATCTGACCGGACAGGTGGACGACCTGACCGGAGATTTGAACCAACTGACCGGGCGCGTCGAGAACCTGACCGGACGCGTCGATGACCTGACCGGACGCGTCGATCATCTGACCGGACAGGTCGAGAGCCTGACCGGACGCGTCGATCATCTGACCGGACAAGTCGAGAACCTGACCGGACGCGTCGATAACCTCACGGGCCGAGTGGATTACCTGACGGAGCAGGTGGATCAGGTAGCGGCGGCGGTTCGGCAGAACTCGCAGACGTTGGATGTTGTGGTCGATCTGCTGCGGAAGCAGCAGGCTGCGTCGCTCGAGGATGAGGGCTAGCCGACATTCGGGGCGCGGGAAACTTTCTGTTCCCGCTTCATTTTAGCCTGCGCGACACCCGCAATACATCGGCCTGCGGGGCGATGTATTGCGGGCATCGGGCTCCTACTCTGTGGACGGTTCTTGGTCACAGGCACAGGGTGGAGGGCGAATGGATGATCTGGTGGGCAAAGTCGCTGTTGTCACGGGGGCAGCCAGTGGAATCGGGCGAGGTATGGCCGAGGCATTTCTTAATGCGGGGATGCGGGTGGTGTTGAGTGATGTGGAAGTGGCCGCGCTGCATTCGACCACGGCCGAGTTGCGCACCGCGGGAGCAGATGTACATGCCGTGGTGGCGGATGTTTCCGCGCCGGACGATGTGACGACGTTGGCCGAGGCAACCCTGGAAAAGTATGGGGCCGTGCATGTTCTGTGCAATAACGCGGGGGTCTATTCCGGTAGCAGGCCGTCCTGGGACAGCACGCTCGATGACTGGGAGTGGATTCTCGGTGTCAATCTGATGGGTGTGGTGCACGGGCACAGCATCTTTCTGCCGATCATGATCGAACAGGGTGCGGACGCGCATATCGTCAATACCGCGTCGCTTGCCGCGGTGGTCGGCGGGTCGTCGCTGTACGGTGCGACGAAGTCGGCGGTGCTCGCGTTGTCGGAGACCGTTTATCTCGAGCTCGTCGACGACGGTTTCAAGCCTCGGGTATCCGTGCTGATCCCGGGGGTGGTCGACACGAATATCTTTGATTCCGAACGCAATCGGCCGAAGCGGTTTGCCGAGGTCGGCCCGCGTCCGGTCAGCTGGAATGCCGACACCGCCCGGAAGGCATTCGCGCTCGGCACAAGTCCGCGCGTTATCGGCGAGCAGGTGGTGCAGGCAATTCACGAGGAGCGTTTCTATGTGCTGACGCACCCGGAATGGAAAGGACACATCGAACACCGGATGCGGCAGATCATCAACGGCGACAACCCCACTCGGTTACCACCACCTGGGCTTTGAACACCGCTCAGGACGCGACGCCTGCCTGCGTGGCGTCCTGGCCGCGCGCGGCGACGGCGGCCATGTCGGGCACCGAACGTACCGCGGTGGTGAGGAATTCGGGGTCGGCGACAACGCCGGGACCGTAGACGAACAGTGCGACCGCACGCCGGACCCCCAGCGCACCAGTGCGGCCGGGATGGGCAGGAGGCTTACCAGGCGGAAGAACAATCGGTATTCACGGAGCCTGCCGACGCGGGCGAGCCAGTGCCGGGCCAAGAGTGGCTCGTCGAGGGAGACCACGGCGGTGACCTCGTCCGGGTGCCGGGCGGCAGCGTGCAGCGCGGTGGCGGCGCCGAGCGAGTTGCCGACGAGGGTCAGCGGACCGTGCTCGGCGATGATCGCGTCGACGAAACTGTCGAACTGCGGGGTCAGCGGACCCGGCTCGCGCGGATCCGCCAGACCGAAGCCGGGGAGGTCGACCGCGAAGGCCGCACGGCCGGCCGGCTTGCAGTGCGGTGAGAACGCCGCACCAAGTGTCCGCACTGTCGGCGTAACCATGCAGCAGCAGGATCGGGGTGCCGGTGCCCGCGACGGCGAGGACTCGGGTGTTGACGTCGTTGTAGCGCGCGGTGGTTTCGGTGATCATCGGCCGGTTGCTCCTTTACGAGCTCGCACCAGCACGGTGCGCGGGACCAGCGGCGTTTCGATGGCGGGACACGGAATCCCGAGTGCGCACGCCGTTGTAGCGCACCCGGGATCCCGAGAACTGTTATGCCAGCAGACCCTTGGCGATGTGCGTCACCTGGATCTCGTTGCTGCCCGCGTAGATCATCAGCGACTTGGCATCGCGCGCAAGCTGTTCCACGCGGTACTCGGTCATGTAACCGTTGCCGCCGAACAGCTGCACCGCCTCCATGGCGACCTCGGTGGCCGCCTCGGACGCGTAGAGCTTCATCGCCGAGGCCTCGGCGAGCGTCGGCGGCTTGCCCGCGCGACCCCGCTCCAACGTGTTGAACACCATGTTCTGCACGTTGATCCGGGCGATCTCCATCTTGGCCAGCTTGAGCTGGACGAGCTGGAAACGACCGATCTCCTGGCCCCAGAGCTTGCGGTTCTTCGCGTAATCCAGGCAGAGCCGGTGACATTCGTTGATGATGCCCAACGCCATGAAGGCCACACCGACGCGCTCGGCGGTGAAGCTGGACCGCGCGCTCTCCCGGCCGTCGCCGCCCTTGTGCTCCTCGGTCTCGCCGAGCAGACGGTCCTTGCCGAGGCGGACGTTGTCGAAGAACAGTTCCCCGGTGGGCGAGGCGTGCAGGCCCATCTTCTTGAACGGCTTGCCCTGGGTGAGCCCCTCCATGCCCTTGTCCAGGACGAAGGTGAGCACCTTGCGCTCACGCTTGTCGCCGCCGTCGCCCTCGTCGAGCTTGGCGTAGACGATCATCACGTCGGCGAACGGGCCGTTGGTGATGAAGGTCTTCTGGCCGTTGAGCAGGTAGTCGTCCCCGTCGCGCCGGACGTAGGTTTTCATGCCGCCGAACGCGTCGGATCCCGAGTCGGGCTCGGTGATCGCCCACGCCGCAACCTTTTTCATGGTCACGATGTCGGCGAGCCAACGCTCCTTCTGGGCCAGCGTGCCGCGCGACATGATGGTGGTCGCACCGAGACCGATGCTGACGCCCATCGCGGTGACCAAACCCATACAGACACCGGACAGTTCGCCGATCACCACCGCCATCAGCGATTCCTGACCGGCAAACGGGCTGCCGCCGGAGGACTTTTCCTTCTTCTTCTCCGGCAGCGGCTCGCCCGCGGCGATAGCCGCCTCCTTGGCGCGCTGCTTGCCGAGCAGCTTCTCCACCGCTTCGCCGCCCATGGCGTCGATCCCGAACTCGCTGAACAGCTTCCGGATGATCGGATACGGCGACAGTTCACCGCTGTCCAGCGCGTCCAGGTTGGACCGGATCTCCTTGTCGATGAACGTCCGCACGGCATCGCGGATCAAGACATCGGTCTCGGACCATTCGAACATCGTTGTTCTCCTTATCGTTCCGGCGAGCTCAGGGCAGCCGAGCGGAGATGTCGTCGATCAGCCACGGTCCCTCGGTCTCGATCGTCTTCACATCGTGCCAACCGGCCAGCTCGGAGATGGCACCGCCCTGCACCGCGAACACCTTGCCGGTGATCGGGCACTTGTCCGAGGCGAGGTAGGCCACCAGCGGCGAGATGTTGGCCGGGCTGAAGGCGTCGAATTCGCCGTCTTCCACCTCGTCGGCTTCGGCCGCCATCATGGCGCCCATACCGGGCGTGGCCAGGGTGAGCCGGGTGCGCGCGATCGGCGCGATGGCGTTGACGCGCACGCCGTAGCGGGCCAGTTCGTCGGCCGCGACCAGGGTGAGCGCGGCAATCCCCGCCTTGGCCGCGCCATAGTTGGCCTGGCCCGCGTTCGGCACCGTGGTGCCGGAGGCGGACGCGGTGTTGATCACCGCAGCGTTCGGCTGATTGCCCGCCTTGCTCTGGTCTTTCCAGTAGGCGGCCGCGTGGTGCAGCACGGCGGCATGGCCCTTGAGGTGCACGGCGATCACCGCGTCCCACTGCGCCTCGTCCAGGCCCGCGATGAACGCGTCGCGCAGGATGCCCGCGTTGTTCACCACAATGTCGAGGCCGCCGAGTTCGGCGACCGCCTGGTCGATGACGTTCTTCGCGCCGTCCCAGGTGGCGATGTTGGCGGTGTTGGCGATCGCCTTGCCGCCCGCGGCGATGATCTCGTCGGCGACCTCTTGCGCCGGCGTGTTGTCGGTTCCCTCCCCCTCGTTGCTGCCGCCGAGGTCGTTGACGACCACGGCCGCGCCCTCGCGCGCGAACAGCAAGGCGTGCTCGCGGCCGATGCCGCGACCGGCGCCGGTGATGACGGCTACTCGGCCTTCGAGTGCACCCATCGATGTCTCCTCTTTCTCCAGGTCTGTGCTGAATAGTGCGACCGGGCAATGACTTTCGCCGGGACGGCGGAACCGGCCCGGCGAGGGCGTCAATCCGCGATCTCGGCGAGTCCGTCGCTGAGGACCACGTCCTCGCCGCGCACGGTCTCGAAGGCGTAGGTGGTGACGCCGTCGGCGGAGCCGACCTTCCAGATGCGGGTCTCCAGATCGTCTCCGGGGAACACCATCTTGGCGAAGCGCACCGCGAATCGCTTGAGCCGGTAGACATCCGACCCGCCGACCTCGGTCAGCACCGCCCAGGACGCGAACGCCATCGTGCACAGCCCGTGCGCGATGATGCCGGGCAGCCCGGCGTCCTTGGCCACCTGATCGTCCAGGTGCAGCGGCACCGGATCGCCGGAAGCCGGTGAGTAGCGGAAGGTTTGGTCGTCGTCGACGTGCTGCGGCACCACCGCCACCGACTGCTGCGCCCGCAGGTCCTCGTCGAACTTGTGTGCAGGCGCCGCGGCACCGACCGTCTTGCCCGCGTCGATATTGCGGAAGAAGGCGGTCAGGTACTGCTCGTTGACCAGTTCCCCTGCCTCGGTGCGGCATTCGATGAGGATGGTGATGGCCGTGCCGTTGGGCCTGCTGGTGTAACCGGTCGCCTTGGCGCGCGAGACCAGCTGGTCGCCCGGCTGGATGGCGCGGTGGAAGTGGAAGTCCTGCTCGCCGTGCACGACCCGGCCGAAGATGTCCATCGGCGCGACCTCGATCACCGGCATCATCATCGCCTCGAAGACGGGGACGATCGCGAAGACCGGCGAGGCGACCTTGCCGGCGAGATGCGCCTCGATCGGATCATTGGTGGCGGCGGCATATTCGCCGATCCGCTCCCCGGTCACCTCGAAACGTTCGTCGTCACACCAGGTTTCGAGACCGGCGTCGTCGAACTCGACCAGCCGTGCGGTGGTCGTTTCCGAGGTCATGCCGAAGCCAGCGCGTCGAGCTGCTCGAGGGACTTGTCCAGCTGCTTGAGACCGTCCTTCTCGACCGCCTTGCCGAGCGCACCCTTGATCAGCGCGCCCTCGAAATCACCGGAGACCAGGATGGTGCTGCCGCCGTCGCCCTTGGGCTGGATGTCGAAGGTGAATTCGGTCTTCACGCCGGCCATGCCGGTGCCGCCGAGGGTGAGCTTGCTCGGCTGCTGCACCGAAACCACGGTCCATTCCAGCTTGTTCGCCATGCCGAGCATGACGATCTTGGCGACCAGCTTCGCGCCCTCGGTCAGCACGGCGGGCGGCTCCTCCATGAAACGCTCGTGGATGGTGAACCATTTGTCCCAGGTGTTCGGGTCGGAGACGACCGTCCAGAGTGCCTCGGGGGTGGCGTTGACGTCTTTGGTGGCTTCGATGTGTCCCATGAGTTGGCTCCTCGTCGAGTTTCTTTGTGCGAGTTCAGCAGTCAGCGCTTAGGTGAATGTCGCTGCTGGAGTTCAGCGCTCCGCGCGCCGGTAGGCGGTCACGACCGCGGCACCGCCGAGGCCGATGTTGTGCTGCAGGCAGGCGGTGACGTTGTCGACCTGACGTTTGTCGGCGGTGCCGCGCAGCTGCCAGGTGAGCTCGGAGCACTGCGCCAAACCCGTTGCGCCGAGCGGATGTCCCTTGGAGATCAGGCCGCCGGAGGGGTTCACCACCCACTTGCCGCCGTAGGTGGTCAGGTTGTCGTCGATCAGTTTTCCGGCCTCGCCCTCGCCGCACAGACCGAGCGCCTCGTAGGTCAGCAGCTCGTTCGCCGAGAAGCAGTCGTGCAGCTCGATGACCTGGAAGTCCTCGGCGCCGAGCCCGGCCTGCTCGTAGACCTTGCGCGCCGCCTGCACGGTCATGTCGTAGCCGACGAGGTTCTTGGCGGTCTCGTCGAAGGTCGACTTGTAGTCGGTGGTCATGGCCTGACCGACGATCTCCACCGCCTGCGCGGCCAGGTTGTGCTTGTCCACGAACGCCTCGCTGGCCAGGATGACCGCGCCGGAGCCGTCGGAGGTCGGCGAGCACTGCAGCTTGGTGAGCGGGTCGTAGATCATCCGCGAGCCGAGGATGTCGTCCATCGAATACTCGTCCTGGAACTGCGAATACGGGTTGTTCACCGAGTGCTTGTGGTTCTTGTAGCCGATCTTGGCGAAGTGTTCGGCGGTGGTGCCGTACTGCTTCATGTGCTCGCGACCGGCCGCGCCGAACATCCACGGCGCCACCGGGAACAGCACCTCGGAGATCTCGGCGAGCGCCATGATGTGCCTGGCCATCGGCTGCTCGCGGTCGTCCCAGGTCGAACCGAGCGAGCCGGGCTGCATCTTCTCGAAGCCGAGCGCCAGCGTGCATTCGGCGAGGCCGCCCCGAATCGACTGTGCCGCAAGGTAAAGCGCGGTCGAGCCGGTGGAACAGTTGTTGTTGACGTTGACCACCGGGATGCCGGTCATGCCCAGCTCGTAGACCGCGCGCTGGCCGGAGGTGGACTCGCCGTAGACGTAACCGACGTAGGCCTGCTCGACCAGGTCGTAGGCGATGCCGGCGTCGGCGAGCGCCTTGGTCCCGGACTCCCGCGCCATATCGGGGTAATCCCAATCGGTGCCGTCTTCGTTCTTGCGGCGGCCCGGCTTTTCGAACTTCGTCATGCCGACGCCGACGACGTAGACCTTGTTCGCCATCGAACTCCTCAGGTTGTGCCCGTGCCGTCCGCAAGCGGGCAGCGGTGAACCGATCCGTCCGGACCCAGTCAAAACAAACATACAGAGATGTATGTAAGTACGCAAGACTGTCACCGTTACCAGAGGTCTCATCTATCGAATAGCCAGGTGGTAGCACTCGGTCGAGACATACAGCGGGAAGTGTATGTATCGCCAGCACCTGCTGGTACGCAGCGAGTTACTGAGCCAGGGCACGGCGCTGAACCCGTTGCTGTGACGTGACTCACCACTCTCGATGCCGTAACAGCCGCGTAATCGTTCGGAAATTCCCCGTCCACAACCGTGTACGACCGTCGAATGGTTGCAGTTATCGGTGCGGGGATGAGGAGTAAAACGTGGTCGAGCTCGATACCCGGTCGTCGAATTCCGACGGTATCGCCGCAGCAAAGGAAACCCTCGAGGACTACACACTGCGATTCGCACCACGGAGCTACCGGAAATGGAGCCCGGCCGTCGTCGGGATCTCCGCCCTCGGCGGCATCGCCTACCTGGCCGACTTCGCCATCGGCGCGAATATCGGCATCGCGCACGGCACCGGGAACGCGCTGCTCGGCATCGGCTTCTTCGCGATCGTCATCATGGTGACCGGATTTCCGCTCGCCTATTACGCGGCGCGCTACAACCTCGATCTCGACTTGATCACGCGCGGTAGCGGATTCGGCTATTACGGCTCGGTGCTCACCAACGTCGTATTCGCGTCGTTCACCTTTATTTTCTTCGCGCTCGAAGGGTCGATCATGGCCCAGGGGCTGGAACTCGGTCTGGGCGTTCCGCTTTGGCTCGGCTACCTGGCCTCGACGCTGCTCATCTTCCCGCTGGTCATCTACGGGATGAACACGCTGGCCAAACTGCAGGTCTGGACGACTCCGCTGTGGCTGTTGCTGATGGTGCTGCCGTTCGGCTTCCTGCTGGTGCGGCACCCGGATTCGGTGTCGTCCTTCTTCGCCTACGGCGGCGAGAACGGTTCCGGGGTAAGCCTTTCCGGCACGCTACTGGCCGCGGGTGTATGTCTTTCGTTGATCGCGCAGATCGCCGAGCAGATCGACTACCTGCGCTTCATGCCGCCGCGCACGCCGGAGAACGCGCGTAAGTGGTGGGGCTGGATGCTGCTGGCCGGACCGGGCTGGGTGGTTTTCGGCGCGCTCAAGCAGGTGGTCGGGCTGTTCCTCGCGGTATATCTGATCGCGAATCTGCCTGCCGCACAGGGCATCGCGAACCAGCCGGTGCACCAGTTCCTGGAGATCTACCGCGACATGGTGCCCGGCTGGCTGGCCATGACGCTGGCCGTGGTGCTCGTGGTGATCAGTCAGATCAAAATCAATGTCACCAACGCGTATTCGGGATCGCTGGCCTGGACCAACTCCTACACCCGAGTTACCAAGTCCTACCCGGGTCGGCTGATCTTCCTTGCGGTGAACCTGGTGATCGCGCTGATCCTGATGGAAGCCAACATGTTCGACTTCCTCAACAACATCCTCGGCTTCTACGCCAACTGCGGCATCGCCTGGATCGTCACCGTCGCAACGGATATCGCGGTCAACAAGTACCTGCTGAAGATCTCGCCGAAGCGGCCGGAGTTCCGCCGCGGCATGCTCTACGACTTCAACCCGGTCGGGCTGGTCGGGTTCGGGCTCTCGGCGGTGCTGTCGATCATGACGTTCTTCGGCGTCTTCGGTGACCTGCTGAAGCCGTACTCCCCCATCGTCGCGCTGGTGGTCGCGTTCGTCGCCACCCCGCTCACCGCGATCGCCACCAAGGGCAAGTACTACCTGCGGCGCGGCGACGACGGCATCGACCTGCCGATGTTCGACGAGCACGGCAACCCGTCCGGCGAGACGCTGACCTGCCACGTGACCGGACTGGAATTCGAGCGCCCCGACATGATCGCCTCGGCCGTCCCCGGCCCCGAAGGCGAGATCCAGTACATCAGCTCGCTCGCCCTCTCCACCGACAAAGCAGGCCAGCACCTGCTTCCTCAGCAGCAGTGACCCCGAGCGGTCAATCGGCCGCGCGCACGTCGGCCAGTGCGGCGTCGGCGATGTTGCGCAGGTGGGCGGTGGCGCGGCGCCAACGACGTTGGGCGCGTTCGTTGTCCGGGTCGACGAAGTTGGAGACCAGGATGCCGCGCAGGGCGTCCATCGCGGTGTAGATGAAGTCGCGGGCCTCTTTGCGGCGGATCTCGTCGGGGACGAAGCGGGCGACCGCCATCAAGACGGCGTTGTTGACGAACGGCTCGACCTTCTCCATCGCGGCGGCCAGCACCGGATCGGTGCGGCCTGCCACCCACAGTTCGACGGTCGCGATGAACAGCGGGCCCTGGTGCAGTTCCCACAGGAAGTCGAGCGCGGCGGCGACGGGGTCGTTGCCGCGTTCGACCTTGGCCATCTCCCGCATCGCGGTCTCGGCGCGCAGTTGCGCCAGGTGGCTGATCGCGGCGACCACCAGGTCGGTCTTGGAACCGAAGTGGTGCACCTGCGCGCCGCGAGTGACCCCGGCGCGTTCGGCGACCCGCGGCGTGGTGGTGCCCGCGTAGCCGTATTCGACCAGACAGTCGATGGTCGCGTCGAGCAGCCGGGTGCGCATCTCGGTGCTGCGTTGCTCCTGGGTGCGGCGCTGCGGTTTCGCGACTTCGATCCTGGCCATCCGGCGATTCTACACTTACATACAGCTCTGTATGTTCAGATGAAGCGCGGCGTCAGGCCACCAGCGCCGCCGCCGCGACCAGGCGGGCATCGCGACGGGCCGCGTAGATGGTGATCGCGAACAGCAGCACGCCGACCACGGCGAGACCGGCCCCGACCATGGCGGGCGCGGTGTAGCCGAGCCCGGCCGCGATCACGGCGCCGCCGAGCCACGCACCCGCGGCGTTGGCGATGTTCAGTGCGGCGTGGTTCAACGCGGCGGCCAGGGTCTGCGCCTCGTGCGCCACGTCCATCAGCCGAGTCTGCAGTCCGGGCGCCAGCGAGGCACCGGTCGCGCCGACCAGGAACGCGCCGATCGCGGCGGTGTACGGATTGTGTGCCGCCACAACGAATACGGCGAGAATGACGGCCATGCCGATCATCGAGGCGTAGATCGCCCGATCGACACCCTTGTCAGCGAGCACGCCGCCGACGATGTTGCCGACCACCATGCCGACACCGAACAGCATCAGCACGATCGGCACCAGCCCGGCCGACATCCCAGCGACGCTGGTGAGGGTGGTGGTGATGTAGGTGTAGACGGCGAACATGCCGCCGAAGCCGATCGCGCCGACCAGCAGGGTCAGCAGCACCTGGGGACGGCGCAGCGCGCCGAGTTCGGTCACGGGGTTGGTCATGGTGATGCCGGTGAGCTCCGGCACGTACCTGATCAGGGCGGCTACCGTCGCCAGCCCGATCACCGCGACCACCACGTAGGCGTCGCGCCAGCCGAGATGCTGGCCGAGCCAGGTGGCTGCGGGAACGCCGACAACATTGGCGGCGCTCAACCCGAGCATAACCGCGGCAACCGCCTTTGCGCGCTGACCCACCGGGGCCAGCGTGGCGGCGGCGAGCGACGCGACACCGAAGTACGCGCCGTGTGGCAGGCCGGAGACGAATCGGGCGAGCACCAGGGTGTGGAAGGTCGGCGCGACCACGGTCGCCACATTGCCCAGCGTGAACGCCGCCATCAACGCGATGAGCAACTTCTTGCGGGAAACCCGCGCGCACAGGGCGGCGATCAGCGGCGCGCCGATCACCACGCCCAGCGCATAGGCCGACACCGCGTGTCCCGCGGTCGGCTCGGAGACACCCATGGCGCGCGCGATGTCCGGCAGCAAACCCATGGTGACGAATTCTGTTGTGCCGATACCGAACCCGCCGAGCGCCAGCGCGAGCATGGCAGGCACATGCCAAGTCGTCCGCGCAGGCTCGGGGCGTGCGGGGGCCTGGGTGGCGAGGGGTGTGGTCACGTATCCATGAAACGCCTCAGCAGGCGGTTTCGCTTCCCAAGTAAACGTGAGTTGAGACACGCTAACAATCAAGAAAACGTGCAGGTCAGCATGTAAAAACGTGCAATAGGGACACGCCGCGCCCCATCACCTGGCAAATTCCATTCGGAAACAACCGCAGCCCGGGCAGTCGGCCGACCCGATGTGGTCAGCGTCATCCCCGCCTCGGATTCGCTTCCGGCGTCGAGCCATTCGACTGCTCTACGGACCTTGTCCGTCCCCGGAAACAGTCCGGGCACCCGTACCACCGTGTGGTGCGGGTGCCCGTAAGGTTCATCACCCGGCGCCGGATTCGCTTCCAGCGCCGGGTATTTCCTGGTCAGCGCAGTGCGCGGGCCAGGTTGGCGTCGAGCGCGCCGAGGAACTCCTCGGTGCTCAGGTAACCCTGGTCGCCACCGACCAGCGACGCGAGGTCCTTGGTCATCTGACCGCCTTCGACGGTCTTGATGACGACATCCTCGAGGGTCTGCGCGAAGCCGATCACCTCGGGGGTGTTGTCGAGCTTGCCGCGGTGCTCGAGCCCGCGCGTCCAGGCGAAGATCGACGCGATCGGGTTGGTGGAGGTCGGCTTGCCCTGCTGGTGCTGGCGGTAGTGCCGGGTGACGGTGCCGTGCGCGGCCTCCGCCTCACAGGTCTTGCCGTCCGGGGTCAGCAGCACCGACGTCATCAGGCCGAGCGAGCCGAAGCCCTGCGCCACGGTGTCGGACTGCACGTCACCGTCGTAGTTCTTGCAGGCCCAGACGTAACCGCCCTCCCACTTCATGGAGGAGGCGACCATGTCGTCGATCAGGCGGTGCTCGTAGGTGAGGCCCGCCGCGTCGAACTGGGTCTTGAACTCGGCATCGAACACGTCCTGGAACGTGTCCTTGAACATGCCGTCGTACGCCTTGAGGATGGTGTTCTTGGTGGAGAGATACACCGGGTAGTTCTGCTGCAGGCCGTAATTGAACGAGGCCCGCGCGAAATCGATGATCGAAGCCTTGAAGTTGTACATGCCCATGACGACGCCGCCGTCCTCGGGCATCTTCACGACCTCGTGCTGGATCGGCTCGCTGCCGTCCTCGGGCGTGAAGGTGATGGTGACCGAACCGGCCTGATACACCTTGAAATCGGTGGCGCGGTACTGGTCGCCGAACGCGTGGCGGCCGATGATGATCGGCTTGGTCCAGCCGGGCACCAGGCGCGGAACGTTGGAGATGATGATCGGCGCACGGAAAATGGTGCCGCCGAGAATGTTGCGGATGGTGCCGTTGGGCGACCGCCACATCTTCTTCAGGCCGAATTCCTCGACGCGCGCCTCGTCCGGCGTGATGGTGGCGCACTTGACGCCGACGCCGTGGCGCTTGATCGCCTCTGCCGCGTCGACGGTGACCTGGTCGTCCGTCTTATCCCGGTACTCGATGCCCAGGTCGTAGTACTCGAGATTCACATCGAGATACGGGTGGATCAGCTTGTCCTTGATGAACTGCCAGATGATCCGGGTCATCTCGTCGCCGTCGAGTTCGACGACGGTACCTTCAACCTTGATTTTGGACATGGATCTTCGTGTCCTCCTAGGATGGTGCCCTCATTGCACGGCCAGGTGAACACGCTTGTGAGCGGACCCCAGCTGTTCCAACAGACAACGTATATGCCCCGCGTTGTCCGCGAGACGTGTGGTGCAAACAAGACAAGCGTACTGCTGCCGATGATCGTGGTGTGCGGGCAGCCCCCCGAGTGAGAAACCCCACGAACTTACTGACTGGTAGGTCATTCCGCAATTCCCAGGTCGGCCCCGCCCAACGACCACGGTCCGCGCAGCGCCGAACTGGCGATACGCGGACCGAGGGGGATTACTGCGAAATTCAGACGCCGACGTGGACCGGGCGCGCCCCGTCCTCGGAACCCTCGATGAGGTTCTCGGGCCGGTCCCGGATCATGAACGCGATCACCGGAACGGCGGCCAGGAAGAATCCGGCGCCGACGTAGAACGCCACGTCGTAGCTGTGGATCGAGGCGCGGGCGATCAGGTTGTCGATCGTGGCGTGACTCTCCGCGTAGGACTTGGCCGTCTGCACCGAGATGGTCGTCAGCAGCGCCGTGCCGACCGCGCCGCCGACCTGCTGCGCCGCGTTGAGCAGCGCACTGGCCACGCCGGAATCGGCCTCCTCGACCTGATGCAGCGCGACGGTCTGCATGCCGACGAACAGCGGACCCATGCCGAGCGCGATCAGCACCTGCGCGGGCAGCACGCTCGACGCGTAACTGTCGCCGAAGCCGAGCTGGGCCAGCCACAGCAGGCCGAGCACCCCGAGCACCGCACCGGCCACCATCAGCGGACGCGGGCCGAGCTTCGGCAGCAGCGCGCTGGTGACACCCGCGGAGATGGCGATGCCGGCCGGGAACGGCAGGAAGGCGAAACCGGCCTTCAGCGACGAGTAGCCCAGGGTGATCTGGAAGTAGTAGCTGAGGAACAGGAACATCGCGAACATGGCGATCGGCACCAGCAGCGCGGCCAGGAACGCGCCGCCTCGGTTGATCTCGCCCGGAATATGCAGCGGCAGTAGCGGATTGGCCGAGCGCCGTTCGATCACGACGAAGGCGATCAGCAGCGCGGCACCCGCGATGAGCAGGCCGAGGGTGCTGCCTGCCAGCCAGCCGTCCTCGGCGGCGCGGCTGAAGCCGTACACGATCGCGATCAGGCCGAGCGTCACGGTGACCGCGCCGGGCACGTCGTAGCCGCCGGTCCGTGGCGCGGGCACGTCCTTGACCACCCATGCCAGCGCGCCGACCAGGGCGAGCAATGCGATCGGGGTATTCACCAGCAGGCACCAGCGCCACGAGGCGTACTCGGTGAGCGCGCCACCCGCGATCAGGCCCAGCGCGGCGCCACCGGCCGAGATGCCGGCGAACACGCCGAATGCGGTGGCCCGCTCACGCGCCTCGGTGAAGGTCACCGACAGCAGCGACAACGCCGCGGGCGCGAGCAAGGCCGCGAACGCGCCTTGCAACGCGCGCCCGGCGAACATCTCCGCGCCGTTCTGCGCGAGACCGGCAAGTGCCGACGCGGCGGCGAAGCCGACCAGGCCGATGATGAACATCCGGCGCCGGCCCAGGTAGTCGGCCAGCCGGCCGCCGAGCAGTAGCAAGCCGCCGAAGATCAGCGTGTAAGCGGTGAGCATCCACTGCTTGTTGCCGTCGCTGATGCCGAGATCAGCCTGGGCGAAGGGCAGCGAGATGGTCACGATGGTGGCGTCCAGAACCACCATGAGCTGGGCCAATGCGATCACGCCGAGGGCGAACCAGCGGGCCGAGCTGCCTTGTTTTACCGGAACTTCTACTGCTGTCGCAGTCTCGGTCACCGTCGTCTCCTCTTCGTAGGAAGTGCTTGGCTATCCTGTCATCAGACGACATTTGGCGTCAAGAGAAAAATGTCGCGCTACGACATTTGACGGTTACGGACACGAAAACACTGGGTTGCGATAAGGTGGGCACATGCTCGAGTCACCGACGCCGACGGGCGCGAGTGCCGCAGCCGAAACTCCTGCGGGCGCCGCGCATCCCGGCCTGCGCGAACGCAAGAAGCAGCAGACCCGGTTGCGAATCATCGAGGTCGGGCTGAACCTGTGCGACACACAGGGTTTCGACGCGACGACGGTCGAGCAGATCGCCAACGCCGCGGATGTCTCGCCGCGCACGATCAACCGGTACTTCGACAGCAAAGAGGACATCGTCCTCGGGCCGGTGCAGGACTTCGGCCAGGCCGTGGCGGAGACGCTGCGCAGGCTTCCGGTCACCGACAACGAACTGGAATCGCTGCGCTCGGCGTTCCTGCAGGTGATCGACCGAGCCGTCAGCGAACCGGGCGGCGGGCCGATCTCGTTCCGGCAATTCCAGCAGATGCAGCGGATCGTGCGCAGCAGTCCTGCGGTCAGCGCGCGCAGCCTCGAGCACGCCGACAAGAAGAACATCGCCATCGCCGCGGTGGTCGCCGACCGGCTCGCCACCACGCCGTGCGCGCTCCCGGTGCGGCTGATCCTCGGCTCCTGGCAGCTCATCAACCACCTCGCCATGGAGTGCGGCGAGAGCATGTTCGACTACGACGATCTGTACGAGGCCGCGACGGCGGGCCGGAACTCGTTCTGCGCGGCCTTCGATGAGTTCCTCCGGGTCTGCGGCGGCGCGCGGACCAGCGCTTCCGACTGAGTTCGCGCATAGGTTTCAACCGTCGCGCGACGTCCGGTTATGATGCCTTCAGGTCATGAGTGCCAGCGCGAAGCCCCGGCTTGCTGGACGGCAACCCTCCAGCAGCGGTGGGGTGCTCCGGGTGATGACCGGGCTCTCGAAGGTCGAGAGCAAGCGCGCTTTCAGGAGGTTCCCGAAATGTGTTGTTGTCCTTCGCCCAAATCCCGATAACCCCGTAGTTCTGGCGAACAACCTTTTCCTTTGGAGCAAAGCTCATGAGTGATTCCACCGTGCCCGCGGCCGATATCGATCCCACCGCGCAGTGGTCCTTCGAGACCAAGCAGGTGCACGCGGGACAGGCACCGGACAGCACCACCGGTGCCCGGGCCCTGCCGATCTACCAGACCACCTCGTACGCCTTCCGCGACACCGATCACGCCGCCGCGCTGTTCGGGCTCGCCGAGCCGGGCAACATCTACACCCGGATCATGAACCCCACCCAGGATGTCGTCGAGCAGCGCGTCGCCGCGCTCGAAGGCGGTGTCGCCGCGCTGCTGCTGGCCTCTGGCCAGGCCGCGGAGACGTTCGCGATCCTGAACCTGGCGTCCTCGGGCGACCACATCGTGTCCAGCCCGCACCTCTACGGCGGCACCTACAACCTCTTCCACTACTCGCTGCCCAAGCTCGGCATCGAGGTGTCCTTCGTCGACGATCCCGACGACCTGGACCAGTGGCGGGCCGCGATCCGGCCGAACACCAAGGCGTTCTACGGCGAGACCATCGCCAACCCGAGCAGCGCCATCTTCGACATCCCCGGTATCGCCGCCATCGCGCACGAGGCCGGGCTGCCGCTGATCGTGGACAACACGGTGGCGACCCCGTACCTGATCCAGCCGCTGGCGCACGGCGCCGACATCGTCGTGCACTCGGCGACCAAGTACCTCGGCGGGCACGGCTCGGCGGTGGCCGGCGTGCTCGTCGACGGCGGCAATTTCGACTGGACGGTGACCGACGCGCAGGGACAGCCGCGCTTCCCCGGCTTCACCACCCCGGACCCCAGCTACCACGGTGCGGTGTTCGCCGACCTCGGTGCGCCCGCCTTCGCACTCAAGGCCCGCGTGCAGCTGCTGCGCGACCTCGGCTCGGCGATCTCGCCGTTCAACGCGTTCCTGATCAGCCAGGGCATCGAGACGCTGAGCCTGCGGGTCGAGCGGCACGTCGCCAACGCCAAGGCGGTGGCCGAATTCCTGAGCACCCACCCGGACGTCACCAAGGTCATCTACGCGGGCCTGCCGACCTCGCCCTGGTACGAGCGCGCGCAGCAGCTGGCACCGAAGGGGCCCGGCGCGATCGTCGCCTTCGAGCTGCGCGGTGGTGTCGATGCGGGCAAGAAGTTCGTGGACGGATTAGCCCTGCACAGCCATGTGGCTAACATCGGAGATGTGCGCTCTCTCGTGATTCACCCCGCGTCGACCACACATTCGCAGCTGACGCCCGACGAGCAACTGCTCGCAGGCGTCACTCCGGGTCTGGTCCGCTTGGCGGTGGGGATCGAGGGCATCGAGGACATCCTGAGCGATCTGCGGGCCGGTTTCGCGGCGGCGGCGACGTGACGTTGAGTACCGAACCGAGTTTCGCCCGTTCGTCCGGGGTGGCCCTGCCACCCCCGGACGGGCGGCTCGGCATCATCGCCATCGGGGACGTGCGGCTGGAAAGCGGCGCGGTCATTCCGCAGGTGCATCTCGCGGTGCAGCGGTGGGGCGAGCTCTCGCCCACGCTGGACAACGTGGTGCTGGTCGAGCACGCGCTCACCGGCGACTCGCACGTGGTCGGGCATCCGGACGACATTCATCAGCTGCCCGGCTGGTGGGACGGCATGGTCGGACCGGGCTGTCCGCTCGACACCGACGAGTGGTGTGTGATCGCGACGAACGTGCTCGGCGGCTGCCAGGGCAGCACCGGGCCCTCGACCCTGGCGCCGGACGGAAAGCCTTGGGGCGCACGGTTTCCGGAAATCTCCATCCGTGACCAGGTGGCCGCCGAGGCGGCGCTGATCGACCTGCTCGGCATCGAGCGGCTGGCCGCCGTGGTCGGCGGGTCGATGGGCGGTATGCGGGTACTCGAGTGGATGGTCGGCGCGCCGGATCGAGTCGGCTCCGCGCTGGTGCTGGCCGTCGGCGCGCGCGCCACCGCGGACCAGATCGGCACCCAGACCACCCAGATCGCGGCGATCAAGGCCGATCCGGACTGGCAGGGCGGCGATTATCACGACACCGACCGCGCGCCGATGACCGGCATGGGCATCGCCCGGCGCATCGCGCACCTCACCTACCGCACCGAGGACGAGCTGGACCACCGGTTCGAGAACGGCGCGCAGGGCGCCGAGGATCCGTGGCGCGGCGGCCGGTACGCGGTGCAGAGCTACCTGGACCACCAGGCCGACAAGCTTTGCGGGCGTTTCGATCCCGGCACCTACGTGCTGCTGACCGAGGCGATGAACCGGCACGACATCGGCCGCGGCCGCGGCGGCGTGCGCGCGGCACTGGCCGCGACGCCGGTGCCGTGCGTGGTCGGCGGCGTCGACTCCGATCGGCTGTACCCGCTGCGCACGCAGCAGGAACTGGCCGAGGGGTTGCCGGGCTGCGACGGTCTGGAGGTCGTGCACTCGCGCGACGGACACGACGGCTTCCTCACCGAGGCAGCGGCTGTGTCCAAGCTGCTGACCGAAACCATGCGGCTGGCTCAGCAGAGCCGTCAGCCCACCCGCTGAATCCACCTCGCGCGCGGCGGTTCTCGCCGCGGCTAGTCGGTGGTGGGTGCGCCGACCAGTAGTTGGACGATGGCGTGGACGAATCCTTGGAGGCGTTCACGAGGGTATTCGTCGGGCTCGCTGACGGCTAGACGGCCGAGCATTTCGGCGACCTGCAGCAGCGAGTTGGTCAGCAAGCCGGAATCGACTCCGGCCCACCGGGGTTCGAGTGCGGTGCCGACGCGGACCAGGGCCTCGGCCTGGTCGAAGATGCCGGCGCGCGAATTGCGCAGTGCCTCACGGTATTCGTCGGGGGCGTTGCCCGGACCGGCGAGGATGAGCCGCCAGCGGGTCGGATTCTCCAGTGCCACACCGACGAACGCCTCGACGGTGGCCGAGGCGGCGACGACCGGGTCGGCGCCCATCAGGTCGGTCGGCAGCGTCTCGGCGACCTGTTCGAGGCCGCGTTCGCGTTCCCGTTCCAGCAGCGCCGCAACGAGTTCCGCGCGGGTCTTGAAGACGGTGTAGAGCACCGGCTTGCCGACGCCCGCCTCCTGGGCGACCGCCTCCATACTCAGCTCGTGCAGTTCCATCCGGCTCAGCACCGCGAAGGCGGCGTCGAGCAGCTGGGCCCGGCGCTGCTCCGGCGGCAGGCGTGGCGCGTAGCGCCTGCGCGGCTTATCCGCCGCGGTACGCGATGTCGTCACTGCCGCTGCACCTCCATGCGGTCCATCCTGACAGCATCCCGGTCTCGATCCCGCATCCCGTCCGACACAAATGCTACGCAACCGTTGTATTCATTGCCAGCAATTGCTACGGTTGCGTTGTATTCACCCCCGGTGCCGGGGCGATCACCGCAAAGGAGCACGTGATGCACTTCGATCCGACCACCCTGCGCCGGGACGATTACGGGTTCTTCGGCCCCGATTCGCCCAGCTGGAAGGTCTGGACCGCGCCGACCGCGGTCATCGGCTTCCAGCGCGCCGTCGTACTCGAGCACTTCGACCCGTTCCTCACCGCGGCCGTCGCCGACTCGCGCGGCATCTACAGTGACCCGCGCAAGCGCCTCGATCACACCTTCTCCTACTTCCTGATCGCCGCGATCGCCGACGGACGCACCGCTATCCAGGCGGCCGAGCACCTCATGCAGATCCACGCGCCGATGACCGGCATCGAACCGATCAGCGGGAACCGCTACAGCGCGAACAGCCCGGACACCCAGCTGTGGATCCACATCACCGGATGGCACTCGGTGCTCAAGGCGTACGAAATGTTCGGGCCCGGCCTGACACCGGAAGAGGAGACGCGCTTCTGGCAGGAGTGCGCGATCGCGGCCGAGCTGCAGACCTGCAAGCCGGAGGATGTGCCGCGCTCGCGCGAGGAGGTTCGCGCGTATTACGAGCGAGTCCGCCCGCGCCTGTGCACCTCGGAACGGGCCGAGGAAGGCATGCACCACCTGCTGTGGACCTCACCGCGCAATGGTGCGGGTATCTCGTATTTCATTGGCAGCAGGCTGCTTTCGCTGGCGTCGGTCGCGACGCTGCCGAAGTGGATGCGCAAGCTCGGGCGTTTCGATCGGTGGGGCATCGTCGATCTCGCGGTCCGGCTGCCCGCCAAGGTGCTGGTCTGGGGATTCAGCCGGTTCAACTCGTTCGGACTGCTGGTCGCGGCGCCGTTCATCGCGCCGCTGGCGGGGCAGATCCTGAAGGAGCACATCAACGCGCAGCCGCCGGCCCGGTTGGCGACAGTCACTCCGGCCGAGGCGCGCGCGTTGTACGGCAGTCGATCCGGGCGCGCGGCGCTGGTCGCCGAGCCCGCTTGAGTTTCGGGCCTCGCCCGCCGCATCGAGGGGTGCGGCGGGTGGTGCGCCGAATTGGTTTCCACCGCAACGGAATCCGCGATCCCGGCGCCGGATGACGTAGGTCTGCCCGCGTCAGCGAGCGGCCGAGCGGCGCGCCTGTTCGATCAGGTTGATGTTGGTTTCGATCCAATCGCGCAGTGCCGCAATGGGTGTACGCAAACTATGGCCGAGTTCGGTGAGGGTGTACTCGACCCGCGGCGGCACGGTGGGATGCACGGTGCGCGTGAGGAATCCGTCGTTCTCCAGCTCGCGCAGGGTCTGCGTCAACATCTTCTGCGAGACGCCTTCGATGCGCTTGTACAGATCGGTGTAGCGCATGGTGCCGTCGGCCAGGGCATCGACGATCAGCACCGTCCACTTGCCCGCGAGGCGGTCGAGCACATGACGGGTGGGACATTTGGCCGAGTAGATGTCGGCGGGTAGATCGGAGCCATCGATGAGCGTGCGCACCTTCGCGAGTGTAACGCACAATTAAGTGCCTTCTTCCTATTGGAGTGTCACTCTCCGATAGTAAGAATTATGGAAATACAGACACTTTCGGTTCCCGCCGCGATCCGCGCCCGCCGCACCACACGCCACTTTCAGCCCGCATCCATCGCGCCGGAGCTGATCGATGAACTGCTGGATCTTGCGGTGCAGGCGCCGAGCGCATGGAACATGCAGGACCGCTCGATCGTCGTGGTGACCAGCGAAGCCGGGCGGCAGGCGTTGTCGGAGGCCGCGTTCGGCCAGCCGCAGCCGCTGGAGGCACCGGTCGTCCTGGTCTTCGTCGCCGATCCGACGGCCTGGCAGGACGGCAATGCCGACATCGCCGAACTGGCGGGCCGCAACGGCGCGTGGAACGCCGAGTTCACCGCGATGTTCAACTCGCGCAGCGAGTTCCACGCGCTGCGGGAACGCGGGCTGCTGCGCGAGAACGCCGTGAAGAACGCGATGATCGCGGCCACCTACGTCATGCTCGCCGCCACCAGCCTCGGCCTGGCCTCGGCCCCGATGAACGGCTGGGACCCCGACCTGGTCAAGCAGGCCATCGGCATCGGCGACCGCGACGAGTTGGCCATCGCGGTGCTGGTCGCAGTCGGTTACAGCGATACCACCCCACCGCACCCGGGTCGCCGTCCCCGCGAGCGGGCGGCATTCACGGAGCAGTACGCGGCAGACCCCTTGCGCGCCAACGGTTACCGGGCGGGCTAACCGACGCCGAGGGTGTTGATGGTGGCGGCGATGAAGACGATGGCGGAGCCGAGCAGGGTCAGCGCGCCGACGTCGAAGGGCTTGCTGCGCACGGCGAGCAAGCCCACCCGCGCGGTCGGCAGGCACAGGCGGAACGCCGCGGCGAGCAAGGTCGCGCCGCCGAAGAACAGCGCGCCGCGGCGCCACCGATCCTGGGCCACGAACACGATCGCCACCGCGATGACCAGCGTCACGACGACCATCGGCAGGTGGCAGCGCAGGAACTGGGCGCCCAGGTTGCTGCCTGCCCGCTGGTCCGCGGTGGTCGTGTCGGCATCGGTCACCCCCCGATTCTTACAGACTCCCCCGCGCCGCGCCGTCGACAGGCTCACTCGGCGGCGGCCGCCTGTCGCGCAAGGGTTTCGACATCCAAAGCTCTACTACAGAACGTAGTTTGAAGGTAGAGTCGAATGATCCGATTCAGGAGGGTGGGGTAGATGAGAGCCTTGACACGGATCCGGCACTACTTGAAGGCAATGCGGAAAGCGAAGCGGAACCGGCCCGATCTGGCCGGTTGGCTGCTGCGCCGACCACAAATCTTGTTCAGCACCATGGTGTTCGAGTCGGCGCTGCTGTTCGCCAACCGACTGGACCCGAAGCTCAAAGAGCTGGCCGAGCTGAAGACCGCGGGGCTGGTGAACTGCGAGTTCTGCCTGGACATCGGCTCCGCGCTGGCCCAGTCCGCCGGCCTCACCGAGCAACAACTCACCGACCTGCCGCGCTACCGGACCAGCGACGCCTACACCGACCTGGAAAAGCTCGTCATCGCCTTCGCCGAGGCGATGACCGCCACCCCCGCCGTCGACCTCGGCGACCTGCGCGCCACCCTGCTGACGCACCTGTCGAAAGCCCAGCTCGCCGAACTCGCCGCCGCCATCGCCTGGGAAAACCAGCGCGCCCGCCTCAACCAGGGCCTCGGCGTGCGCCCGACCGGCATGGCCGAGGGCGGGATGTGCGCACTGCCGGAACGCCCGGCGAACTAGGTCGGCGCGGCGGCCGGTTCGGCGCCTGATTGACTGTCTGCCGTGTTCCGACTGATGTTTCATGAGCCCGCGATCCCCGGAAATACCGGCAATGCGATACGCCTGGTCGCGGGAACCGGGTGTGAGCTGCATTTGGTCGAACCGCTGGGGTTCGATCTTTCGGAGGCGAAGCTGCGGCGGGCCGGGTTGGATTACCACGATCTGGCGTCGGTGACGGTGCACAAGGATCTGGCGACGGCGTGGGAGTCGGTGCGGCCGGAGCGGGTTTTCGCGTTCACCACACACGCGACGACGCACTACACCGAGGTGGACTACCGCGAAGGTGATGTGCTGCTGTTCGGTACCGAGCCGACCGGGCTACCCGCAGCGGTGCTCGACGATCCACATGTCACCGGCCAGCTGCGCATCCCGATGCTGCCCGGCCGCCGGTCGATGAACCTGTCCAACGCGGCGGCAGTCGCGACCTACGAAGCCTGGCGCCAGATCGGCTTTCCCGGCGGGGTGTGAGCAGGCTTGCCGCGCAAGCCGTAAGTTGTACGGCTTCAGCGCTGTCCATCAACCGCACGAAAATCTCGGCGTGCCCGCCCTCGATCGCCGGGCACGCCGAGCTTCTGTGCTCAGGACTCCGATTCTGCCGAACTCCCTGCGCCCGAGGGGCTTCCGGTGCTCGCCGAGTTTCCAGCGCCGGCCGAGCTCTCGGCGCCCGCCGCGGCCGTCGAGCCACTCGCGGCCACCGGACTCGGTGTCGGACCGGCTGCGCCACTCTTCTTGCGCCGCAACACCGTCCGCACCACGCCCCAGATCACGGCGGCCAGCACCACCAGGAAGCCGAGCCACGGCAGCGCCTTACCGGTGAACACGACCGCGTCCTTCAGCCAATCCACCAGCGAGTGCCAGCCCGTGACGATGCCCTCCCAGAAGTTGTCCGCGCGATCCTCCTGGGCCTTGGTGGTCGCGGTGGTGATGTCGATGTTGAGCGTGGACAGCGCGACCTCGTCGTCGAGGTGCCGCTTCTGCGCGGTCAGGCTGTCGAGTTCGCCCTGACGGCTGGACAGCGCCTGCTCGGCGTTGATCAGGTCGGCGGTGTTGGTCGCGCCGGCGATGAGCCCGCGCAGCCGGTCGACGGAGGCCTGCAGCGCCTTGATCTTGGCGTCCAGATCTTCCCACTGCATGGTCACGTCGTCGCGGTTGGTGTGCACCCGGGTGACCTTGCCGAGGCCGCCGAGTCCGTCGATGAACGTGTCGGTCTTGTCCGCGGGGATCCGGATGGTGAGTGTGGCGCTGGGATCGGCGTCGTCGGTGCCGGGCTGTTCGGTCCGGCTGTCGATCCGGCCGCCGACCTCGCGCACCCGGTCGGCGATCTTGCTCGCCGTGTCGATCGGTTTGCCCGCGGTCATCTCGACGCTGCCGGTGACGACTTCCTTACGCGTGGTGACCGTTTCGCCACCGGCGTTGTTGTCTTTACGCGCGGGCCCCTGGTCGCGCAGCGCCGGTGGCGCCGACGCGGGGGCGGGTTCCACGGTGGCGTAACTCTCCGGCCGGCCGGATGGCGGCGGGACTCTCTTCGCGTTGTCGGTGTCACTGCCGCAGCCGACGAGCAACGTCAGACCGAGCAGACCGATGCACAGCACAGCAAGCTTCCGCATAATTCGCACAGTAGCCGCTCTGGCTGCGCAAATAGCCGGACGTAACCGTTCTCTAGAGCCCTTCTAACCCTTTTCTAAAAGTGGCGGATCAGCGGAAGTCGCGCGACTTCGAGTCGACGCGCAGGTCCATCCGCTGCAGGTGTTCGGCGACGACGCTGACCGCGCCCTCGGCGTTCTGCACGCGACCGCGGATGAGCAAGGCGGGAGCGCTCTGCGCCAGGCGGCGGAAGCGGGCCCACAGACCGACCGAGCAGACGACGTTCACCATGCCGGTCTCGTCTTCCAGATTGAGAAAGGTGACGCCCGCGGCGGTGGCGGGGCGTTGGCGGTGGGTTACCGCGCCGCCGACGAGAACTCGCGATCCGTCGCGGACGGCAAGCAAGCCCGCGGCGGGAATAACGCCGAGGGCGTCGAGCTGTGGGCGCAGGAATTCGGTGGGGTAGCTGCCCGGTGAGACGCCGGTGGCCCAGACGTCGGCGGCGGCCAGTTCGAGGTCGCTCATGCCGGGCAGCACGGGGGCGGTGGTGGCGGCGCCGGTGCCGGGCAGCCGATCCGGGCGTTCGCCCGCGGCGGCGCCCGCGGCCCACAGTGCGGCCCGGCGGGTGCTGCCGAGACCGCCGAGCGCGCCCGCGGTGGCGAGCGATTCCGCTTGCACGACAGTGAGTTCCACGCGTCCGGTCAAGTCGAGGAAGGAGGTGTATGGCCCCTGATCCCGTACGGCGACGATCTTTTCGGCGAGGTCGGCACCGATGTGCCGGATCGAGGCCAGGCCGAGGCGCACCTGGGTGCCGTCGTGTTCGAGGGTGGGTTCGGCACGGCTGGCGTTGATGTCGGGGCCGTGCACCAGGACTCCGTGCCTGCGCGCGTCGGCGACCAGGGATTGCGGGGAGTAGAAGCCCATCGGTTGCGCGCGCAGCAGACCGGCGCAGAAGGCGGCGGGATGGTGCAGCTTGAACCACGACGAATAGAACACGATCGAGGCGAAGCTCTGCGAATGGCTTTCCGGGAAGCCGAAATTCGCGAAGGCGTAGAGCTTCTCGTAGATGCGGTCGGCGGTCTCGCCGGTGATGCCGTGCAGGTCGCGCATGCCTTGGTAGAGGCGTTCCTTGAGCCCCTCCATGCGTTCCGGCGAGCGCTTGGAACCCATCGCGCGGCGCAGCTGGTCGGCCTCGGCGGCGGTGAAGCCCGCGACGTCGACGGCCATCTGCATGAGCTGCTCCTGGAACAGCGGGACGCCGAGCGTGCGGGACAGCGAATTCTCCAGTGCCGGATGGTCATAGGCCACCTCCTCGTCGCCGTTGCGCCGCCGGATGTAGGGATGCACCGAACCGCCCTGGATCGGGCCCGGCCGGATCAATGCCACCTCCACCACCAGGTCGTAGAATTCGCGCGGCTTCAGCCGGGGCAGCGTGGCCATCTGCGCGCGCGACTCCACCTGGAAGACGCCCACCGAGTCGGCGCGGCACAGCATTTCGTAGACGGCGGCTTCCTTCAGGTCGAGCTTGTGCAGCTCGACGATCACGCCGGTGTGCTCGCGCACCAGGTCGATCATGTAGTGCAACGCGGAGAGCATGCCGAGCCCGAGCAGGTCGAACTTCACCAAATCGATGGCGGCACAATCGTCCTTGTCCCACTGCAGCACGCTGCGGCCGGGCATGCGCGCCCATTCCACCGGGCAGACGTCGGCGATGGGGCGGTCGCAGATCACCATGCCGCCGGAGTGGATGCCGAGATGCCTTGGCAGGCCTTCTATTTCGGATGCCAGCTGCAGCACCTCAGTGGGAATGTCGGTATCGTCCTCGGAGCCGACTCCGGTCCATCGGCTCACCTGTTTGCTCCAAGCGTCCTGCTGTCCCGGCGAAAAGCCCAGTGCGCGTGCGGCATCGCGGACCGCGGACTTGCCGCGATAGGTGATCACATTGGCCACCTGGGCGGCGTACGCGCGGCCGTACTTGCGGTAGACGTGCTGGATGGCCTCCTCACGGCGGTCGGATTCGATGTCGACATCGATATCGGGTGGTCCGTCGCGCTCCGGCGAGAGGAAGCGTTCGAACAGCAGGTTGTTGGTGACCGGGTCGACATTGGTGATGCCGATCGCGTAGCAGACGGCCGAGTTCGCCGCCGAACCCCGGCCCTGGCAGAGGATGTCGTTGTCCCGGCAGAAGGTGACGATGTCGTGCACCACCAGGAAGTAGCCGGGGAATTCCAGCTTGTCGATCACCGCGAGCTCGTGCTCGATCTGCCGGTACGCCTGCGGGTTTCGCTCCGGCGGTCCGTAGCGGGCCGCGGCACCCTTGAGGGTGAGTGCACGCAGCCAAGACTTCTCGTCGTGTTCGGCGGGCACGTCGAACGGCGGCAGCTTCGGCGCGATCAGCTTCAGGTCGAAGGCGCATTCGCGGGCCAGCTCAGCCGCGTTGGCCACCGCCTGCGGGCAGTCGGCGAACAGCCACGCCATCTCCGCGCCGGAACGCAGGTGCGCGCCGCCGGCCGGGGCCAGCCAGCCGGCGATCTCGTCCAAACTCTGCCTGGCCCTGATCGCCGCGAGCGCCATGGCGCGGCGGCGCTGGCCCGGCGCGGCGAAATGTGCTCCGGTAGTGGCGAGTACGGGGAGGCCGAGGCGGTCGGCCAGGGCGATGAGGTGAGCGTTGCGCTCGTCGTCCTCCGGGATACCGTGGTGGGTGAGTTCCACGCTCACCCGGTCGGTGCCGAACCGCTCCGTCAGATCGCGCAGCGCGGCCTCGGACCGCACGAGACGGCTACTGCCCGAACGTAAATCATCCGCGAGGGCCTGCCGCAGGTGGCCTTTCCGGCAGCCGGTGAGGATCTGCCACTGTCCCGCGGCGGCCGCGGTGAGCGCGTCGAGGTCGTAGCGGAGGATGCCCTTCTCCCCCGCTGCCATGTGGGCGGCCGCGATCTCCCTGGATAGTCGGCGGTAGCCCTCCTGACCGCGGGCCAGCACCAGCAGGTGCGGTCCGGCGGGATCAGGTGCGCCGGTACGCGGCATGGAATCCGGTGCGTCGACGTGCCCGCGTGCCACAGTCGAATCACCAAGCTGCTCAATGGATTCCGAATTACTGACCCGCGAACCACGGGGGCGCCGCTCGGCTCCCCTGCGTGCCCGCCCGTTGACCGGAGTTCCTTCGGCAGGCTGGGTGCCCAGCGACAACTCGGCCCCGAAGACCGTCGGCATCCCCCATTCCCTGGCCGCCTCCGCGAAACGCACGGTCCCGTAGAACCCGTCGTGATCGGTGAGCGCGATCGCTTCGAGGCCGAGTCGCACGGCCTCCTCCACCAGTTCCTCCGGCTGGCTCGCGCCGTCCAGGAAGCTGTAGGCCGAGTGCGCGTGCAGTTCGGCGTACGGCACCGTCGGCCCGCCGGCGGGCCGGACCGGCTCGGCCAGGTAGTCACCGCGCTTGCGCGACCAGGCCGGGCTGTCGCCGCCGTCGCCGGGGTACATCGCGTCCGGGTTGGTCCGGCCGGGCCGCCCCGACAGCACCCGCTCCAGTTCCGCCCAGGTAGGCGGCCCGTTGCTCCAGCCCACCGGGTCACCTCCTCGGACGGATCAGTTGGTCGGCAGCGGTGCGGTCGAGCCCTCGGCGAGTGCCGCGTCGACGTGATCGAGGCCGGCCCGGATCAGGGCGCCGTAGGCGTCGTTGGCGAGGACGTCGAGGTGGCCGCGGGCGATGGCCAGCTGCATCCGGGCGGCCTCGAAGTCGCCGACGCGCCGGTGGCTGTCGGCCAGATTGAGGTACAGCGATGGGAGGAAGCTGCGGAGTCCTTCGTCCAGCGGGATGCCGGGGCCGAACACCGCGGCCAGCGCCCGCCGATCCCAGAGCAGCGCGGCGGCAGCGGTGTCCTGTAGATCGGCGAGGTGATGCGCGATCACGCAGCGGTGCAAGGGATCACCGCCCTCACCGATCTCGTCCCACAACTTCTCCAGCGCCTGTCGCGCCGCCGCCTGGTCCCCACCACCGAGCCGCACCGCGGCAAAGATTTCCGCCATCCGATCGTCCGCCATGCGGTGAGTATCGCACATATGTTCGATCGATTTCGAGAGGTTGTTCCGCCCGTGTTCACCACCTCGACCCCAGCCCCGAAAAGTGACCAGTTCCACTTGGCGGGTAAACTTACTTGAGAGTAAGTTCATGCCAACCAATCTGCAAAGGAGCAGCGATGAGCGAAGCATCCGCTGACGCAGGCCTGCCCGAGACCCGGCGCGGCCGTCGCAGCCGCGACATCTCCGGTCGGCATGTCCTGATCACCGGCGCCTCCTCCGGCATCGGCAAGGCGGCGGCGATCGCCGTTGCGGGCAAGGGCGCCACCGTTTTCCTGCTCGCACGCCGCGCCGACGAGCTCGCGTCCGTGGTCGAGGAGATCAGGGCGGCCGGCGGCATCGCCTACGGATACCAGTGTGACGTCACCGATTCCGACTCGGTGGACCACGCCGTGAAGACCATTCTCGACGAGCACGGCCACGTCGACATGCTGGTGAACAACGCGGGCCGGTCCATCCGCCGCGCCATCCACCGCTCCACCGACCGGCTGCACGACTTCGAACGCACCATGGCGGTCAACTACTTCGGCGCGCTGCGCATGACGCTGGCCCTGTTGCCGCAGATGCGCGAGCGCAAGTTCGGTCACATCGTCAACATCAGCAGCGCGGGCGTGCAGGTGGCGACGCCACGCTTCGCCGCCTACCTGGCCAGCAAGGCGGCGCTGGACAAGTTCGCCGAGGTGGCCTCGGTCGAGACCATGGCCGACGGCGTCACCTTCACCACCATCCACATGCCGCTGGTGCGCACCCCGATGATCACCCCGAGCGGCGATCAGGGTCAGCCCGCCGAATCCCCCGAGTGGGCGGCCGCGACGATCGTGCGCGCGCTGACCGAACGCCCGAAACGCATCGACGTGCCGATCGGCACCTTCGCCGAGTACGGCGCCCTGCTCACCCCCAAGTTCCGCGATCGGATCCTGCACCGCTACTACCGGGCGCTGCCGGACTCCCCCGCCGCCAAGGGCGAGCTGGTGGAAGAAGCCGACGATGCGCCGGAAACCGTTGTCCCCCAGCGCGCGCCGCGCCCCCGCTCGGCGGCCCGGCGCGTCACCGGCACCGCGCTGCGCCGCGCTGCCCGCTGGGTACCGGGGACGCACTGGTAGGCACGAACGCGAGACATGGCGGCCTCGGCACGATCAGTCGGCGGGTAGCTGCTCGATCGTGTCGACCGCGAGGGCGGTTACGGGTTTGGCAGCGGCGTTGCAGCTGGCTTGCCGCGGCGGAAAGCCGATGGCGCGGGCGGTGACTCGCCAGCGGCGGCCGTCGCGGTGGGTGACCAGGGCGGCGCCGGCCGAGGTGGGGTCGGCCGAGGCCGAGCCGGGGTCGGGAGCGACCGTGAGATCGTCGATGGCGGCGGAAATCTGTTCGCGCACAGCGACTTCCGCGAGCTGCTCCAGCGGCGGATAGCAGCTGCGGCCACGCAGGCCGCGCAGCGAGACCTGGCCGCGGCGGGCGGCCTCGACCATCTCCTCGGCGGCCGCGACATCGAGCCGGCCGTAGGTGAGCCCGGCGGGCAGCAGCACCAGGGCGGGCGCGAAGCGGTGACCGCCGGTGTGCGAGCACTCCCACACCTGCCCAGGATATTTCGTCGCGAGCTCGGCGGCGATCGGGCGGCCGAGCAGCGCGCAGCACTGGTCGCGTTTTCCGTGCGCGCACACCAGCACCAGCGGATCATGCACGGGCACACCGATTCCCGGCGCCGGGCCGTGCACCAGATGCAGGTCGATATCGAGCAGCTGCTTCAGATCGGTGATCTCGAGGCGTTCACACCAGGAGCCCTCGGGTCGCGAGCTGGCGAGCAAAACCGTTCGGGTGCCGGTGAATTCGTTGCGGCCAGGGCGACGGATCAGGGTCGGGCGCACGTGCGCGGCGGCAGTGCGGGCCGCCAGCTCGGGGGTGAGCTCGGCGCCGAGTACCTCGTCGCCGATCACATCGCGGCCCCACGCGCCGGGGTGCTCGACACACAACCAGCCGGTCACCTCGGTAGCGGTGCCCGGCAACGGCGTCCCCGTCGCGGCGGCGGAACAGAGCATCCCCTCGAATCCGGTGTTCTTCACGCCGCGAGGAACGGATGTACGGCGGCCGCGAACTCGCGATAGCGGTCGCGGTGGATGCTGTGGCCGCTGGAAAAGGCGGTGACCGTGCAGTCGGGAATCGCGGCGCGCATGAGCGCCAGTTTCGCCGGATCGACCATGCCGCCTGGACCACCGCGCAGCACGAGTGTCCGCGCGGTGATGTCGGACAGCCGGTCCCACCACTCCGGGTTCGGCTTGCGGAACTGTTCCAGCGCGGTCCTGGTCATGGACCGGTCGAAGGCGAGCACCGCGCGCGGATGCCTGGCCAGGCTGCTCGTCGCGTGCCAGAGTTCCGGCACGGTCGGGAAGCGGCGGGTCAGCCGCAGCTCCTCGGCGCCGGACTGCAACGGCAGCGGGCACTCCTCGATGACGAGGCGGCGCACCAGCCGCGGCCGCTCCTGCGCGACGCGGGAGACCGCGTAGCCGCCCAGCGAATGGCCGACCATATCGACCGTGGACAGTTCCAGCCGGTCGCACAGTTTCCGCACATCGGCGCCGAATTCGTCGAAGCGGTAAGAATCGGTGTGTGAGCTGCGGCCGTGGCCGCGCAGATCGGGGATGATGACCCGGCGTCCCGCCTGCACCAGTTCGCGCGCGAATCGGTCCCAGGTGTGCCCGTCCCCGCCCATGCCGTGCACCAGGAGCACGGGCACGTCGGAACCCGCGGTCGCCCCCGAATCCCGGTAGGCGATCCGCACGTCACCGAGGTCGAGTCTGGTCACCGTGAGATCCACGATCTTCGAGAGTACTTGGCTTGTCAGTTACCGGCCCGGGACTTGTTGTACGGATCACGTGAGCCGGGTGCCACATCGCGGGGCCCGCTGCCTGCGCGGACTGCGGAAGCCGCACACGGTATCGCGGGTGCCCGGGAAAAATATCTCGCGAATCCCGTTGTGCCGCGAAATACTCCGCGCATGCCGTCATTCGCGGACTACGACCGCCGAAACTATCCCACCGTCGATGTCGCCACCGGATACGACGGATGGGCGCCGACGTACGAGCAGACCGTCATGGACGAGATGGATCTGGCGCTGCTGGCCCGGCTGCGGCGCCCGGAGTGGCCGCGGCTGCGGAAAGCCGCCGATCTGGGGTGCGGGACCGGGCGGACCGGGGCGTGGCTGCGTGCGCAGGGCGTTCCGCATATCGACGGGATCGATGTGAGTGCGGGGATGCTGGCGCGGGCGCGGGAACGCGGGGCCCACACCACGCTCACCCAGGCGGATGTGCGCGACACCGGGCTGCCGGTCGGGGCCTACGACCTGGTGATCGCCTCGTTGATCGACGAGCACCTGCCCGAACTGGCACCGTTCTATGCCGAGGCGTGGCGGCTGGCCGCGCCCGGCGCGCGGTGTGTCCTGGTCAGCTTCCATCCGCAGTTCATGATGACGACCGGGATGCCGACGCACTACACGCCACGGGGCGGCGAGCCGGTGGCGATCAGCACGAACCTGCACCTGCTCAGCGAGCACGTGACGGCGGCGCTGGACGCGGGCTGGGTGCTCACCGAACTCGTCGAGACGCTGATCGACGACACCTGGCTCACCGCCAAGCCGAAATGGAAAGAGCTGCGCGGACAACCGTTCACGATGGCGACGGTGTGGTCGCGGCCTCAGTCGTAAAGTCCTTCCGCACGCCAGATTTCGTCGTGATAGACGAGCAGTAGCACCCGGACGTCGGACGGTTCGCCGTCGAGCTGGACCTGCGCGCGAGCAGTGAAAGTTGTTGGAGTGCCGTTGTTCTCGGACGATTCCGGCGCCCACCACCGTTCGTCCACCGGCCACGGTCCGGCCCATCCGGTCAGCCGCCACTGCCTGCTGCCCCAGTGCAGGCGGGACGGGTCGGCGCTGAACAGGGCGCGCTCGGTGACCAGAATCGGGACGCCGTCGGCGGCTTCCAGCCGCACCAGCGGCCGGTTGAGCAGCAGCAAGGCGGGGGCCGGTTCGGGCAGCCTGCCCGGCCACGGCAAGGCCGGATCGGCGGCGGGGACGGGTTCGTCGCCCAGCGCGACCAGGGTGATCCGCTCGGCGGGCCCTCGACCGCCGCTGAGCACGCCGATCCGCACCGCCTCGCCGCCGAGCAGGCCCTGCACCCGGATCAGCGCGCGCCGGGCCCGTTCGTCCTGCTCGCCGACACCGCCCCACAGGCCGAGCTGCAGCGCGCCCGCCGCCACCACCTCGACCGGCTCCAGGCGCAGCCGGGTGACCGGCGCGGTGGGCCGGTCACGCCGGGTGAGCCAGCCGTCCAGCTGCCAGCGCACCCGGTCCGCGGTGCCGTCCGGGGTCAGCGGTTCGGCACACCGCCAGATGCGGGAAAGTTCCTCCCCCGCATCGGTTTCCGCGAAGATCGAGAGCCGGGTGCAGGCCAGCCCGGCGTTCGACAGCTCGGCGTGCAGCTCGGTGGCGAGCAGGCGACCCGCGAAGGCGGCCGCATCGACCCGCTCGATCGGCGGGTCGCAGCGGTACTCCACCGTCAGGTCCTTGGGTGGCGGCTGCGCGGAGGGCGGCCGCTCGGGTTGCGCCTGCGCGCAGCGGTGCGCGAGCACCGCATCGGCGCCGAACCGCGAGGCGACCTCGCCGGAGGTCAGTGCGGCGAAATCGCCGATCCGGCGTAAACCCAAGCGGTGCAACAGATCCACCAGGTCGGTGCGCTCCGGCGCGGCCAGGCTCGGCTCGGCCGCGAGCTCGCGCACCGGCATCGGCGCGAGAAACCGCGCCCCCGCCCCGGCGGGCACGATCGCGCCGCGCCGGGCGGCGATCACCGCCGTGGACAACTCGTCGGCGATGCCGATCTGCGCCTCGACTCCCGCGGCGGCGGCCGCGTCGACGAGCCGCTCGGCCGCCGCCTCTTCGGAACCGAAAAACCTTGCGGCGCCGCGGGCCCCGAGCACCAGCAGCCCCGGCCGCAGCACCTCGACCCCGGGCACCGTCGCGTCGACGGCGGCGACCACCGGCTCGAACAACCGCGCGTCCCGATCCGGATCCGCCTGCGCGAGAAACAGATCCGGGCACCGCGCCTGCGCCTCCCGCCGCTTCTGCCCGCGCCGCACCCCGTCGGCCCGTGCGATCGCCGAACACGCGATCACCCGATTGGCGAACAGCACCGCCACCGGCTGTGTCGCGGGCAACCGTGCCACCGCGGCGGCGGCCACCGCGGGCCAATCCGGACACCACAGCGCCAATACCCGCGCCGCCCCTTTCTCTCGGCTGGGCAGCATCACGGTGCCACACCACACATCCCGGCTCCGCCGCGAGCGGCCGAATCGAGTGCCGGCACCAGCTGCGGAGGAGCTGAACACAGTCCGCCCGGCGTGGGGGCGAGCGGTCGTAGCTCCGCCGTCACGAGACCGCCTCATTGGCATCGACCGGTATCGCGGTGCGCGTGGGTGTTTCATGCAGCGCCCATTCGACTCGGCCGGAGTTCGAGCGCAAGTCCAGCCGACCGCGGCGGGGCGGGCCGGCCTTGCCGCGTACTTCGACCTCGAGGCCGAGCGAGCGCAGGCGGCCGCGGCCGTGACCGAGGCCCGCGTAACCGGCGATGCGGGCGTCGAGGTGCAGGGCGGCGCCGGGCCAGCGGCCGTCGGTGACCACGAGGGTGGCGCCCTTGTTGCGGGCGCGGGCGGCGATCACCCGGGTGCGGGCGGGGGCGACGGCGGTGCCGCCGAGACCGAGCACAACCAGGTCGAGGCCGTCGAGCAACACGGCGGCCACCTCCACCGGGTCCGGGCCGGGGTCGGGAATCACGGCCAGCCGATCCAGCTGAGCGCCCATCTCCACCGCGGCGAGCAGGCCGAGCCGGGGCACCCCGACCACCGCCGCATGCCCGCCGTCCTCGGTCACCGCGGCGAGCAGGCCGGCGAGCAGCGAACGCGCGCCCGTGTAGGACACGACGGAACCCTTCGCCAGGCCACCGCCGGGCAACAGCCCAGCGAGCGCGGGCGGCACGGCCAGCGACTCCCGGCGCAGTTCGGCGTCGAGCGGGATGCGCTCGGCCGTCGCCTCACCGCGACCGGGTATCGCGGCCATTCTCCGGCGCAGCTCAGCCAGCGTCGGTGGGCTCTCCCGCTCTACCTCGCGCGGCCTTGCCCGCGGTTGTGCCCCCTCCTGCGGTTTCGCATCCGAACCCATCCCTACCACCTACTTCCCACGATGGACCCGAGGCGACGCGCACGGAACGACCCTCTGACGAGGGATCAGCACCGATTCAGCTATCGATTCTTATCGAATATACGTTCGATACCTGCTCAGTAGAAACCGACCCCCGGGTTCCGTCAAGGCCCCACCCCCGCCACCGCGATTTCGCAACGATGCCGTTGTCATCGCTGGTCGGTCGGTTGCGCAGCCGTTATCGCGGCGGCGAACCGGACAACCCGCTGTCACAGTGACGAACGCCGCCGACCGTGCCGACCACCGCGGCAGGCGCCGGCGGACAGATCGCCTACCGGACGAGGCATAGAAACGGCGGCCGTTCGTGTCAGCAAACCCCGTAGGCCACCCTGTTTTCCGCTACCCTCGCACCGTGACCGAACGCGCTCGTCCCATTGTCGGCCCCGACTATCTTGTCGCCGGCCGCTACCGGCTGCAGTCGAAGCTGGGTGGCGGTGGCATGGGCGCGGTCTGGCTCGCGCACGACCGGCTGCTCGACCGGGACGTCGCCATCAAGCAGGTCATCTCGACGGCCGGGCTGGATGAGGCCGAGGCCAACGAGATCCGCGCCCAGATCATGCACGAGGGCCGGGTCGCGGCCAAGCTCTCGCACGAGCACGCGATCGCCGTGTACGACGTGGTGCTGGAGGCGGGCGAGCCCTGGCTGGTGATGGAGCACCTGCCCTCACGCAACGTGGCCAAGGCGCTCGCGCTGGTCGACACGCTGCCGCCGATCGAGGTCGCGCAGATCGGCGCACAGGTCGCCGACGCGCTGGCGGCCGCGCACGCGGCGGGCATCACGCACCGCGACATCAAGCCGGGCAATATCCTTGTCGCCGACCGCGGTCCGATCGTCGGCATGGCCAAGCTCAGCGACTTCGGCATCTCACGCGGCGCGGGCGAGCACTCCGACGAACCCGACGGCGTGATCACCGGTACCCCCGCCTACCTGCCGCCGGAGGTGGCGCGCGGCGCGCAGCCCACCAAGGCCAGCGACGTATTCTCCCTCGGCGCAACGCTGTACACCGCGATCGAGGGGCAGCCGCCGTTCGGTCTCGACGAGGACAGCGATGTGCTGGTGCATCGCGCGGCCATGGCGCAGATCATTCCGCCGACCCGCAGCGGCATGCTCACCGAGGCGCTGCTGCACATGCTGGAACCGGCACCGCAGCGACGGCCGACGATGGCCGAGGCCAGGGACGAAATCCTCACCGCCGCCTTCGGTCCCGGCACCGGGCCCTACATTCTCGGCGCGCCGGTGCGCACCGAGGACGGCACGATTCCAGCCTGGGCGGCGCGGAATTCGGCGTCCGGCCTGCGCAGTCCGCATTCGACCCCGCTGCCCCGACCGCACCGCGCCCCGGCGGGCGCCGCGGCGGTGCCCGCGCCGCAGCGGACCAAGCTGCCGCAGGCGAGCAACGCGCCGCTGGCGATCGCGGTCGGCCTGCTGATCGGCCTGATCATCATCATCGCGATCATCATCGCGGTGATGTAAACCCCGGCCCGCCAACGCGGTTGCCGGTTCAGTCGATGCGGCGGTGGTGTGCCCAGCGGGTGAGCGCGTTGCGGTTGGACTGCTGGGTCTTGCGGAGCACGTTGGAGGCGTGGGTTTCCACGGTTTTCACCGAGATGAACAGGTTTTCGGCGATTTCGCGGTAGGTGTAGCCGCGGGCGAGCAGCCGCAGCACCTCGAGCTCACGCGGGGTCAGCGAATCCAGTTCCGGATCGAGCGGAGGCTCGGGCACCTGCGATTTCCCGGTGAACGAGTCGAGCACGAAACCGGCGAGCCGCGGGCTGAACACCGCGTCGCCGCCGGACACCCGGCGAATGCCGTCGGCCAGCTCGGCCCCCGAAATCGTCTTGGTCACATAGCCTCTGGCGCCCGCCCGGATCACCGCGATGACGTCCTCGGCGGCATCGGACACGCTCAGCGCCAGGCACACCGGTCCCGCTTCGATGCCCGCGAGCACCGCGACACCGCCACCGTCGGGCATGTGCACATCGAGCAGCACCACATCAGGATTCGTCGCTTTGATCCCGGCGATCGCCTCGGCTACCCCACCGGCCTCGCCGACCACCTCCATGTCGGTTTCCCTGCTCAACTCCGCTCGCACACCCGACCGGAACACTGCGTGATCATCAACGAGAAAGACCCGCACGGTCACCTGCTTCTCCTCAAACTGTCGGTGGACCGACCCACCCTGGCGCGCAGGCCGCCCATGGCACCGCCTGCACCCACATCGGTACCACATGTAGGTACGAGTCGACCCAACTCACTGAAAACACCGGTCGCGAAACCTGTCACGGCCCGGGATGCACCGGCTCCGGCACCTGCTCGGCATCGATGGTCGCCGCCGTCTCTTCCGAGCCCTGGTCGTCCTCGCCACCGGAATCGGTGCGCGGCATGGTGATTCGCACCTCGGTGCCGCGGCCGGGATTGGACAGGATCTCCACCTGGCCGCCGCGGCGTTCGATCCGGCCGCGGATGGATTTCGCCAGACCCTGCCGGTCCTGCGGTACCGCGGCGGTGTCGAAACCGGCGCCGCGGTCGCGCACGAAGATGCTCACCTGGTGCGACTCGGTCTCGGCGAACAGGTCGATCTCCGGCACCCCCGCATGCTTGGCGGCGTTGACCAGCGCCTCCCGGCTCGCGCCGAGCAGCGCGGTGAAGTGCTCCTTCGGCAGGCCGGCACCGGTCTCGCCGATGTCCATCGACACATCGCCGACGGTCACCGGGGTCACCTTCACGCCGTGCTGATCTTCCACCTCGCCCGCGATGGTGCGCAGCGCGGCGGCCAGGCTGGACTGCGCGGGACCGGAATCCTCGAACAACCACTTGCGCAGTTCCCGCTCCTGGCTGCGGGCCAGCCGCACCACCTCCTGCGGGTCCTCGGCCTGGCGCTGGATCAGGGCCAGCGTCTGCAGCACCGAATCGTGCAGGTGCGAGGCGATCTCCTCGCGTTCCTCGTTGCGGATGCGGGCGGAGCGTTCCGCGTTCAACGCCCGCATCATCCGCAACCACAGCGGCACCGTCAGCAGCCCGGCCCCGACCAGCGTGACGGCCACCGCGATCAACGCGGATCCGAGCGAGCTCAGATCGATCCTGGCCAGCACCACCACACCGAGCCCGGCCACGATCAGCGTGCCGCCCGCGACAATGCGCGCCCAGGTCACCACCGAGGGACGCGCGGGCAGGCCGAGCAACGAGCGCGGGCCGTCCGCGTCGTACTCCCGCCACACCAGCGCCGCGCCGATGGCGACCACGATGATAGGCGCGATCACATTCGCCGCGGTCCCGCTGAACAGCCAGGTCACCCCGACGGCGAGGCTGATGCCGAGCAGCGCGAGCCCGAGCGCCTGGCGGCGTTCGGAGCCGGACGCTTTCGCCACATCCGAGCCGCCCGGTGTGAAGATCCACAGCAGCCCATAGGTGACGATGCCCGCGCCGAACGCGGACAACAGCACGAAGGCCATCCGCACCTTGAACACGTCGACACCGAGGTGATCGGCGAGCCCGCCCGCCACCCCGCCGACGATCCGCCCACCCGAGCGCCGCGCCATTCGGGGCTGCGGCGGCTGTGCCGGGTGCAACACCGGCGCGGGTCCGAAACCGCGCCCGGCGTCGAACCCGCGCGCGGCATCGAACCCTCGGGCGTCGAACGAGGGGGCAGACGGGTACATGCTCTCGATAGTGGCACGTCCGGACGACAGCTAGCCATCAGGAATCCCCCTGATCTTCTGCTGTTCAGCGGATGATGGTCTGAGCGGGCAGCTCCAAAAGGATCAGGAGAATCTTCAGGGTTCTCCCCGATGTGTGGATGTGCTGGTCAGGCACAGGATGGGAACCATGACGAAAACGAGCTTCGGGGACCAGCTCCAGCAGATCTGGCGGACACGCCCGGCGCGGTTGCCTCGGCAGGGGCCGATCGCCGGCGTGGCGGCCGGGTTCGCGCAGCGCTACAACGTCGATCCGGTGCTGGTGCGGGTGGCGTTCGTGGTGTCCGCGATATTCGGTGGCTCCGGTGTCGTGCTCTATCTGCTGGCCTGGCTGCTGTTCAGCGCCGCCGGTGACGAGTCGTCCGCGGCGGAGTCGCTGGTCGGCAAGGGGCACAGTTCGCAGTCGCAGACCAAAACGATCGTGTTGATCGTCGCGCTGGCCATCGCGGTGAGCACGATGGGTCCGGTCGGCGTCGGCCTCGGCGGCTCCGGGCTGATCAGCATGGCCCTGATGCTGGCCGGCTGGTGGATGCTGCACCTGCGCAATCCGGAGCCGCCGCCGGGCACCACCAGCGAGTTCAGCGGGCTCATCGCGGACAGCGGCATCATGGCGACCGGCTACCCCGGCGCGGTCTTCCCGCAGGGCGCCCAGCGCACCGCAGGCGATATGTATGTGCCGCCGACCAGCATGTACACGCCGTACACGAAGTTGCCGGACGCCTACACCCCGGAGGCGCCGAGCGACACCGAAACCGTACCGCCGCACCGTGATTCCGGACCGAGCGACCACGCACAACACGTCGACTCGGAGACCGTCCTGCTGCGCAAGGATGCCGACAGTGCTGGAGCGCGACCCGAAAAGGGCGACGCACCAGGCGAATCCGCGGCCGACACCGCGCTGCTCGACAAGAACGACAACACCACCGAGGTGCTCGACACCCGAAGCGGCTCGACCACTTCCGATACGTCGGCCGCATCCGGCGACACCCCCTCGCTCAGCAAAGACTCGGCACCCGGCCGCACCTCCGCGCTGAAGCACCCGACCCCGGCCACCATCGGCCGCCCGACCCCGCCCTCCTGGGACCCGCTCGGCGTCGCTCCGCTCGCCTGGGATCTGCCCGAGCCGACCCCGGTCCGCACCGTCGTCGCCGCACCGCCGAAGCGCCCGCGCTCCCGGCTGACCCCGGTGATCATCGGCCTGGCCATCCTCGCCGCCGCCGGTGCGGGCGCGCTGGCCGCCTCGGGGGTCGAGTGGATGACGCCGGGCCGGATCGCGGCGGTGGCGCTGGCCGTGATCGGCCTCGGCCTGGTGCTCGGCGCGTTCCTGCGGCGCGGGTACGGCCTGCTGGTGCTGACCGCTCCGCTGGCCGGGTTCGTGCTGCTCGCCTCGGCGATCGGCCCGATCGACTTCAACCGCGGCGCGATGGGCGAGCACGTCTGGACACCGACCTCGGCAAGCCTGCTCGACTCGCACTACCGGGTGACGATGGGATCCGGCACGCTGGACCTGCGGCAGCTGAACCTGACCGAGAACCGCACCGTCGATGTCGACGTGCAGATGGGCGACTTCCAGATGTTTGTGCCCGCGGGCATGACGGTGCGCACCAAGTGCACCGCGACCATGGGTGATGCCAAGTGCGACAACGGCATCAGCGGGCCGAACACACCGGGCGCCCCCGTGCTCGACCTGAATATCAACGTCCGAGCCGGAAACGCGGAGGTCCACCGTGGCTGACAAGTCCACCGAAACCGAATCGCGCCGCGGCCCGTCCGCCTCGCTGCTCATCATCGGCCTGCTCGCGCTCGGCGTGAGCGCATGGGCCTTCGTCGGCCCCGAGTCGTGGCCCGCGTCCAGCGCGGTCCCGATCGGCTGGATCGTGGTGCTCGCCGCCATCGTCATCGGCATCGTGCTGGTGGTGTCCCCGCGCCGACACCGCTGATCGACCGGACAAAAAATGGCCCGTCCTGGAAAGGACGGGCCATTTGTGTTGCGCTAGTGGGGATTCACTCCCATTCGATGGTGCCCGGCGGCTTGCTGGTCACATCGAGCACGACCCGGTTGACCTCGGCCACCTCGTTGGTGATCCGGGTGGAGATCCGCTCGAGCACCTCGTAGGGCAGCCGGGTCCAGTCGGCGGTCATCGCGTCCTCGCTGGACACCGGGCGCAGCACGATCGGGTGACCGTAGGTGCGGCCGTCGCCCTGCACGCCGACGCTGCGCACATCCGCGAGCAGCACGACGGGGCACTGCCAGATCTGCTTGTCCAGCCCGGCCGCGGTGAGCTCCTCGCGCGCGATGGCGTCGGCCTGCCGCAGCGTGACGAGTCGATCCTCGGTGACCTCACCGACAATGCGGATGGCGAGACCGGGCCCGGGGAACGGCTGGCGGCCGACGATCTCCTCGGGCAGGCCGAGCTCGCGGCCGACCGCACGCACCTCGTCCTTGAACAGCAGGCGCAGCGGCTCGACCAACTCGAATTCCAGGTCGTCCGGCAGACCGCCGACGTTGTGGTGGCTCTTGATGTTCGCGGTGCCGCTGCCGCCGCCGGATTCGACGACGTCCGGGTAGAGAGTGCCCTGGACCAGGAACTCGACCTTCGGAGCGGAGCCTGCGGAGCGACCATCAGAAACAGTTGTCGCTTCGTTTTCCTGCTCGATGACAACCTCGGAGACCGCGTCCTCGAACGACCGGATGAACTCCCGGCCGATGATCTTGCGCTTCTCTTCCGGATCGGTGACGCCCTTCAGCTCACCGAGGAACTTGTCCACCGCGTCGACGGTCACCAGCTTGGCGCCGGTCGCGGCGACGAAATCCTGCTGCACCTGCTCGCGCTCCCCAGCCCGCAACAGGCCGTGGTCGACGAACACACAGGTCAGCCGGTCACCGATGGCGCGCTGCACCAGCGCGGCGGCGACCGCGGAGTCGACACCGCCGGACAGCCCGCAGATCGCGTGCCCGTCCCCGATCTGCTCGCGCACCGAGGTGATCAGCGAGTCGGCGATGTTGGCCGGGGTCCAGGTGGCGCGGATGCCGGCGATCTCGTGCAGGAACCGGCTGAGCACCTGCTGCCCGTGCGGGGAGTGCAGGACCTCCGGGTGGTACTGCACGCCGGCCAGGCGCCGGGCCGGGTTCTCGAACGCGGCGACCGGAGCCCCCGCGGAGGTGCCGGTGACCTCGAAGCCGGCGGGCGCGTCGGTGACCGCGTCGCCGTGGCTCATCCAGACCGGCTGAATGGTGGGCAGGCCGCCGTGCAGCACGCCACCGTCGACATTGAGCTCGGTGCGGCCGTATTCGCGGGTGCCGGTGTGCGAGACGGTGCCGCCGAGGGCCTGCGCCATCGCCTGGAAGCCGTAGCAGATGCCGAACACCGGGATGTCGAGATCGAACAGCCGCGCGTCCAATTGCGGTGCGCCGTCGGCATACACGCTGGACGGGCCGCCGGACAGGATTACCGCGAGCGGCTGCTTCTCGGCGATCTCCTCGACCGTGGTGGTGTGCGGGATCACCTCCGAGAACACACTCGACTCGCGGACCCGCCGGGCGATCAGCTGTGCGTATTGCGCGCCGAAGTCGACGACGAGGACCGGTCTCTGTGTATCTGCCACCAGCACAGTTTAGTGACGCGGCAACACGGGCGAACCATCGGCACAGCAGCTTCGCCATGCCCAGCTCCAGCAAGCAAAAAGGCGAGCCAGCAAATCGCACCACCCGCCCCCGTGCCGCTGGCTATTCTCGTGCTCGTGCCATTCGCCCGCGCGATCGACGCCGACATCCACTACGAGGACAGCGGCGGGAGCGGCCCGGTGGTGCTGCTAGCACATGAATTCTTCATGGATCGGACCATGTTCGCGGCTCAGATGGCCGCGCTGGCACCGGAATTCCGGATCGTCTCGTGGGACGCACGCGGCCACGGCCGCACCAGGGACGAGGGTCTGCCGTTCACCTATTGGACCGCCGCGCGCGACGCGCTGACCGTGCTCGACCACCTCGGCGCCGAACGCGCCGTAGTCGGCGGCACCGCGCAGGGCGGCTTCACCGCGCTGCGCACCGCGCTCATCGCGCCGGAACGGGTGTCGGCTTTGATCCTGATCAGCACCGAGGCCAACGGCCCGACCGCCGAGCAGTCCGACGCCACCCAGCAGTTTTTGGAGCAGTGGTACGACGACGGCTCGCGCGAGCAGGCGGTCAATCAGCTGGCGTCCTGGCTGATCGGCGACGACAAGTGGTACCGCACGATCTGGACCACCCGCTGGCTGCTGCGCGAGTGCCGCGGCATCGAGGTGGCGGCGGGCTGCCTGCTCAGCCGGGACTCGGTGCTGGAGCGGTTGTCCGAAATCACCTGTCCCGCCTTGGTGATTCACGCCACCGACAGCGGCATCCCGCCCGACCGGGCCAGGCAGCTGACGCAGGGACTCACCGCCGCCAGCTACGTCGAGATCGCGGGCGCCCGGCTCGCGGTCACCATGACGCACCCCGAACCGGTCAACATCGCCATGCGGCAGTTCCTGCGCGAACGGATCACCCCGTCACACGCACGGTAGAACTCACCCGCGGACGCTGAGCCCGACCTTCTGGAACTCCTTGAGGTCGGAGTAGCCGGCCTTCGCCATCGAACGGCGGAGGCCGCCAACCAGATTCAGCGAGCCGAACGGGTCGTCGGAGGGGCCGTAGAGGACCTGCTCCAGGCTGGGGCGCGCGGTGTCGCCGGTGCCCTCGTCCAGGTCCCACTCGACGCCGAGCAGCGAGCCGCGCGGCACCGAAGGGTGCGCGGCGGCGGACGGCCAGTACCAGCCGCGGCCGGGCGCCTCGGCGGACACCGCGAGCGGCACGCCGAGCATCGCGGCGTCCGCGCCACAGGCGATCGTCTTGGCGAGCTGGCCGGAGGTTTCCACGTCGCCGTCGGCGATGACGTGCACGTAGCGCCCGCCGGTCTCGTCGAGGTAGTCGCGGCGCGCGGCGGCGGCGTCGGCGATCGCGGTGGCCATCGGCACGCCGATGCCGAGCACCTCGCGGGTGGTGGTCGCACCCTGGAACGAGCCGTAGCCGACGATGACGCCCGCCGCACCGGTGCGCATCAGGTGCAGCGCGGTGCGGTGGTCGCTGACGCCACCCGCCACCACGGGCACGTCGAGTTCGGCGATGAAAGTCTTGAGGTTCAACGGCTCACCGTCGCCGACATGCTCGGCGGAGATGATGGTGCCGTGCACGACGAGCAGGTCGACGCCGGCCTGCACCAGCGCGGGAGTCAGCGCGCGAGCGTTCTGCGGGCTCACCCGCACCGCGACGGTCACCCCGGCCGCCTTGACCTGAGCGACGGCGGCGGCGAGCAGCTCGGGCTGCATCGGCGCGGCGTGCAGTTCCTGTAGCAGCGAGACGGCCCGCTCGTAGCCGCCCTTACCGACGAGCTCTAGCAGCTGGTCGATCTTCGCCGCGACATCGGCGTGCCTGGCCCACAGACCCTCGCCGTTGATGACGCCGAGCCCGCCGAGACGCCCGAGCTCGATGGCGAACTCCGGCGAGACCAGCGCGTCGGTCGGGTGCGTGAGGAACGGGATCTCGAAGCGGTAGGCGTCGAGCTGCCAGGACAGCGACACCTGCTTCGACGAGCGGGTCCGGCGCGAGGGAACGATGTCGATATCGTCCAGCTCATAGGTACGCCGGGCGGTCCGGCCCATGCCGATCTCGACCATGTCGCGCACGTCTGTACTCCTTGTCTAATTTGCAGCGCCTGCGGCACTGCGTGTTCGCGGCCCCTGGGTGTCGCGGGGGGCCCGGCGGGCGCCACGCGCCGCCCGGGCGCGGGGGTTGGGCCGACAGCGACCCGGCCCGGGGGGCCAGAGCCGGAGCCGA
>NZ_JBHXAU010000013.1:0-25236 GCF_042727395.1 Nocardia sp. NPDC060255 | reverse complement strand
GGGGGGGCGGCGGCCGCGGCGCCGCCCCCCTCGCCCGCCGCCGGCCCCGCCCCCGCCCCCCCCCCCCCCCGCCCGACGGGCCGCGAACGGCGCTCGCAAAACTCGCGCCTCCAGTGGTTTACCTATGGGCAGCCAAGCGCGGACCGCAGGGGCCCGCACTCCGCTCGACCATCGGCTCGTACCCAAAACACCCGTGGACACGCTCAATCATGCACGGACCAAGCGGTCTCGTACACGAACATCGAGCGGCTAGCCGCGACCAGTGTAGTTAGGGGCCTCGACGGTCATCGTGATGTCGTGCGGGTGGCTCTCCTTGAGCCCCGCCGCGGTGATCTGCACGAACTGCGCGTCCTGCAGGTGCGCGATGGACTGCGAGCCGGTGTAGCCCATGGCCGCGCGCAAGCCGCCGACGAGCTGATGGATAACCTGGTTGACCGGTCCGCGGAACGGCACCCGGCCCTCGATGCCCTCGGGGACCAGCTTGTCCTCGGCGAGCACGTCGTCCTGGAAGTAGCGGTCCTTGGAGAAGGACTTGGCCTGGCCGCGGCCCTGCATCGCGCCGAGCGAACCCATGCCGCGGTAGCTCTTGAACTGCTTGCCGCCCACCAGGATCAGCTCACCCGGCGATTCGGCGGTGCCCGCGAGCAGCGAGCCGAGCATCACGGTGGACGCGCCCGCGGCGATCGCCTTGGCGATGTCGCCGGAGAACTGGATGCCGCCGTCGGCGATCACCGGCACACCGTGCGGCTTGCAGGCCGCGACGGCCTCCAGGATCGCGGTGATCTGCGGCGCGCCGACACCGGCGACCACGCGGGTGGTGCAGATGGAGCCGGGACCGACGCCCACCTTCACCGCGTCCGCGCCCGCCTCGACGAGGGCGAGGGCGCCGGCCCTGGTCGCGACGTTGCCGCCGACGATCTGGATCCGGTCGCCGACCTCGGCCTTGACCTTGGTGACCATCTGCAGCACCTGGGCCTGGTGGCCGTGCGCGGTGTCCACGACGAGCACGTCGACGCCGGCGTCGGACAGCGTCATGGCGCGCGACCAGGCGTCGTCGCCGACGCCGACCGCGGCACCGACCAGCAGGCGGCCGTCGCGGTCCTTGGTGGCGTTCGGGTACTGATCGGTCTTGACGAAGTCCTTGACCGTGATGAGCCCGCGCAGCTTGCCGTTGCCGTCGACGATGGGCAGCTTCTCTATCTTGTGCCTGCGCAGCAGGCCGAGCGCGGCCTCCGCGGTGACGCCCTCCTGCGCGGTGATCAGCGGCGCCTTGGTCATCACCTCTTCGACCCTGCGGTTCTGGTCGACCTCGAAACGCATGTCGCGGTTGGTGATGATGCCCACAAGGCTGCCGACCTCGTCCACCACCGGCAGACCGGAGATGCGGAACCGGGCGCACATGGCGTCGACCTCGGCGAGGGTGTCCGACGGGCGGCAGGTGACCGGGTCGGTGACCATGCCCGCCTCGGACCGCTTCACGGTCTCCACCTGGGCGGCCTGGTCGGCGCCGGACAGGTTGCGGTGCAGCACACCCATACCGCCCGCCCTGGCCATCGAGATGGCCATCCGCGCCTCGGTGACCGTGTCCATCGCGGAACTGACCAGCGGGGTCCGCAGCCGGATATCCCGGGTCAGTTGGCTGGAGGTCTCCACAGAGCTGGGGATGAGATCCGAGGCGGCGGGCAGCAACAGCACATCGTCGAATGTGAGGCCGAGCATGGCGATCTTGTTCGGATCGTCACCACCCGTAGATGGGCGGACAGCGGTGCGTTCGCCCGATACGGGATTACTCATTCGGATCGACCCCTCCTGGACGTCGACAGCGACCGGCGCCGGGGTCACCGGCGCCGCGCGCAGCTGATGGGATGGACTGGTGGCTCCGGGAATCGTGTCGGGTGCTCGCCGGGGCCTGAGACCATGGTATCTGTCCCGCAAACTCGTCGGCCAAGTGAGCCCACTGGGCGTCAGCCGGGGAGTGGGAAGGGTACGCGCCGGAGGATGACGCGGGGGCGAAGTCGACCGGGGGCGGGTAAGCACCGGCGAAACTTGCGGCCGACATAGCTGGCGCAGACCACCCTGTTCTGCGTACCGTGGGGATGTGCGTGACCATCTACCACCTGGCTTGCCGCCGGATCCGTTCGCCGGAGACCCCTCCGACCCGTCCGCCGCGCTCGACGCCATCGAGCCCGGTGAGCCGCTGGATCCCCACGAGCGCCTTGCGGTCGAGGAAGATCTCGCCGATCTGGCCGTCTACGAGGCGCTACTAGCGCACCGCGGTATCCGCGGACTCGTGGTCAGCTGCGAAGACTGTCGGCAGGATCACTACCACGACTGGGACATGTTGCGCGCCAACCTACTTCAACTGTTGGTGGACGGCACCGTGCGCCCGCACGAGCCCGCCTACGATCCCACGCCGGAAGCGTATGTCACCTGGGACTACTGCCGGGGATACGCGGATGCCTCGATGAACGAGGCCTTCCACGGCGACGGATTCGAAGGGTTCGACAACTGAGGTTCGTGGCACCGAACCGATGACGCGTCCCGCCACGGGAACTCGCGTGACGCGGCGTATCACGCTGTGATCTTCGACGCACCCACGCTCGATTTCCGAAGTATGACCGCTGGGGCACACACCTCCGAACAGACAGAAAACCGACCGCCACTCGGCAATCGGTTCTTGTCTTGTTTCGAGATTCTCTCGCGGGTTGCTAGCTCGGTGTCGCCGCGCCGCCGGCCCCGGACGGGATGACGAACGTGGTGCCCGGATTGCCTTGCGTCGGTACCCGAGCCGGCGGCTGCTGGGTCTGGCCACCGTTGTCATTGGTCGGCTCCACCACAGTGGGTTTGGACACGGTGGTCGGTGTCGCCGGGGGTTGCGTGGTGGTCGGCTCCACCGTCGGTGGCGGCGTGGTCACCGTCGGCGGAGTCGGCTTGTCCTCGCTCGGCGGCTTGGACGGTTCGGTGGTGGGTTCGGTCGGCTTGTCGCTCGGCTGAGACGGCTTCGTCTGCAGAATCGTCGCCGACGGTTCGGCCGGCGGGACCGGCTTGGTCGTCGGGCCAGTGCTCGTCGACGGTTCGGTCGGCTTGCCCGAGGTGCCCTGATCCAGCTGATCGGCCAAATCGCCGTAGCCGCTGGCCCGCAACTGATCGACGAGGCGCTGCCACTCCGTCATCAGCTTGTCGTGCTTCTCCGGGCTGTCGACCTGGTCGGCATTCGCCTTCGCCGACTCGAGCCGCGCCTTGGCCTGCACCGGGTTCTGGGTGATCAGCTTCCCCGCTTCATCCAGATCGGTGCCCGCCCGTTGCGCCACGGTGCTCTGCGCCGCCTGACTGAAGACGACTTCCTTGAGATTCCACAGCGGATCGCCGGGCTGCGAGCCGTACGAGAACGCCGTCACACCGCCGATGACCAGGGCGAGTGCCGCCGCGGTCCCCATCAGCGGGCGGGCGTAACGCCACCGGCTGTTGCCTTGCGCCCTGTTGCGGAACTGCTGTGCGCCGATCTCCTGATTGACCGCGGCGACGATCACATCCAGATCCGGCTCCGCGGTCATCGGTGGAGCGATGAGCTCCGCTCGCCAGTCCGCGAGTAAGGTCGCGAGCTGATACTCCTCCGCGCTGTCGGTCCGTACCGGGCCATCGCTTGCGATAGCGTCGATCAACGCGTCGTCGCGGCGTACCGCGGCGATGTCGACCGGACCGGTATCTCCGGACGCGTCGGCGTAGGGACCGCTGTTTCGCGATCCAAGCCGCGCTTTCCAGTCACCCCGACCGCGCTCGCCATCCCTAGCCATACATTTCACCTGCCCTCGCCACTTGAGACTTCAGTTTCGCGAGTGCCCTGTGCTGGGCCACTCGTATCGCCCCCGCCGTACTGCCCACGGCGACTGCGGTTTCTTCGGCTGACAAACCCATGACCAATCGCAGGATCAAGATCTCTCGATGTTTCTCGGGGAGTGTCGCGAGCAGACGGTTCATCTGCCTGCTCGTCTCCGATTCGAGAGCTCGTTGTTCCGGACCATGGTCGGTGGATATGACATCTGGTACTTCGGCCATTGCCTCCGCCTTGTTACGGGCGGCATTGCGATGGGCGTCGGCGACCTTGTGCGAAGCGATTCCGTAAACGAAGGCCATGAAGGGCCTGCCCTGGTCTTGATACCTGGGCAAGGCGGTCATCACGGCCAAACAGACCTCCTGCGCAACGTCATCCGCGGAGAGCTGCCCACGCTCCGCGGCTCCGATCCGCGCGCGGCAATAACGCACCACGAGCGGGCGGATCATCTCCAGCACCTGAGCTAAAGCGGATCTGTCGCCCTGCGCAGCCGCAGTGACGGCGAGGTCCAACTCTTCGCCCATGTTCGTCATCGTCAGAGAGATTCCCGGCGTTACAAGTGGCACGGTCGGTGATGACCAGTGCTTCCGCCGAAGCGGCGGAACGGATCTAACAATAGCGATACAGCGCGCGGAACAAGGCAACACGGTCGCCCTTCACAGCACAGGCCCCGCACAACCTGATGTAGCCCGGCTTAAAAGCTTTGCGACAGCTAGCCGGTCGGTTGCGCCGCCGTCACCGGACGAAACCGACCGCCACGTCGGACGATGGTCGCGGCGCAGTCCGCGGCCTCCGCCGCGGCGCCGGGGCTGCCGAGCCCCTCGCGCAGCATCGCGCTCGCCCAGCGCAACGGCAACATGCCATGTTCGCGACATTCCTCGGCAACCTGCTCGGCGAGCTCGCGGGACCGGTCGTGCTCCCCCGCCACCACGGCCGCCGCGGCGACCAGTAGCCGGGACTTGATCAGATGCCGCACCGATGGTCCGCGCTCGGCGAGTTCGAGCGCGGCCGCCGCGTACCCGATGGCAGGCTCGACAGTGCCTGCGGCGAGCGAGGTTTCGGCGCTGACCCACTGCCTGCGGATGGCGGGCCGCCAGCCCAGCCGGTCGTCCGGCACCACTTCCGCAGCGCGGCCGAGCAGCCGCCAGGCCAGCGCGACCCGGCCGACGCCGAGCGCGTCGGCCGCGAGACCGGTCAGCGCGTCACAGATCGCGTCGCCGCGGTCGAAGGGATAGCCGGCGGGCCCGGCCACGGCGCGGTCACCCATCGATCGCCCGGAGAGCAGGGCGGCGGCCCGGCCGTCGAGGGCGGCGGCGCGGGCATGCCAGCCGAGCTGGCGCAGCAGCGAACCCTCGGTACTCGCGGCCAGTGAAAGCACAATCGGATCGGTGCTGCGGGCGCGGGCAATTCGCAATTCGGCGCGTGCCGCGGCATATCGACCCTGACCACCCAGAATCACCGCCCGATACCAAGAACCCAGCGCGTCGGGCGCGGTCGGCAACTCGGCAGCGGCACGACCGGGCTGTGCGCCGAAGGCGCTCTCGGCGAGTATCTCGAATCGGGTATCTCCGAGCGGAGCAGGTGCGAACACGGCCGAAACTGTATACCGGGCCGGGCGAAGATGGCCGGGAGAAAGACCCGACCCGACCAACCGGCAACCACTCAGCATTTCTGATCTCTATACGATGTTTCCATCAGGTAAATCTCGTACCGGCAATCACCGAGCGCCCGCGTTCGGAATTCACACGCGTTTCGCGCAATTAACCTCAACGCCCCGTTTCCGCCATCTCGGATCTGCTCGCAGCGCACGTCGTCGCGCGGCGCTGTGACCACGCCCACCCGGCCCCCGACGGGCTCTGATCAGAGTTTTGCCCCTAAAAGTGGGGCCTACCAGCGGAAATAGGTCCTGGATGGAAGCATCAGCGAGCCATGGGCCACTGGTCAACCGATCAGTATCGCCGGAACCAATGCGAAAAGTAAACAGCTCAAAGGTTAAATTTCGCAGCCTAAGATTTGGGAAACTGCTGCGCCGAACTATTGACGGAATTTCGCGGCTGGACCTAACGTAGCTCATCGCCACGGTCGGCGCCGCGCGAAATTGCAGCGACCGCAACGGGCGAGCACAGGGGCACCCGCCGACCTAGCGCAGTGGCCTACCACACTTTGCAGAACAACTGCTCGACAACGCTGACGAGCTCGCACCACGAGGAGTTCACACAATGCCCATGCCGACCCACCTCCCCGGGCCGAACGCCGATGTCTGGGATTGGCAGATGCGAGGGTCCTGCCGCGGGCAGGACTCCGCCGTGTTCTTCCATCCCGACGGCGAACGTGGCCGAGCCCGTACCGCACGCGAGATGCGTGCCAAAGAGATCTGCCGGGCCTGCCCGGTACTGATGCAGTGCCGCAGCCACGCCCTCAAAGTCAGCGAGCCTTACGGCATCTGGGGCGGCATGTCCGAGACCGAACGCGAGATGCACGCCCGCCGCAATCGGCGGCGCATGGCGGTGTAGTTGAAATTGTTCCCATCCGCGGGGTGCGGCGCACCGAATCCCTAGCAAACAACCGGCAGGCAATACGCGGTCACCACCGCTACGCCTGCGGCGGCGACTACCCGACGCCGCACACCCTGTCGAGCCCTGCGTTTCGCGGTTAGCTATCGGCGTGTCACGGCGTGTCTCTTGTTGGAGCCACCTGGCGTGTCGAAGTTTTCCGCAAAGTCGCTGGGCCACAGGTGGTTTGCCGACACCCCAGCCGAAGGGAGGTCATAGCGACCCGCTACGGTGGTGACCGATGACACAGAATGGAGCGTTGTGACAACGCGGCAGCCGGCCGCAGAGGGCGACTCGTTCCGAAGAGATGCCTTCCCACCCGGTGTGGATTCTGCGGTTACGGCCCGCGCCGCCGAGAGCATCGAACTCGCCGACCTGCTACGTCGTTGCGGTGAGTCCGACCAGGAAGCCTTTGCCGAGCTATACGACCGGACGTCCGCGCGCGTCTTCGGTCTGGTGCTGCGCGTCCTGCACGACCCCGGTTACGCCGAAGAGACGACGCAGGAGGTCTACCTGCAGATCTGGCGTACGGCAGCCAGTTTCGACGCCGACAAGGGATCAGCGGTGACATGGTTGATGACGCTCGCCCACCGGCGGGCCGTCGACCGGGTGCGCGCCGAGCAGGCACACACCCAACGCGAGGTCGCCTACGGAATACGGGTCCTCGGTAACGAATTCGACGAGGTAACCGAAGAAGTAGAGCGAAGGCTCGAACAGCAGGCCGTCCTCGACGGACTCGCGACGTTGACCGAGACCCAGCGAGAGGCCATCTCGCTCGCCTACTACGGCGGGCGGACCTACGCGGAGGTCGCGCTGTATCTCGGAGTAGGGTTACCGACCGTTAAGTCCCGAATTCGGGACGGATTGACACGACTCAAAAGAAGTTTGGGGGTGACGTGAGATGAATGAACGCCAGGTCGATCTCGCGCACACCGTCGCGCTCGGATCGATCGACGACGTAGATCACCATGAGGTGCAGGAACTGCTCGACTCCGACGACCCCGCCCTACGCGCGGAGTTCATCACCGAGATCGGGCAGACGAGAGAAGCGCTCGCCGTGCTGTCCAGCGCGACGGCGACCCCACCACCCGCCACGCTGCGCACCCGACTGCTCGCCGCCATCGCCGCGGAGCAGCCTCCCGTAGCCTCTTGATTTCGTAAAAACGAAGGCCCCCGGACGCGACGTCCGAGGGCCTTCTCTGGTTTCAGCTCAGTGGCTGTGACCGTGGTGGCCGTGGTCCTGCGCCTCTTCGGCGGGCTTGTCCACGATCGCGCTCTCGGTGGTGAGGATCATCCGCGCCACCGACGCCGCGTTCACGACGGCCGAGCGGGTCACCTTCACCGGATCGACGACACCGTCGGTCAGCAGGTCACCGTAGGTGAGGGTGGCGGCGTTGAAGCCTTCCTTGCCCTCGGCGACCTTGCTGACCACCACGGAGCCGTCGACGCCCGCGTTGGTGGCGATCCAGAACAGCGGCGCCGACAGTGCGGTCCGCACCACCTCGACGCCGGTGGCCTCGTCGCCGGACAGCGAGTCGCGCAGCTCGATCAGCTTCGCGGCCGCCTGCACCAGCGCGGAGCCGCCACCGGGCACAATGCCCTCCTCGACGGCGGCCTTGGCCGCGCTCACCGCGTCCTCGACCCGGTACTTGCGCTCCTTGAGCGCGGTCTCGGTGGCCGCGCCGACCTTGATCACCGCGACGCCACCGGACAGCTTCGCCAGCCGCTCCTCGAGCTTCTCCCGATCCCAGTCGGAGTCGGTGGCCTCGATCTCGCGACGCAGCTGCGCGCCGCGGGCCGCGATGTCTTCCTTGGTGCCGACGCCGTCGACGATCGTGGTGTCGTCCTTGGTGACGACGATGCGACGCGCCTGGCCGAGCACGTCCAGGCCGGCCTCGCGCAGGTTGATGCCGAGGTCGGGGTTGATCACGGTGCCCGCGGTGACCACGGCCAGGTCGTCCAGGAACGCCTTGCGCCGGTCACCGAAGAACGGCGCCTTCACCGCGACGGCCTTGATCGTCTTGCGGATCGAGTTGACCACCAGGGTGGACAGCGCCTCGCCCTCGACGTCCTCGGCGATGATCAGCACCGGCTTGCCGGATTCGGCGATCTTCTCCAGCAGCGGCAGGAAGTCCGGCAGCGAGCTGATCTTCTCGCGGTGCAGCAGGATGAGCGCATCCTCGAGCACGGCCTGCTGGCTGTCGGTGTCGGTGACGAAGTAGGGCGAGAGGTAGCCCTTGTCGAACTGCACGCCCTCGGTGACCACGAGTTCGGTCTGCGTCGTGGAGGACTCCTCGACGGTGACGACGCCGTCCTTGCCGACCACAGTCAGTGCCTTGCCGACCATCTCGCCGATTTCCTCGTCGCGCGAGGACACGGTGGCGACCTGCGCGATCGCCTTCTCGCCGGACACCGGGGTGGCCGCGGCGAGCAACGCGGCGGAGACCGCGTCGGCGGCCTTGGCGATGCCGTAGCCGAGCGAGATCGGATTCGCGCCTGCGGCAACGTTCTTCAGGCCGGCCCGGACCAGCGCCTGGGCCAGCACGGTCGCGGTGGTCGTACCGTCGCCTGCGACATCGTTGGTCTTGGTGGCGACGCTCTTGACCAGCTGCGCGCCGAGGTTCTCGAACGGATCTTCCAGGTCGATCTCGCGCGCGATGGTGACACCGTCGTTGGTCACGGTCGGGCCGCCGAAGGCCTTCGCGAGCACCACGTGGCGGCCGCGCGGGCCGAGGGTGACCTTGACGGCGTCGGCGAGCTTGTCGACTCCGCGTTCCAGAGCCCGGCGAGCCTTCTCGTCGAACTCGATCTGCTTTGCCATAAGTCCTATTCCTTGGATTCCAGGGCTGAGACGACTCTGCCCCGGTCCCCGCTCAGGGGAACCGGGGCAGCGTCATGACGACTCGATCCCGGCGGTCGGGTGAGCATGGAACGTCACCACTCGATCCCGGCTCTCGCCGGAACGACCGCGCGGGGCGCGGGTCACTTGGTGACGACGGCCAGCACGTCGCGCGCCGACAGGATGAGGTATTCCTCGCCCTGGTACTTGATCTCGGTGCCGCCGTACTTGCTGTAGATGACGGTGTCACCCTCCTTGACGTCGACCGGGATGCGGTCACCCTTGTCGGTGACGCGTCCTTCGCCGACGGCGATGACGGTGCCCTCCTGCGGCTTTTCCTTCGCCGTGTCGGGGATGACCAGGCCGGAGGCCGTCGTCGTCTCGGCCTCGTTGGCCTGGACGAGGATCTTGTCCTCGAGCGGCTTGATGTTCACGCTCGCCACGTTGAGCCCTCCACTTTCAGGGGATGTCGTCCGGAACTGTTGTTCCAGACCATCGGTATCAGGTTTTAGTGCTGACCCTGTCGCATAGCCCCGTCGTCGCGGGTGCCGGGACCCCTGCTCAGTAGTCAAAAATGCCTGGCAATGCTCAGTGCACCGGACGGACGAAAGTCCGGCCGCGCACATCAGCAGTGCCGACTAGCACTCTATACATGAGAGTGCCAGCGCTCAAGGCCGGGATGTGCCAATTTCAGATCGCCACGAACCTTCGTGTTCGCCGACACGCCCAACGCACGCCCGGAGGGGTTTTCATCGGAACCGGAAAACTGTAACGTTCGGATAACGGATTGTGACACTATTGACGACGGTCGCTGTCCGACCGCTGTGTTCGTCACGAACCGGTGCCGTCGGAGACCAGGGGTTGTCACAGAACGTACGTCGCTACACCGCTCGGCGTCACCGAATACCTCAGCGTGATCCGAAGTTCCGGCGTCATCGAACACCCAGCGTCACAGAAGACACCAGCGCCATCAGAGCTGCACCAGAGAGCTAGCCACACGTGATCCATCGCCGGTCCCCGCGACCCATCCGGATAACGGGACCGAACGGGTTTCAGTCCGGATCGTCCGTCGACCAGACGGCGACTCGGCAGTCCATTCGAGATGGTCGGCGCCACAAGACCATCCGCTCGAAGGGAGGTGAATGAACATGCGAACATCCCTCGGTATCTCGGCCGGGTCCGAGGTCGTGTGCTCGGCGCTGGTCGCCACCGCGTCGAACGGCGCGCAGAGCTTCGACTATCGCGTCGTGTCCGCCGACGCGGCCCACTCCGACCTAGGCGATCTCGTCGCGTCCTCGATCGAGCTGATGACCACCCAGCTGCCTACCACGCAGCTGGCGCACGACGCGGGCTATCCGGTCGGCGCGCGCTTCGCCGGCGCGCAGCCGCGCAACCTGGAATCGCCGACCAGTCGCCCGCCGACCAGCGTCGCGGTCGCCTACCGCGGCAAGGAGCAGGCGCAGGCGATCCGCGCGGCCACCGGCAAGCAGCGCGAACTGCGGCTGGTCCCGGAGGGCACCGCGGCACTCACCTACCTGCGGCACACCGGCCTGCTCGACCGCTACGAGACGGTCGCCGTCATCGACCTCGGCGCCACCGGACTCAACGTCACCGTCGCCGACCAGGCCGACGGCACCGTGCTCCGGTCCGAGCGCACGATCGCGATCAGCGGCAACGCCATCGACGATCTCATCTACCACCACCTGGTCGACCTGCACTACGCCCGGCGCGGCACCCGCCCCAACCGCGGCATGCTGACCAATCGCGGCCGCGCCGCCAAGGAACACCTGTCCATCGCGCCCGCCGTCACCATCGACCACGTCGCGGGCCGGCCGCTCAAGCTGACCAGGGCCGACTTCGAGGAGCTGATCGCCGATCTGCTGCGCGAGACGGCCGTGTTCGCCGCCGCCGTATTCGCCAGGGCGCCCAAGTTCCCGCAGGCGGTAACGGTGATCGGCGGCGGAGCCAACATCCCCGCCGTGGTCGACACGCTCGCCGCACAACTGGACGTCCCGGTGTTCACCGTCGACGACCCTGACGCCGTGATCGCGAAAGGCGCCGCGCTGGTGGCCGATTCGGTGCAGCCGTCGGTGTTCCCGGTGGCCGCGCTCGGCTCCGACGCACCGGTCGGCACCTTCACCAAGGTGGTCGGCACGCTGGCCGGGGCGATCGTGGTGGTCGGGCTGATCATCGGCTACGGCGTGAAGACCTTCGCCCCCACCTCGGACGACGAGGTCTCCCCCGCGGGCACCACCAGCAGTGTGTCGCAGGTGCCGCCGGCACCGGGCAGCATCATCGCGCCGACCGGGGCGGGTACCGCGACCGGCGGGCGGAATCAGGAAAGCACCAATCGCCCACCGGGCGGAAACATTCCGTCGATCACCCAGGACCACGGCACCTCGTCGAGCACCCCGACCACGACGCCCGCCACCCCACCGACCCAGCCGACCCTGCGCCCCGACCCGAACCTCCCGGTGATCCCGTTCCCGGAGCTGCTCGGCCCACTGTTCGGCAACTCCGCTGGGCCGCAACCGGGTTCCTCGGGCCAAGACAAGAACCGGCCCACCACACCGAACGAGCGAACCGCACCGACCCAGGCCCCCGCACAGTCACTCCTGCCAATGCCACCCCGCCAGAACTCGGGCTCGCCCACGAACCCCGGCGTCGGCAGCCCCCGGCAGTCCGGCGAAACCGACTGACCCGCAACACCCCCGGTACCGAGCCGGCAGCAGAATCTGCACCCTTTCTCGGGATCAGCACCGGCTCTAGGGCCCTATTCCGAGTGCCGATCCCGGGAGCGAGTGCAGATCTTCGGCGACCGGTCGGGGAGCACTTCACCGGACCTGGATCGACCACCGGAACCCCACGACCGGAACCTCTCACCCTCTGTCTAAGCCACACACCCAGTACACGGGGTGTGCAGCTCACACAAAGGGCGCGCGGCTCCAACTCGCCACGCGGACAGCAGAATCTGCACTCTCACTCGGGATCGGCACTGGCTTTAGGGCCCTATTCCGAGTGCCGATCCCGAGTTAAGGTGCGGATTCCAGAGACACCGACTCACCGAGCCCTCTCGCGGGCCAGATCGACCATCGAAACCGCCGCCGACCACCCTTTCTTGCCCAAAGCGCTTGTAACGCAACCACAAGCCGATGACCACCTCCAGAACGCGACATCGCGCGCCTGACATGCGCCTAAAGCCGGGTACCCCACCTGACGCGCCCAGCACTACTCCCAAGAAAACCTGGGACAGGTCTTCAGCTCAATGAACAGGTCATCGCCTGGAGTCCTAAGAAGCACTTGCCCGGATAAGTACACCCATCGAGCGCCGTAACGCGCACCCGCCAGTTCAGCTGACCCGACTCACCGAGACCGGCAGTCCCGGATCGGTAGCCACTGTCAGCGACGACGGCTTCGCGCCTCCCGCGATCACATGTGCGCCGAGGGCCGCGATCATCACACCGTTGTCCGTGCACAGCCGCGGCTTGGGCACTCGTAGCGTCAAACCGGCTGCCGCGCAACGCTCTTCGGCCATCGATCGGATCCGTGAGTTGGCGGTCGCACCGCCGCCGAGTACCAGCGTGTCGACGCCGACGTCCTGGGCCGCGCGCACCGCCTTCATGGTGAGCACATCGGCGACCGCCTCCTGGAACGACGCCGCGATGTCCGGGATCGGCAGGTCCTCGGCGGTCAGCCCGCTGCGCTGGGCCGACTCGACATAGCGGGCGACGGAGGTCTTCAAACCGGAGAAGGAGAAGTCGTAGCGCGCGTCCCGCGGCCCGGTCATGCCGCGCGGAAACGCGATCGCGCGCGGATCACCTTGGGCGGCAGCGGCGTCCAGCGCCGGACCGCCGGGGAAACCGAGCCCGAGCAGCCGGGCCACCTTGTCGAACGCCTCGCCCGCCGCGTCATCGATGGTGCTGCCCAGCTCGATGATCGGCTCGGCCAGATCGGTGACATGCAGCAGATGCGTATGCCCACCCGAGACCAGCAGCGCGACGCACGGCGGCATCGGACCGTGCTCCAGCGTGTCCACCGCGACATGCCCGCCGAGATGGTTCAGCGCGTAGAACGGCACATCCCACGCTGCCGCATAGGCTTTCGCGGCCGCGGCACCGACCAGTAGCGCACCGGCCAGGCCGGGTCCGATCGTCACGCACAGCGCGTCCGGCTTCGCGATGCCCGCCGTGGCCAGCGCCCGGCGCATCGCGGGCACGATCGCCTCCAGATGCGCGCGCGACGCGATCTCGGGCACCACGCCGCCGAACCGCGCGTGCTGGTCGACGCTGGAGGCGACCTCGTCGGCGAGCAGCTCACAGCTACCGTCGGCGTGCCTGCGCACGATGCCGACTCCGGTTTCGTCGCAGGAACTTTCGATGCCCATGATGATCACGAAAGGACCTCGTCCGGGAGGGGCAGCGCGCTCAACGCGGGCCTGCGCATGGTGTAGGCGTCGGCGCCGCTGGGATGGTAGTAGTTCTTGCGCAACCCGATGATGTGGAAGCCGTGCTTGGCGTACAACGCGATCGCCGGGGTGTTGTCGGTGCGGACCTCGAGGAACACCGGCCCGCCGCGCTTGCCCGCCTCGGCGAGCAGCGCTTCCAGCAGCAGCGTGCCGATGCCGGCCCGCAGGCAGGTCGGGTCGACACCGATGGTGTGCACCTCGGCCTCGGGGTGTTCGTCATCACCGAGCAGCGCGACGCCGGCGTAGCCGACCATTCGCCCGTCGTCGGCACGGGCGGTGATGTAGCGATTGTGCGGTGCGGCCAGCTCCGACTGGAACGCCACCGCGTGCCAGGGATCGTCCTCCGGGAACAGCAGCTGCTCGAGTTCGACGCAGCGCTCGATGTCGGCGGTGACCATCGGCTCGATCCGGATAGTCATCGGGTCACGCTCCCGTCCGGTCGAGGGTGCGGTAGCTCTTCTCGACGGCGTCGGGCCTGCGCAGGTACAGCGGCACCAGCGCGTCGGGCACCGTGCGCGCGAGCAGCTCCGCCGCGGCGACCTGAACGAGCCCGGCGGGCGAGGGCGTCTCCACCGGAAGCACCGGCAGGTCGAAGAAGTCGACGTGCGAGGCGGACCCGGCGATCACCGTGGCCTGCGCCATATCCACCTCGTTCGGCTTGGCCACGTCCGGCCCCGCGACGCGCACGCCGTCGCGATAGCGCGCCCAGTACACCTCCCGGCGGCGCGCGTCGGTGACCACGAGCAGTTCGCTGCCGGGTGTGAGGTCGGACACCGCGTCGGCGGCGATCCCATCGAGGCTGCACACGCCATACACCGGAATGCCCAGCGCGTCACCGAAGGCCGCGGCCGTCGCCATGCCGACGCGCAGCCCGGTGAACGGGCCCGGCCCGATGCCGACCACGACCGCGTCGAGGTCGGCCCTGGAACGCCCTGCCTCGCTGAGACATTCGAGAATCTGCGGGGTGAGCACCTCGGCATGCGCGCGTGGATCGACCCGCACGCGGGCGGCGAGGGTCCGGGTGTCGTATCGAGCGACCGGTAAGCGTTCGCCGGCGCCGCCCCGTGGCGCGACCGCCGAGCGGTCGCCACCGACGGTGGCCGCGCCCGGTGCGGCCTGCTCCAGTTCCACCAATCCCGCTGTCACGGCGGGTGTCGCGGTGTCGACGCTTAATACCAGCATGATTGATCCAACGATACCGGTTGGTAGCTGCCGTCGGTGCGGAGCTACCGGGTAGTTAATCGACCCATTCCCATTCGGCGGTGCGCACGTCCGAATCCGGTTCGCGCGAAAGCAGCACCCGCAGGTGTCGATCGGTCAGGTGTTCCACCACGCCGCGGCCCCACTCCACCACGACCACCGCCTGATGCAGATCGGTGTCGAGGTCGAGGGCGTCCAGCTCGTCCAGATCGCCGCCGAGTCGATAGGCGTCCACGTGCACCAGCGGCACCGCGCCGTCGCGCTCGCCCGCCCGATGCTGGCGGGCGATGATGAAGGTCGGTGAGCTGACCCGGCCCTGCACGCCGAGGCCGGCGGCGATACCCCTGGTGAGCGCGGTCTTGCCCGCGCCGAGCGGGCCGTCCAGCACCACCAGGTCGCCCGCGCCGAGCCCGGCGGCCAGCTCGCGACCGAGCGCCTCGGTGTCGGCGACGGTGGGCAGGATCCGCTGCTGCCGGTCAGCCACTGGTCACCTCCGAGGCCTGGGTCGGTTCGCGCACGCCGGCGCGCACGAGCAATCGATCGAGTGCGTCGTTGACGATATCCGGGTACTGCAGGTGCGCCATGTGCGCGGCACCGATGAGCCGGATCAATTCGCTGCTCGGCAGCTCGTGCGACAGCGCACGCGAGTTGCGGAACGGGATCACCAGGTCGTTGGTGCCGCCGAGGACCAGCACCGGCAGGTGCGCGAGGGTGGGCAGCGCGGCCGATTCGTCGTGCAGCTCGATGGCTTTCAGGAATTTCACGATGGTCTCGACCGGCGTCCGATCGATCATCATGGTGGTGAACCGGGACAGGGTGGGGCTCACGGGGCCGTGATACGAACTGACGTGCAGGATCGGCGTGATCACATGCCGCGCCGTGGACCGGCCGGCCTGGACCAGCGCGGGCGCGGCGGTCACCGCCATCCGGAACCCGTCGATCGCCGGGTTGCGCAGCAGCTGGGTGATGCCGGCGGCGGTGACCTCGGCGGCCGCCGTGGAGAGCAGCGCGACCCCGATCACCCGGTCCGCGAACAGATCCGGGAACTGCGCCGCGGCGGCGAGCACCGCCATCCCGCCCAGCGAATGACCGACCAGCACCACCTGCCCCTTCGGCGCGCTCGCCGTGATCACCGCGGCGAGGTCGCGACCGAGCTGGGCGACGGTGCAACTGTCGGTCTCCGGCGTACCGGAGCGGCCGTGCCCGCGTAGATCGAACAGCACCAGGCGTGCGCTTGCGCCCCAGCGCTTTTCGAGGTCGCGGCGCTGAAAGTGGAAGGACTCCATGGTGTTACAGAAGCCGTGCACGAAGATCACGGTGACCGGCGCGTCCGCCGGTCCGCATTCGCGGGTGGCCAGGCGCACGCCGTCCTCGGTGAGCACCGCGCCGGCCCGGTCCTCTTCGATGAGATCGAAGTTCTCGTCCCGGTATTCGTCGCGGCGGGCGGGCCAGAGCACGCGGGCGCCCGCGCGGCGCAGGGCGTGCACCCCGGCCAAGGCGCCGATCACTCCCGCGGTGGCCAAGCCGCCGCGGACCGGGGTGATCCGAGGGCGTCTCACCTGGCACCGCCCACGTAACGGCGGACCGCTCTGCCGCGTGGCGCGCAGACCACCTCGTAGTTGAGGGAGTCGAGCTGGACCGCCCAGTCGTCGGCCCGTGGTTCGCCCCGGCCGCCGCCGAACATGATCGCGACGTCACCCTCACGGACGTTCGCGGCGTTGTCGCCGAGGTCGACGACGAACTGATCCATACAGACCCGGCCGACGTTCGGATGCCGCGCACCGCCGATCCACACCTCGAAACGTCCACTCAGCGGCCGGAATACACCGTCGGCGTAGCCGGCCGGGATGAGCGCGACCGTGGTGTCGCGCGGGGCGATCCAGGTGTGCCCGTAGGAAACGCCCGCACCGGCCGCAATCTGCTTGACCTGAACGACGCGGGCCTGGAAGGTCATCGCCGGGCGCAGTCCGAAGTCGCCGAGGTCGGGCACCGGGGAGAGCCCGTACACCGCGATGCCGGGGCGGACCAGGTCGAAGGCGAGGTCGGGGCGGGTCAGCGTGGCGGGCGAGTTGGCCAGGTGCACCAGTTCTGGTTCCAGGCCGTATTCCTTGGCGGCGGCGATGGCGTCCAGGAAGCGGTCGCGCTGCAGGTCGTTGGTCGGATGCGCGGGTTCGTCGCCGCGGGCGAGGTGGGAGAAGATCGCCCGGAAGCGCACCGCCTGCTCGTCGACGAGGGCCCGCAGTTCCGCGAGGGCCTGCGGGTATTCGGACGTCGACAGGCCGTTGCGGTTGAGCCCGGTATCCACCTTGAGGGTGACCGTCGGGGCCCGCCCCGTGCTCCTGGCCGCCGCTTCCACCGCACGCAGTTGGCTGAGTGAGGAGACGCCGATCTCGACGTCGGCGGCGATCGCGGCGGCATAGTCCGCGTCGGAGTCGTTGAGCCAGCTCAGGATCGGCGCGGTGATGCCGGCCGCGCGCAGCTGCACGGCCTCGTCGATCGTCGTGACGCCCAACTCGGCGGCACCCGCGGCCAGCGCGGCCTTGCCGACCTCGGCGGCACCGTGGTTGTAGCCGTCGGCCTTGACCACCGCCATCACGGCGGCATCGCCCGCGAGTTCGCGCAGAATGCGCACATTGTGAGCGATGGCATCCAGATCGATGACCGTCTCCACTTGCGCGTTCACGCAGCCCGCCTCTCCGAGTATTCGAGCCAGACCTGGATGCCGTGGCGTCGGCGGCCTGCCGTGACGCGAGGGGCTGTGGTCAGCCCGTATCCGACGAGTTACCGAGGTGCTGGCGAAGTCGGTCGTCACGATTGTTCTCGGTGAAGTCTATTGGCGCGGGGATATCTGGTTGCGGCGAGTTGCCCCGGCCGTGTTCTGCGGCACAGCGGGGCGAGCAGTCTTATGACTGTTTTCGACGGGCAGCGGCCCACATCGGGCAGCGACATCCCTCGCGTCAGCGGCCCGAACGGGCCAGGGCGCGCAGGGTGCGGATGGCCGGGCGGATGTGGTCCAGCAGCGGGGTCGCCGAGATGGGTGCGGCGTCGGGGTGGCCTTCGTGCGCGGCGAGGTTGGCGGCCAGGGAGTGGACTCGTGCGGCGGCCGCGGCGGCCCAGCCGGGGGCGTGCCCTGCGGCGAGCAGGGCGCCGATGATGCCGGAGAGGACGTCGCCCGCGCCGGCGGTGGCGGCCCAGGATGCGCCTGCCTCGTTGACGAGAACCGGGGCGCCGGGGGTGGCGACGAGGGTGGCGCGGCCCTTCAGGAGGACGGTGAGCTGCCAGTCCTCGGCGAGGGAACGGACTGCGGCCACCCGGTCGTCGCCGAGCTCCACTCCGGTGAGGCGCGCGAATTCGCCTGCGTGCGGGGTCAATACGGTCGGGGCCGAGCGGCCGCGAACCAGGTCGGGTTCGGCGGCGAGCATGGTGAGGCCGTCCGCGTCCACCACCACGGGCAGGTCGGTGGCAAGGATCTCGATGAGCCGTTTGTGCGCGTCGGCGTCGGTGCCCGCGCCGGGACCGAATACCCAGGCCTGCACCCGGCCTACCGCCGAGACATGCTCGGTGGCAATGACTTCCGGGAAATGGGCGAGGATGTCGGCGGCGTCGGTCCCGGCATAGCGGACCAGGCCGGAGGTCGCCGCGACGGCGGCGCCGGTGCACAGCACCCCCGCACCCGGATACTCCGCGCTGCCCGCGCAGACGCCGGTGACGCCCTGGGAGTACTTGTCGTCGGTCGCATCCGGCACCGGCCAGCTCACGCCGATCGAAGCGGGTTCCAGCGCAGCCAGATTCGGCTCGGGCAGGCGTAACCCGATGGGCACCAGCTCGATTCGCCCGCAGTGCGGCGCGGCCAGCACATGCACCGGCTTGTACGCACCGAACGCGACGGTGACACCGGCCCGGACGGCAGGACCAGTGATCGCGCCGGTATCCGGATCCACTCCGCTCGGCAAATCCGCGGCAATGATCGGGACACGCACCGCCGCAACGAGTTCCGCGGCGCCCGGACGTAACGGCCCACGCCCCGAAATGCCGACGATGCCATCGATCACCAAGTCCGGATCGCCGATCTCGTCGCGTACCCGGCCGCCCGTCTTGCGCAGCGCCGCAAGACCTTTCGCGTGCGCGCGGGCCGGATTCAGCAGCACCGCGGTCACCGCGACACCGCGACGGCGCAGCATCGATCCCGCCCACAGCGCGTCGCCGCCGTTGTCACCGGAGCCGACGAGCAGGGTCACCGAACGCCCGGCGACGCCACCGGTGCGCGCCCGCAGCTCGCCGGCCACCACGGTGGCCAGACCGTGCGCCGCACGCTGCATGGGGACGCCGTCCGGGACTCGGGTGAACAGCTCGGCCTCGGCCTCGCGTACTTCGTCGGCGGTGTAATAACCCCGCTGCGTGGACATGAGCGATCCTCCACTTCGGTACTGCTCGAGCGTCACTGCGCGGCCCGGAGGCGCCGATAGTGCCGTACAAGCCCGCAACGACAGCAGACTACGCTTGGCGAACATGCCTATGGTCAAGCCCCGTGCAAGGTCCACACAGGTTGTTACCGGATTCGCGGTGGCGGCGGCGCTGCTGGTCGCCGGGTGCGGCGGTAGCGACTCCGGCGCCGCGGCGACGACCACGAAGCGACCGCATCCGACCACCACGACGTCGCAGCCCGCGGGCGACACCAAACCCGCCGCCATCACCGTCGAGGTGAACAACATGAAGTTCGCCCCCGCCGACGTCACCGTGAAGACCGGCGACACCGTCACCTGGCACTTCGCCGACAAAGCGCCGCACACCGTGCAGGGCATCGGCGACAAGGCCATGGGCCTCAACAGCCCCATCATCGACAAGGGTGACTGGAGTTACACCTTCACCGTCGCAGGCACCTACCGCTACCTCTGCTCGCTGCACCCGGAGATGCGCGGCACCATCACCGTCCAGTAGCCCGCTCAGACCGGCCGATACTGGCGGGTGCGCGGGCTGCGCGCGGAACTGGTGTTGAGGGCTTCGACGGCCGCCACCAGCGGTGCCAGCTCGGGGTCGGCGGCGGCTCGGCCCAGCGCGCTGGAGAGGGCGTCGTCGTGCGTGGGGCGGGCCTGCGCCAGGAGGGCCAGACCCGGCGGGGTGACGTCGGTGTAAATGCCGCGACGATCGTCGGGGCACAGATAGCGCTGAAGTAGGCCGCGGTCTTCCAGGCGGGTGACCAGGCGGGTCGTTGCACTCTGACTCAGTACGACGGCCTCGGCGACCTGGTTCATCCGTAGGTGGCCGCCCGGCCCATCGTGCTGACGACTGAGCACGACCAGCAGCGAATACTCGCGAACGCTCAGGTCATGACCGCCCTGTAGCGCGCGTTCGATGTGCGCCTCGATCCGATCGTGCAGCAGCGACAGTGCGTACCAGCCATCGGCCAGGCCGGTCAGGGCGGCATCCGCGGTCATCGTGTTCCTTCCGCGTAGAGGTTGTCCCCTTCAGGATAGATGAGTATCGCAATAGCCCGCGCTTGCAATTATCACGCGTGTGCAATTATTGTTAACGCCCGTAAGACTCAGGTGCAACTTTCACTGGAGGCTCCCGCTCATGCCGCTCGCACTCCTCGCCCTGACACTCGGGGCATTCGGAATCGGCACCACCGAGTTCGTCGTCGTGGGATTGCTCCCTGATATCGCCGACACCTACGCGGTGTCCATCCCCACCGCGGGACTGCTGGTCACCGGATACGCGCTCGGCGTAGTGGTCGGCGCGCCGCTGATGACCGGGCTCGGCACGCGGGTCTCCCGCAAACGCATGCTCCTCGGCATGCTGCTGCTCCTGGTGGCGGGCAACGTACTGTCCGCTGTCGCACCCACTTTCGGCCTGATGCTGACCGGCCGGATCGTCGCCTCGCTGGCGCACGGCGCGTTCTTCGGCATCGGCGCGGTCGTCGCGGGTGCCGTGGTGCGCCCGGACAAGCGCGCCGGCGCGATCGCGATCATGTTCACCGGACTCACCGTCGCCACCATGGTCGGCGTGCCGTTCGGCACTCTGCTCGGCCAGCAATTCGGCTGGCGGCTCACCTTCCTGATCGTCGCGCTGGTCGGCCTGATCGGCCTGGTCGGCGTCGCCGTGCTGGTACCCGAACAGCCCGCGCCGCAGGACGCCAGGCTGCGCACCGAACTCGCCGTTTTCCGCAACCCACAGGTGCTGCTCGCGATGGCGATGACCGTGCTCGGCTTCGGCGGCGTCTTCGCGGCGATCACCTATCTCGCGCCGATGATGACCGAGGTCACCGGCTTCGCGGACAGCTCGGTCACCTGGCTGCTGGTGCTGTTCGGCGTCGGCTTCTTCGCGGGCAACCTGATCGGCGGCAAGTTCGCCGATCGCCACCTGATGCCGATGCTCTATTTGTCCCTCGGCGGCCTGGCCGTGGTGCTCGCCCTGTTCACCCTCACCGCGCACAACAAGATCGCCGCCGCGATCACCGTCGTGCTGATCGGCGCCCTCGGCTTCGCCACCGTGCCACCGCTGCAGAAGCGCGTGCTCGACCACGCCGCCGGCGCACCGACTTTGGCCTCCGCCGTCAACATCGGCGCCTTCAACCTCGGCAACGCCATCTCCGCCTGGCTCGGCGGCCTCGTCATCGCCGCGGGCTTCGGCTACACCGCCCCCAACTGGGTCGGCGTCGCCCTGGTCCTCGTCGCCCTTGCCCTGGCCGTCTGGTCCGGCGCCCTGGAACGCCGATCGAACACCCAATCCCCTACTGCCGCAACTGAACCCCGCATAGCCGTCGCCCACACCTGACTCGAGCCGCACAGCCGACGGCGCTCCCAACGCGCCCCGAATCGCTGAGCGGTTCGGGGCGCGTTGGTTGAAAGGGTTGGGGCCGTGGGTTATTCGACGGTGACGGACTTGGCCAGGTTGCGCGGCTTGTCCACGTCGTAGCCGCGGGCCTGCGCCACCTCGGCGGCGAAGATCTGCAGCGGGACCGTCGACAGCAGCGGCTGGTACAGCGTCGGCGCCGACGGGATCTCGATGAGGTCGTCGGCGAACGGACGCACCGTATCGTCACCCTCCTCGGCGATCACGATGGTGCGCGCACCGCGCGCCTGGATCTCGCGAATGTTGCTGAGCAGCTTGGAATGCAGCACCGCGCGCCCCTTCGGCGACGGCATCACCACGATCACCGGCAGGCCGTCCTCGATCAGCGCGATCGGCCCGTGCTTGAGCTCGCCCGCCGCAAAACCCTCGGCGTGCATGTACGCCAGCTCCTTGAGCTTGAGCGCACCCTCCAGCGCGACCGGGTAGCCGACGTGACGGCCGAGGAACAGCACCGTCGACACGTGCGCCAGCTCGCGCGCGATCGCCCGCACCTGCGGCGCCGTCTCCAGCACCCGTTCCACCAGCTTCGGCATCGCCTCGAGTTCGGCGAACTCGCGGGCCACCTCGTCCGGGTACTTGGTGCCGCGCGCCTGCGCCAAGGCCAGCCCGACCAGGTAGTTCGCGGTCACCTGAGCCAGGAACGCCTTGGTCGAGGCGACGCCGATCTCCGGCCCCGCCCTGGTGTAGAGCACCGCGTCGGACTCGCGCGGGATCTGCGCGCCATTGGTATTGCAGATCGCGAGCACGCGCGCCTTCTGCTCCTTGGCGTGGCGCACCGCCTCGAGCGTGTCGGCCGTCTCGCCCGACTGCGAGATCGCGACGACCAGCGTCGAACGGTCCAGCACCGGGTCGCGGTAACGGAATTCGCTGGCCAGCTCCACCTCGACGGGCAGCCTGGTCCAGTGCTCGATCGCGTACTTCGCCAGCAGCCCGGAGTGATAGGCGCTGCCGCAGGCGACCACGAAGACCTTGTCGAAGTCGCGCAGCTCCTGGTCGGCGAGGCGCTGCTCGTCCAGCACGATCCGGCCCGCGCCGTCTTTGTCCACGCTGAAATGCCCGATCAGCGTGTCCGCGACCGCGGCGGGCTGCTCCTCGATCTCCTTGAGCATGAAGTAGTCGTGGCCGCCCTTCTCGGCGGCGGCCAGATCCCAGTCGATGGTGAACGGGCGGGTCCGCGCGGCGGCGTCGTCGCCCGCGAAATCGGTGACCGTGTAGCCGTCGGCGGTGATCACCACGGCCTGGTCCTGACCGAGCTCGACCGCCTCGCGCGTGTGCTCGATGAACGCCGTGACGTCCGAGGCGATGAACATCTCGCCCTTGCCGACACCGATGACGAGCGGCGTCGACCGGCGCGCCGCGAAGATCAGGTCCGGGTGATCGGCATGGGTGAAGACCAGCGTGAACGCACCTTCCAGCCGGCGAACCACCGCCAGCGCGCTGGCCGCGAAGTCACCCGCCGTCGGTCCCTCGGCATAAGCCCTGGCGACCAGGTGCACGGCGACCTCGGTGTCGGTGTCGCTGCGCAGCTCGACGCCCGCGTCCTCCAGCTCCCGGCGCAGCGGGGCGAAGTTCTCGATGATCCCGTTGTGCACGACCGCGACCTTGCCGCTGTCGTCCCGATGCGGGTGCGCGTTGCGGTCGGTCGGCGCGCCGTGCGTCGCCCAGCGCGTATGTCCCATTCCGGTGCTGCCCGCGAACCGCGCCACCCCGATTTCGGCGAGCTCGGCCTCGAGATTCGCCAGCTTGCCCGCCTTGCGTTCCACTGCCAGCGCACCGGCGCCATCGACGATCGCCACACCCGCGGAGTCGTAGCCGCGATATTCCATGCGGCGCAACGCGTCAACGACAACGCCGAGCGCGTCCCGGTATCCGACGTACCCCACGATTCCGCACATGGCTCACCAGAGTACTTATCGGATAACGTTCTCGTCGTGTCGGCGTCTGTGAAATCACTCCTGAGCACCCTGACCAGCCGCGGCCCCCATCGGGTGCTGCGCGGCAATTTGGCCATCGCCGGGCAGCCGGGGGTGGTATTCACGCCCGAATCGGGGCTCAACCTGCCCGCCGTCGCGTTCGGGCACGGCTGGCTGACCGGCGCCGCCAACTATCGAGGCCTACTCGAGCACCTCGCGTCCTGGGGTTTTGTCGCCGCCGCCCCGGATACCGAGCGCGGTCCGATTCCGTCACACCTCGGCCTGGCCACCGATTTGCTCACCACCTTGGACATCTGCACGGGTGTCCGGCTCGGCGACGGCACCATCAGCGTGCACCCCGACCGGCTCGCGCTGGTCGGCCACGGCATGGGCGCGGGCGCCGCCGTCATCGCCGCGACCCAGCGCCAGGTCGCCGCGGTAGCCGCCTTGTTCCCCGCCCCTACCGCGCCGTCCGCCGAAAACCTCGCGCCCGACCTCGACACGCCCGCGCTGATCCTGGCCGGCGCCACCGACCTGGCCTCGGTCAGCTCCAACGCCATCCCCCTCGCCACCGCGTGGGGCGGGCGTTCGGTGTTCCGGGCGATCGACGGCGCCTCACACAACGGCATCATCGAGGGCCGCCGCGTACTGGCCGCCGTCGGCGCCGGCAAACACGAATCCAAAACCGCCCGCACCACCCGAGCCCTGCTCGCCGGCTACCTGCTCGCCACCGTGACCGGCGACAAGACCTACCAGCCCTTCGCCGATCCCGAGGCGGACATCCCGCACACCGTCGTCGTCGACCCAGAAGCCAAGGAAGACAAGCCCGCCCCCAAACTAAAAATCACCCAACTCGCCGGCCTGCTCCGCCGCTAACTCCTCCCCAACCCCAACCAAGCAGCAAAATCCGCCCCCTAACTCGGGATCTGCACTGGCATTAGAGCCCTATTTCGAGGGCCGATCCCGAGTGAGAGTGCGGATTTGTGGTGAAACCGGGTACAGCACGGCCGACGCTGAACCGCTCACCCGTTGTTTAACCGGCACACCCGCTATACCGAGTGTGAGGATTAAACAAAGGGTGAGCGGCTTCAATTCCCCACGCGGGCAGCGGAATACGCACCCTGTGTCGGGATCGCGCACCCGGATTAGGGCCCTACTGTCGGGCCGATTCCGAGAGAGGGTGCGATCAGCGCTCGAAACCGGGTGCGCACCCCGCCCCGAGTGCCCAACACCTCACCACACCACGCCGAAACCAGGATCTGCGCACTCTCTCGGGACCTGCACTGGCTTTAGGGCCCTATTCCGAGTGCCGATCCCGAGAGAGGGTGCAGATCTCGGGCATACCGGGGTCCGGACCACCGAAACTGCCGTCGGCCACCGAATCTGCCGCCGAGCACCCTGCCTCTTGTCCAAAGCGCTTGTAACGTAACCACAGCCAGATGACCACGCTGGAACGCGACATCACGGACCTGACATGCCCCTAAAGCCCAAGGCCGTGAAGTTAAGGGGTTGAGGCTGAAGTCAACATTGCTGGTGATGTGGTGAAACATCAAGCGGGGCAAGCGGAGTCCAGGTAGACACGA
>NZ_JBHXAU010000012.1:97298-269881 GCF_042727395.1 Nocardia sp. NPDC060255 | reverse complement strand
CGGATCACACCGACCTACCCTCAACTACAACCCATAACTGTCCGGGATGTCCTGTCACCAACTGTCAGCGATGTCCTGTCACATCACACATGCGAAACCTGGTGCCGGAAATCAGAAAGCGTGCGGCGGTCGGTATGCGGCGGCGATCGGCAACCGCGATCGGCCGGACGATAGCTGCACCGGCACTCGCCGCGAATGGTGGCGCGTGTCACGATCGAACGGCCGCAACGACACTCGCGAAACGTGGAGGCCAGCGCAGATGAGACAGCTGCCAGCGGACTTCTTTCGTACGCCGTATGCCTTCTACCGGCAGCTGCGCGCGGAGGGCCCCGTGCACCAGATCAGCCTGCGCAACGGTGTGCGCGCCTGGCTGGTCGTCGACTACGACGCGGCCAAGGAGGTGCTGCGGCACCCCGATATCCGCAAGGACCCGCACACGGAAACCGGCGCGCAGGCCAGGCAGATCGCCGCGGGCCGCAGCGGGGTCACCGCGGCCAATCAACGATTGAGCTATCACCTGCTCAACGCTGATCCGCCGCGTCACTCGCGACTGCGCAAACTGGTCACCCCTGCATTCGCGCCCGCCAGGATGGACGCACTCGCATCCCGGGTGGAGTCCATCGCCGACGAACTCCTCGATCGGATCGATCCCGCCGCAGGCCCGGTGGATCTGCTGGCGGAGTACGCCTTTCCGCTCCCCATCACAGTGATCTGCGAACTGCTCGGCGTGCCTGTCGAGGATCGCGAGCCGTTCCGCGAGTGGTCCGCCGACGTGGTCGACACCTCGATGTCCACGCCCGAGGGCATGCGCAAGGCTACGGACGCCATCGTCGACTACTTCGACCGTTTGGTGGCCATGCGCCGCGAACACGGCCTCGGCGACGACCTGATCTCGCACCTGCTCACTGTCACCGACGACGGCGATCGGCTCAGCCACGACGAACTGATCTCGATGGCGTTCCTGATCCTGGTCGCCGGGCACGAGACGACGGTCAACCTGATCGGCAACACCGTGCTCACCCTGCTGACCGATCCGCCGCGCTACCGCGCACTGCGCGACCAACCCGACGCCGTCGCGCCGCTGATCGAGGAGGTGCTGCGGCACAACGGCCCGGTGAACGTCGCGACGCTGCGCTACACCACCGCCCCGATCGCCCTCGGCAACACCGAAATCCCCGCGGGCGAACTGGTCATGGTGGCGCTCGGCTCCGCCAATCGTGACGAACGTCATTTCGCCGATCCCGCGGCCTTCGATCCGGACCGCCCGACCAATCACCTGGCCTTCGGCTACGGCATCCACTACTGCCTCGGCGCGGGCCTGGCCCGCATGGAAGCTCGCATCGCCCTGACCCGCCTGGTCGCACACTTCCCCGAACTGCGCCTGGCCGTCGGCGACGATGAACTGTGCTGGCGTGAGAGCATTCTCATCCGCGGCGTGCGGGATTTGCCGGTCGATCCGGCCGGTGCGCCGGTGGATTCGGCGCTACTGTGAATCGCCGATCAGGGCAACCGACTTTGCTGTGCGCCGTAAGCGACGTAATCTCCTGCGCATGACGAGCGGAAACCGCATCGCGATCGTTGGTGCGGGTATCGCAGGTCTTGCCTGCGCGAAAGTGCTGATCCAGAAGGGTTTTCCGGTCGAGATCTTCGACCGTGCGCCCGATGTCGGTGGCGTGTGGAGTGCGACCCGCAGGTACCCGGGGCTGCGAACCCAGAATTCCAAGAACACCTATCACTTCTCCGACTTCCCGATGCCGTCGGATTACCCGAAGGTGCTCGACGGCGAGCAGATGCAGGCGTATCTGGCCGCCTACGCCGACCACTTCGGCCTGCGCCCGCACCTGCGGCTCGGCACCGAGGTGGTCGCCGCGGATCCGGTGGACAGTGGCTGGCTGCTGGAGATCCGCGATCAGGCCGGTATACATCGGACCTCCTGCGATCACCTGGTCATCGCCAACGGGGTGTTCAGCGAACCCGCGATCCCGGACTTCCGCGGTATCGAGCTGTTCCGTGCCGCCGGTGGCCAGCTGGGGCACGTGTCGGAATTCCTGGATGTCGAGGCGGTGCGCGGTAAGTCCGTCGTGGTCGTCGGCTACGGCAAGTCGGCCTGCGACATCGCCGAGGCCGTCAGCGACGTGGCCGGTTCGACGACGGTGGTGGCGCGGCGACTGCTGTGGAAGATGCCGCGCAAGATGGCACGGGTGCTCGACTACGAGCGGCTGATGCTGACCCGCTTCGGCGAGGCGCACTTCCACCACCTGGAACCCGGCCGGATGGACCGCTTTCTGGACGGCCCCGGCGTTTCGTTCCGGGTCGCGAATCTCGACCTGATCCAGGAGCTCGCCACCAAGCACATGAACCTGCGCGAGCTCGGCCTGCTGCCGGAGGGCCGGTTCGAGCAGATCGCCGAGAGCACCGTCAGCCTCGCCACCGAGAACTTCTACGAGCAGGTCGCGAACGGCCGGATCGTCGTACAGCGCGACACCGCCATCACCGAAATGCGCGGCGGTGGCGGCGAAGCGCCCGCGGTCCAGCTGGCGAATGGTCACCTGATCCCGGCCGACATCGTCGTCTGCGCCACCGGATTCCAGCAGCGGGTGCCGTTCCTCACCCCGTACGTGCAGCGCAGGCTCACCGACGAGCACGGCAACTTCCGCCTGCACCGGCAGATCCTGCCGCTCGACGTGCCGAATCTGACCTTCGCCGGCTACAACTCGTCGGTGATCAGCACCCTCAACGCCGAGGTCGGCGCGCACTGGACCGCCGCACTGCTGACCAACCAGCTCGACCTGCCGCCGCGCGACGCGCTCAGCGAACAGATCGATGCCCGGCTGCGCTGGACGGAGGAACGCACCCGCGGCCATCACGCGCACGGCACCGCGATCACGCCCTTCTCCATCCGCAACGTCGACGAGATGCTGGCCGACCTGAAGTTCCGGTTGCCGCTGCGAACCCGTGCGGCGCAATGGTTCCGCACGATCCGGCCGGAGTCCTACCGCGGGCTGACCACCAGGCACGAGTCCGCGCCACCGGCCTACCCGGTCGAGCACGCCGAGGTGGCCGCGCCCGGCCCGAGTCTCGGTGCGCCACGGCCACCGGACCTCGGGGTGCCCAAGTCGCATGACCTGAGCACCGGTTTGCCGGGAGCGAACAACCTGAGCGCCGAGACGCACGATGTGCCGAGGACACACGACCTGAGCACCGGTGCGCCCACCGACCTGCTGCACGGTTCGCAAGGCAAGTAAGCGGATTCAGCCTGCGGGGATGTAGGCAATTCCGTGCGCACCCTGGTCGCTTGACGTATCGATCGCCAGGGTGGCCTGCACCGCGCATCGGTCGATATCCACCACGCTGACGGTGCCGGACATCAGGTTGCTCACGAAACCCGTTGCGCCGTCCGGGGTCGCGCAGATGTTGAGCGGAGCCTTGCCGACCTCGGTCTGCCCGAGCGGCTCGTAGGTATCGGCGTCGTAGATGGACAGCAGACCGTCGTCGCCGCGCCACTGACCCACCAGCAGCTTGCCGGTGCTGGTGACATGCACCGCGCTAGGCGCATTCGCGGTCGGGAAGCTGTGCACAACCGTGTCGGTGCCGACATCGATTACCAGCATCGCGTACTCCGCCGCCGGATCCGGCGTCAACGACAGCGCGGGCGTGGCAACGAACAACCGGTCACCATCCGGCGACAGCGCCAGCCCCTCGCTGCCGGACACCGCGATTCGCCGCGTCTCCCGTTCCCCGGCCGGGTCGAGCACCGACACAAACGGTGCGGTTTTGTTGGTGGTGTACGCCTTCTTCCCATCGGGAGTGAGCACCGCCCAATGCGGAACCGCCGCGTCCGCGCTGACGCGGTGCAGCGGGCGCCGGGTGCGCAGATCGATCGCCAGCAGCCCACCGGGACCCGCCGGACCCTCCTCGACGCTCGCGTACAGCACGTCGCCGTCGATGTACATGCCATGCGGTGCGTGCTCCGGCGAAATGTCGAGCACGTCGACGATTTCGTGCGAATCGACATCGACGATGGTGATCTCATGACTCTCGGCCGCATGCGCGAGCCAGACGCCCGACCGATAGGTGTGGCTCGCGTACAGCAGCCGGGTGCGCGGATCGAAGCACAACTCGTGGCCCTCGGGAAGGACATCGAGCTGTGCCGTGCGGGTCTGGGTCGTGAGGTCGAAGAAGTTCAACGTGCAGCCGCTCTGGCTGAGTACCGCGAGCTGAGCGCCCGCTTCGAAAGCAGTGGACATGAGTTGTGCGTCCTTCCGGCAAGGGTTTTGGTTCGGCAGGACGGCGCCGTCGCGATCAACGCTAAGACGCGCCGGGCGTTATCACCAGTGCAATGTTGGTAATCAGTCATTGCGCTGGCGATAATCCAAGGATGGAGGCGCTGGACATGAATCTGCTGGTAGCGCTGGATGCGCTACTGGAAACGAACAGTGTTACCCGGGCGGCCGAACGGCTGCACACCTCGGCTCCGGCGATGAGCCGGACGCTGGCCAGGCTGCGCCGGGTGCTCGACGATCCGCTGCTGGTGCGGGCCGGACGCCACCTGGTGCCGACGCCGCGCGCGCTGGAATTACGTTACGAGGTCGGCACTCTGGTGGAGCAGGGCAGGGTGCTGCTGACGCCGCAGGGCGCGATCGATCCCGGTGCGTTGAAGCGGAACTTCGCGGTGCAGGCGGGGGACATGGTGCTCACCGAGCTGGCCGCGCCGCTGCTGGCCGCCGTGCGCGCGCAGGCGCCGGGGGTGACGCTGCGGTTCCTGCCCGATGCTCTGGAAGGCACTGCGGCACTGCGGGACGGCCGGGTCGACATCGAGGTGGGGGTGATCGACCACACCGATCCGGAGACGACGGTGCGGCGCGTGCTCGGCGATCGGATCATCGGGATCGCCGCCGCCGATCATCCGCTGGTCACCGAGCGGGTGACGGTCGCCCGGTTCGCGGCCGCCGCGCACCTGAGCATTTCGCGCAACGGTCACGCGCGCGGGCCGATCGACGACCGGTTGGCGCTGCACGGTCGCACCCGCCGAGTGGTCGCCACGGTGGCGAATCTGACCACCGCGTTGTTCGCGGTGCACGGCAGCGATCTGATCTGCCACGGACCCGCGTTGCTGAGCCGGTCGGCGCTGCCCGCGCTCGGGTTGTGCGCGTTCGAGATTCCGCTGCCGCTGCCCGAGGTCTCGATCGGCATGGCCTGGCATCCGCGCAATACCGCCGACAGCGGGCATCGCTGGCTGCGCGAGCTGATCGAGACGATCCTGACCAGGTCGGCCGAGGCTACTTAGGCGGGCTGGACAACCGGTAGTCGCGCGGCGTTTCGGTGCTGCGTTCGGGCTGGTAGCTGTTCGAATTCAGGTCTGTCGCAGGCGGTCCGAAGACATCGGAGCGGCCGAGCGGGGCGGCGGCGGTCTTCTTCAGTTCGTCCAGCATCGCCTGCAGCTTGTCGACGTGGGAATTGTCGACCGGGATCAGGTCCTCGTCGGCGCGGTGCGCGCCGGTCAGCGCGGTGCCGTTCGTCTCCACCGCGGAGCCGTTCGTGCCGCGGCTGTAGTCGCCGCTGTCCGGCGACGAGGGAACCATGCTCTCGTACGGGTTCTCGTGTGGGCTGGTGAAGTTCTGGTACGACGAGGTGGCCGGTTCGCGCGGCGTGGTGAAGCTCGACTGACGGACAGGCAGCGGTTCGCGCGGCGTCGGTGCGGTGAAGTTCGTGGCCGGGGCCGGGCTCGGCTCGCGCGGGGTGGGGGCGGTGAAGTTCTGCGACGGGGCCGGCTCGTACGCCGTTGGTGCGCTGAAACTGCGTTGCGGCACCGAGTTCGCCTCGTGCGCTGCGGAATCACGTCCCGTTGTCGTGTCGCGGGGGGCGCCCTCGTAGCGACGCGAGACGCTTTCCCTGGTAGCCGTGGCGTTCTCGCGGGCAGCGGTGGTGTTGTCGCGGGCGGTCTGGGCGAGGTCGTGCGGGGTGCCGATGCTTTCCCGGATCGGTGTGGCCGTGGCGGCGACGGATTCGCGCTGCGGCGGGACGCTCTGCTCGACCGTCGCGGAGTTCCGGCGCGAGGCGGCGCGCGGTAGGGGACGTTCGGCGCGCTCGGTCTCCGGCGCGGCATGCGACGGTCCACTGCCGGACTCGACCTTCTCCAGTCGGCCGTCGATGCCCGAAATGTCCTGCCCGGCACGGAAAGCCCACGCTTCGAGCTTGGCCAGTCGCGCCTCGACGCTGCGGTCAGCGGGTACCACGCTGGCAACACTGATCCCGTCGACACCGTCGACCCGGACCGCCACGGCGTCCAGCTTGTCGCTGACCTCACGGAGAACCGCCGCGATGCTCGACAGCATCGCACCGATCGACTCGCCGGCCTCTTGACCGTGCTCCATCCAGTAACCCACTTCCCCGTATCGGCCCAGCTCGCACTCGGCTGGGCGATTCTATCCGCCCGGCTATCTGATCGAAGCAGCGTAGGCGGGCCGTCCCACACCGGTGCAGGCGGAGGTCGGCGCGATCCGGTTTGTCCGGAACAGATCTACTTACCTTCGGCAACCAGCCGAGGCACACCCCGACGTAGCCTAAGCGTTTTCTCGCTCCGGTGGCAGACCGAAGAGCGTGCGACAGCGCACATAGGCGCGTGGCGTGGCGAAGTCGCAGGATGGCGGTTACTGTCAATCCACCGACATATGCGTGTCGTTGGGGTCGCCTGCTCTGGCGAAATTCCTTGTGCCGCAGCCTACACCAGGCGTTCCACCGGAAATCTGCCGGTGTGGCGCACCCGGGCGCGGGGTAAAGGGGACTGGCGGGGTTGGCGAGTCTGACGCACTCTTGATCTATGGCGTAGGTCGCCAGACCTGCGGTGGTTTGGGCAGGGGAGTGGTCGCGTGAGAACGAAGCAGCGGGCGGAGATCGCCTGCGGTCGCCAGGCGATGCTCGCCGAGTTGGGTATAGCGGACGGTGCGGGCCGGGCCCGCAAGCTGTCCGGCGGATACGGCTGTAAGTGTCCGGAATGTGACGCCGCGCAATGGGATATGCGGCGATTGAAATACTGGGTGTGCGGCCGGTTGCTGGCGTACGGCGCCGACGTGGCCGAGGTGGATCGACGGGTGGATGGGCTGCCCGTGGACATCTACTGGCGCAAGGGTGAGCGCGAGTTCGTCATCGAGGTGCGCAGCGGTGCGCTGGAACGCGCTCTCGCGCAGGAACATACGGATCGGTTGCGGGCCGCGGGCGTCGAGGACGTGCTGTGGCTGTGCCCGCCCGGCTACTGGGTCGACCATCTGCACGCGCTCGGCATCGCCGATTTCGCCCCGCCCGCATGCGATTACCAGACGGTGACCGGCGTGCTGGACACCCTGCACAGCGCGGTGGCCGCGCCGCGCAGGCAGCCGCTCGAGCTGCGCGACTTCATCGACGGCTGGGTCAGCGGCGACATCGTCTGGGGATATCGTGATGTGACGACAGGAGGTTGGGCCACCGTGGCCGACTGGGAGCACCACACGAAAACGCAGGCGATGATCATCGCCCGGCAGCGCCAGGAGCTGGTCAACCAGCGCACCACGCTCGCCCTGTCCCGGAAAACCGTGCGCGACAAGCAGAAACACCTGATGAAGCTGACCACCCGGTTGGAGCGGGCCGAGCAGGAGGCGCAAGAGCGGGCCGATTCGCTCGCGCAGGCGCGACGCAAACTCGACGACCATCACCGGCTGGATACGTCGCTGCGCAACACCATCAGGCATCTGCAGCAGACCATCAATCACTGGCAGCTGGTGACCTGCTGCGCGATGCTGCTGATCGTCACCTTCCTTGCGGGCGCGATGGTGGTGCGCTGAGCCGGAACGGGCCACGGTCCCAACGCCATTCGTTGCGCAGCACCAGCGCGATGAAATCGAGCAGCGCCAGGCCGGTCTCGTCGCGGACCTGCCGGATCGCCGACCACGGCGCCGGTCCGTGCGCGACCAGCTCGGTCAGCCGCGCCGCACTGTTCGCGTCGACCTTGCGGGCGAGCAGGTCTGGCAGGCCGATCAGGCTGCCGGTCCAGACGAGCCAGCCCCAGCCCTTGCCGTGCGCGTAGGCGCGGCCCGCGGCGGACTTCGTTCGATTGACGTGGAACCCAACGTGTCCGAGCGGTTGGACATCGATCAATACCACCCGGCCGTCGGTGAGCCGGGCGGCGATGCTCGGGTAGGCGAGGTGCTCGGTGCCGTTCAGCTCGAAGCCGACCGCGGCCGGTTGTTCCTGGAATGAGTCGACGAGGTCGCTGGCGTTGAGGATCCACAGCAGCCGCGCGGCCAACCCGGAGTCGAACGGCACGTCGCGCCCGACCTTGTCCAGGTAGAAGTGTCCGCGTCCGTCGTCGTCGCTGTCGACGGTGCGGGCCGAGGTCACGGGCAGCGCGTCCGGGGCGCCCGACCCGGGCCAATCCACTTGCCCCAGCCACGGATTCAGCTGACTCGTCGCGCGCGGTTCCGCGTCGCGTAGTTTGGCCAGCCGGCGGTTGGTCTTCTTCTGCCAGGCTGCGATCCGTTGCGTCACGAATCCCGCGACCCGTTTCGCGTCCTCGGCGGCGTGCCCGGCCAGTCGCAACTTCAAGTAGGACAACTCGTTTGCCGCGATATCGGTGTCGGTCGCGTAGGTCTCCACCAGCAGCGCGCGGACCAACTGCTGGTCGCGGGCGCCGACCGGGTAGCGCGCGGCAAACACATTCGCCGCGTGATGGCCGCTCAATTGAGCGTTGCGGATCAGCTGGCCGACCGCCTTGGTGTGCAGCTGCCGGATCCGGTCGCGGGACAGGTCGTAGCGCGCGCCGATCTTGGCCAGCGTCTCGGGTTGCTCGCCGGTGACGCCGAGGCGATAGGACAGTAGCTCGCCGTCCTTGGCCTTGCGGTCGGCCTGCAGCGCGATCAACTCGGCGAGCAGCTCGTTGACTTCCTCGAGCTCGAACGAAATATCGTCCTGCAGGTCGAGTAGCTCGGGGTCCGTCCCGTCCGCCGCCTCGACCTCCCCGCTGACCGTCACGCTGCGACCCCCTGGCTCGGTGTGCTGTGCCGCTCAGCCTAATGCCGGCCACCGACATTTCCGGCGCACCGACCTGCGCCAGGGGGTCGCCTCGTGTCAGACTCCCAGCTGCTCGGCGGCCAGTGCGGTGCCGTCGATGCGCGCCTTGATCTTGGCGAACGCGGTTTCCCGCGACGTCGAGGTGTCGTCGGCGAACGGGGAGAACCCGCAGTCGTCGCAGGTACCCAGCCGGTCGACCGGCAGATGCCGGGCCGCGGCCAGCACTCGGTCGCGCACCTCTTCCGGCGTCTCGACCCGCGGATCGATCGGATCGATGACGCCGACGAAGATGCGTGCGTCCGCGGGCAGGTACTCGGCGATAATGGCGAGCACCTTGTCCGGTTCCGGCTCGCTGGCCAGCTGGACGTAGAAGTTGCCCGCCTTCAGCTGCAACAGCTTCGGCAGCAGCCCGGAGTAGTCGACATCGAGGCTGTGCGTCGAATCCTGGTCGCCGCCGGGACAGGTGTGCACTCCGATCCGTGCCCGCTCCTCGGGCGAGAAGCGTTCGAGCACCAGGTTGTTCAGCTCGATGAACTGGTCGAGCAGCCCGCCGCTCGGATCGAGCTTCAGCGACAGCCTGCCCTCGGTGAAATCGATCTGCACCACCGGCGCACCGGCGTCCAGGCAGGCGCGAATGTCGGCCTCGGCCTCGGTGATCAGGTCGGTGAGGAAGGCTTCCCGCGAATAGCCCTCGATCGGCTCGGGCGGATACAGCAGGCTGATCGCGGACGCCGCGATCACCGCCTGCTTCACCGGTTTGGTCGCCTGCGCCTGTGCCGCCCGCAGGTAGTCGACCGCGTGGGTCTGGTATCGGAACGGTCCGGCGGTGATCACCGGCAACTGCCGCTGATGCCCGTCGGCGAACGGAATCGCCGCGCCCCCGGGCGCCAGCGTGGCCAGCCCGGCGATCGGATACGTGACGAAGCTCGGCTTGCTCTGCTCGCCGTCAGTGACGACCGGCGACCCAATCTCTTCTAGTCGGTGGACAGTGTCAGTGACAGCCCGCTGCTGAATTTCGGCCAGCGCGGCGTCATCGATCTTGCCTGCTTCGTGCGCCGCCATCGCGGCCTGCAGCTCTGGGGAACGTGGAATGCTACCGATCGACTCTGTGGGGATGGTCACAGTTGCGAGTGTAGTGAATTACACTGGTGGCAATCCTCAAATCGACTGCGCTGGTTCGAAATTCACGCAGTCGGGTTGTCGGCGCTGAGCTGCGGCGATCGGGTCCGCGCCTCGCTGTGTGCTGCGGCGAGCAGGGAATCGAGCAGGCCTGGAAAACGGGCGTCGAGGTCGTCGCGGCGCAGCGACTGCAGGGTCTCGCGGCCGGACACACGTTGCCAGATGATGCCCGCGTCGCGCAGCACTCGGTAGTGGTGCGTCAGGTTCGACTTCGGCACGCCGTCCACGATGGAGCCGCAGGTGTGCTCGCATCCGTCGGCCAGTACGCGAACGATGGACAACCGCAGCGGATTTCCCACGGCCGACAGCACGTTCGCCAACTGGATCTGCGCCCGCTCGGGATGTGCCGTCATCACGCGATCCAGGATAGCTCCATTGTTGACAAACAGTTGAACTGTACGTAAGTCTTTGAACAGTTCAACTGTCTTGAAAGGTCGCCCCGATGCGCGCTAGCAGTTCCCGATTCGACGACAAGATCGCCCTCATCACCGGCGGCACCAGCGGCATGGGATTCGCGACCGCGCGTCGCCTGCTCGACGAGGGTGCGCGGGTGATCGTCACGGGGCGCGACAAAGGCCGGCTCCACGCCGCGGTCAAGGAGTTGGATGCGGGGGACCGGGTGCTCGCGGTGGCCGGTGACGCCGCGAATCTCGCCGACCTCGACGCGCTGACGGCCGCGATCGAGGGCCGGTTCGGGCGGCTGGACGTGGTGTTCGCGAATGCGGGCATCGGTGCGTTCCAGCAGGTCACCGACGTTACCGAGGCGGAGTTCTACCGGGTCGTCGACATCAACTTCAAAGCGGCGTTCTTCACCATTCAGAAGACACTGCCGCTGCTGGCCGACCACGGGGCGATCGTGATCAACGCGTCCTTCGCGCTGCATCGAGGCAGCCCCGGTGCTGCCCTTTACTCGGCGAGCAAGGCGGCCGTGCAGAATCTGGCGCGCACGCTGGCGGCCGAGTTGGCGCCCAGGCGAATTCGGGTCAACTCGGTGAGTCCCGGCTACACGGCGACCCCGGCGTTCGAGGCCGAGGCTTCGGACGAGGTGCGGGAGGCCGTCGTCGCCACCGTGGCGGCGGGGCGCATCGGCACGTCCGAGGAGGTTGCCGCCGCGGTTGCCTTCCTGGCCTCCGACGAGGGTGCCTACGTCAACGGCCAAGACCTGCTCATCGATGGCGGTCTGGTCTCCGCCACCCCGGCCGCCATGATCTAGGAGCCGAATTCCGAACTGCCAGCGGCACATTCGCCCCTTGCCTGCGATCTTCGTGATCGTCGGCAGGGGGCGTTCGGCTTATCGGGGGCTCTTGGGCTGTGTTTCCGTGAAGTTTGATCGTTGACACATCATGAACCGTTAGTTCCGTCGTTTCAGTGGATTTCCCTCGTTTGGTGCCTGGCGCGCCCGTGGAGCTTCTGGTAGTGGATAGCGAATAGGGGGGGTCGACTTGATGGGTTTTAGAGGATCTGTGACGACACTGGCCGTGTCGAATCGACATCTCTAGACCATCTATAGCTATGATGGAAAAGTAACTAGCGGCGAACCCTTCGGCGCGTAGCGCGCAGCACGCGCGAGGACCCGTACCTCTCAGCACCATCACCCCTGGGCCTTTTCGTGTGCGTTTGCCGCTGCGTCGGAGATCAGCAAGAGGGAGGGCTACCGACCAGTGGCTGCCAAAGACTCCAGATCCAGCGACTACGACGCCTCGTCCGTCACGATCCTCGAGGGGCTCGATGCGGTCCGCCTGCGTCCGGGCATGTACATCGGTTCCACCAGTGAGCGCGGACTGCACCACCTGGTCCGGGAGATCGTCGACAACTCGGTCGACGAGGCGATGGCCGGATACGCCACGCGGATCAACGTCACGTTGCTGGCCGATGGTGGCGTCGAAGTGGCCGACGACGGCCGAGGTATCCCGGTGGCGATGCACGAGACCGGGGTGCCGACAGTCGAAGTCGTCATGACCCGGCTGCACGCCGGTGGCAAGTTCGACTCCGACACCTATGCGGTGGCCGGCGGGCTGAACGGCGTAGGTCTGTCGGTGGTGAACGCGTTGTCGATCCGTGTCGAGTTGGCGATCGATCGCGACGGTTATCACTGGACCCAGAACTATCTGCGCGCCAAGCCGGAGGAACTGGTACGCGGTGCGCCGACCGAGCGAACCGGCAACACCACCCGGTTCTGGCCGGATCCGGACATCTTCGAGACCACCACCTTCAACTTCGACACCGTCGCACGTCGCATGCAGGAGATGGCGTTCCTGAACAAGGGGCTGACCATCGTCTTGACCGATGAGCGGGTCACCGAGGACGTGGTCGGCGAGGTCGCCGAGGCGCCCAAGCCGGCCGAGGAGGTCCCGGCCGAGCAGACCAAGACGCGCACCTACCACTACCCGGGTGGGCTGGAAGACTTTGTCCGCCACCTGAATCGGACCAAACAGCCGATCCACAACTCGGTCATCTCGTTCACCGGTACGGGCCCGGGCCACGAGCTCGAGGTCGCCATGCAGTGGAACTCCGGCTATTCCGAGTCGGTGCACAGCTTCGCCAACACCATCAACACCCATGACGGCGGCACTCACGAAGAAGGCTTCCGGGCCGCGCTGACCACCGTGGTCAACAAGTACGCCAAGGACAAGAAGCTGCTCAAGGAAAAGGACAACAACCTCACCGGCGACGACATCCGCGAGGGCCTCACCGCGATCGTGAGCGTGCGCGTCGCCGAACCGCAGTTCGAGGCGCAGACCAAGATCAAACTCGGCAACACCGAGGTTCGATCGTTCGTCCAGCGCACCTGCAACGAGCACCTCACGCACTGGTTCGAAGCCAACCCCGCAGACGCCAAAACCATTGTCACCAAGGCTGTCTCGTCCGCCCAAGCCCGCACCGCCGCCCGCAAGGCCCGCGAACTCGTGCGCCGCAAGAGCGCCAACGACCTCGGTGGCCTGCCCGGCAAGCTGGCCGACTGCCGGTCCAAGGATCCGCGGAAATCCGAGATCTACATCGTTGAGGGCGACTCCGCCGGTGGTTCCGCCAAGTCTGGCCGCGACTCGATGTACCAGGCGATCCTGCCGTTACGCGGCAAGATCATCAACGTCGAAAAGGCCCGCATCGACCGGGTATTGAAGAACAACGAGGTTCAAGCGATCATCACCGCGTTCGGCACCGGCATCCACGACGAGTTCGATATCGCCAAGCTGCGCTATCACAAGATCGTGCTGATGGCCGACGCCGACGTCGACGGCCAGCACATCGCGACGCTGCTGTTGACGCTGCTGTTCCGGTTCATGCGCCCGCTCATCGAACAAGGCCACGTCTACCTCGCGCAGCCGCCGCTGTACAAGCTCAAGTGGCAGCGCGGCGATCCGGAGTTCGCCTACTCCGACCGCGAACGCGACGCCCTACTGGCTGAGGGCCTGGCCGCAGGCAAGAAGATCAACCGCGACGACGGCGTCCAGCGCTACAAGGGCCTCGGCGAAATGAACCCCAAAGAACTCTGGGAAACCACCATGGACCCTTCCGTCCGCGTCCTGCGCCGAGTAACGCTGGACGACGCCGCCGCAGCCGACGAACTCTTCAGCATCCTGATGGGGGAGGACGTGGAAGCCCGCCGCACGTTCATCACGCACAACGCCAAAGACGTCCGCTTCCTCGACTTCTAGTGCCTCAACCGCAACAGAACGGATCGTCGCAGGGCCGCCCGACTTCACTGCCGTACGCCACGAAACCCTCGAGGAGCGCCAATATCTTCTCGGCAATGCCGGACGCCAACGTCGGAGCGGACCGATCCAGCGGCTGTCCCCACGTCGACGGAACGTCATCGATATCGAAGCGCGGCACACCGTCAACGAACAACGTCCACAGCGCATGATCGGGAAAGCTGTTCATCCGCAACACCCACCACCGGCCGTCGACAAGCGCGGCGACCAGGAAGTTCGAATTCCCGGTCCATCGCCACTGCGGTCGCGCAGCCAACTCGGGCGGTGCCATCCACCCAGTCTCCCCGATCCCGCCGCGGTGCGCCGGGCCGCAACGGCAAGGCCCGGCGCACTGCCGGTTACTTCGGGGTGATGAATTGGGACAGCACGGTAGTGCTGCTGCATCCGGCCGGTGCCGGAGTATCGGTGTTGAGCCGTTCCTTCAGCCAGGAGAATGCGGCCGGGGTGGCCGACGGAATCATGCTCAAGTGCTCGGCCAGCTGTTCACGGACGTAGGTGACCCGAGCCCCACGAGCGCAGAGATCTTCGACCATCCGGTCGGTCGACCCCACCGGAATCACCTCGTCCTGCACTGCTTGAAAGACATACAGCGGCGCAGACGGCGCGTGCGTACCCAACCTGGCCTCGTTGATCACTTCGGCGAGCGGCGGCAACGCCAGGACCTGGTCCAGCGGGATGTCGAAATACCGCTTCCAGTCGGCGAGGAACTGCTGGGCCAGCGTCGTAGACAGGCATTGCGTCGGGATCTGCTCCATCACGGCCGCTCCCTCGGGTGTCAGGTGCGGTCGCATCGCCGCTTTGACCTCGGGATACGTGGTGTAGTAGGAGGACAGGCCGCTACCGACGATGGCCGAGAAGGGCCCGCCGTTCGTGGTGAACAATGCCGCATTGATGTCGGCTCCGGGGCCGCCGTACGCGGCGGCGGTCACGTTGAGCTCGGGTGCGTAACTGGGTTGCAGCTCAGCCGTCCACCCCGTCCCGAACCCGCCGCCCGAATACCCGTACAAACCGATGTGGGTCTCGGGGCCGAGACCGAGCGGAGCGAATTGCGTGGCCGCGCGAATGCCATCCAGCGCCATGTAACCGGGCTCTCGGGCAACCGGGAAGTGGCCGGATCGTCCGCCGAAGTCGGGCACCGACACCACCCAGCCGTTCGCCAGCATCATCAGCAGATCCGTTGTCTGTCCCGTGGTCTCCAGCGAGGACTGGGCACCGGCCTGCAGCCCGTAGGACGGGACGCATTGCGGACCGGAGGCGTCCTCGAACATTTGCTGCGACATCAACGGCCGGTCCGGTCGGACATTGTTGGGCAGGAACACCGTGGTGACGGTGACATCCGGCTGCTCGAACACGTTGGTGGTGCGATAGAGCAGTTGCCAAGCTTGCGCAGGCAACGGCATCACCAACTCGATCGGCCGGGATCGCAGAATCGCGCCCGGCGCCGCGGCCTCGAAACCGGCTGGTGGCTGGTAGAACTCATCCACCTGCGGCAGCGGTGGCGCCGCACCCGCCGGATTCGATGCGACAATCGCCGACCCGGCCAACGTCACCACGACGGCCACTGCGGCAACGCCGAACCTGCGGACGCGTCGCTGCGCCTTACTGGACATCTCGACCTCCATTGCTCGGATGCACCGGCCTCGCGACCGCAGAGCCCGGTTAACTTGTTGTGCTGCTTGGTGATTCCGTGATCTCCAGCCCAAGAGCACAGCGTTTGGACATCCGTTGGCCTGCCGCATCTGCGCTCAAAAGCAATGTCGTAGCAATCGGATATTCGAAGCACACGCTCTACATTCGCGGCATCGGAGCACCTGCCGATATGCACAGCATATATTCAGCAAACTGTCAAACCTGACATTGATTCCCGTGGGGTCGGGAGGCGGGGATCACAGCCGGCCCGCGACTTCGTGGACGGGCGCTGGGCAGGCATCGGGCACGAATAGCCCACACAACAAGAAAGGCCCCCTCGAAAGGGGGCCTGACCTGGTACTACGGTGGTGCGCGATACTGGGATTGAACCAGTGACCTCTTCCGTGTCAGGGAAGCGCTCTCCCGCTGAGCTAATCGCGCGAGGTGGAGACGGGAATCGAACCCGTGTGCACGGCTTTGCAGGCCGTTGCCTCACCACTCGGCCACTCCACCGTGCGAAGGGGACGGCTAAACTATTGCCTGGCCCTACCTCTTCGAGCGGATGACGGGATTCGAACCCGCGACCCTCACCTTGGCAAGGTGATGCGCTACCACTGCGCTACATCCGCCTTCTGCATCTCGGTGGCCGTTGTGGCCTCCGTGGTGCGAGACAGAACATTAGCGGACGCCCGGTGAAAGCTACAAATCCGCTGGTAGAACGGGGGAAATCGGCGAGGTTGCCAGTGTGGCGGAGGTGGCCGGTGTGATTGGGGAGGATTCGCCGCCTCGATCAGTGGGCCCCGCAGGCCCCGCACCCTCTCCTCGAGACGGACTGCCGCCCAGCACGTTCCGCCCCTGTCCGGGTGGCGATTTGGTGAACCGCCGGTGCCGCATGCTAATGTTCCATCTCGTTCGGAAGGCGCCCCCCGCCCTCCGGCCCGCCACCATGTGGCACGAGTTCAGGTCCCATAGCTCAGCGGGAGAGCGTCCGCCTCACACGCGGAAGGTCGCTGGTTCGAAACCAGCTGGGACCACCATAGAAGGCTTATTCGAAACACCGTCCGTTCGTTGGACGGTGTTTTGTTGTTTCTGGGCTTGCTTCGACCTAGGCCTCGTTGGGGGCCGGTGGCAGGCTCGGGCCGCCTTGTGGAGGTCTGCGAATACCTGGGTCTTCTCGTCCATGACGACGGGCTCCAGGGTGTCCTCGAGGAGCTTCTTCTTACAGGTGCCTTTCTCGCAGATGTAGGTCCATGGCGAAGGCGCAGCGATGGTCTCGTTCGGCTCCGCGGCTGCGGACGAGCTGACGACGACGTGGTTCTAGAGTCCTGCTATCCGTTTCGTTGAACTGGGTCACATCAATACGGTCCAAAGCCCGAGGCGGCGGGTTAGGAGTTGAATGTGAGTGCTACACAACCGAGTTCAGGACGGAAGGTCGCGCTCTTGGGCGGTTCGGATCTGACTATTACCGCCAACAGGCCAGCTACGACCAGCGCAGCCGCCTCTACTCCAGCGGCGGCCCGGCGGGCGATTTTCAACCGGCCCAGGAGGGCGACCATGTCGAAGTGAGCTTCCTCAGCTCCATACCGACAGCCCGTCAGCTGCGCTGCATACCTGGTCTCGCTGTCCGTCGATCGAGCGGTCGGCCGCGTGTTCCTCCGGTTGGAACAGACGCGCGCCTCGGCGAGGGAGGGCGGGGACGCTGAGGGGAAGTTTCCGAAGCTCCGGTTCGAGCGACGACGCCTTGCCGAGCTACGGACCTCGCCTTCCTCATGCTGCCAGGAGAATCCATGAACAGCACGTATCGAACCATCGTCGTCGATGTCGACGGGACAGACATATCGGAGATCGCGGTGCGACGGGCGGCTGGCATTGCTGCCGTCAACCGCGCAGAGCTGATTTTGGTGTGCTCTTACGAAAAATCGCGTCTGCGTGACGCCGACGCGATAGCGGATATTCTGAAGAATGACGCATATATGATTCGCGGCACCGCGCCTGCGGATGAAATACTTCGGACGGCCGCAGAATGCGTGGCAGAGTTCCATGTCGGCGCTGTCGCGCGGCGCGCTGTCGAAGGACCGCCCGTAAAGGCGTTACTCGCGGTCGCCGCGGAAACCAACGCCGACCTGGTCGTCATCGGGGACAGGGGCACCAGCACCGCGCTTCGCCGACGATTGGGCACGCGGTCCGACGAAGCTGCGCGTAAATCGCACATGGATGTTCTTGTCGTTTATCCGACGTTTGAGAGGACACCGGTCTGCCGTTCGAAAAAGGGCGGAGTCAGGCAACGCTCTGCCGGGCTCCGTATGTTGCTACGGCCACGTTTGGAATCGTGATTTCGGGGTCTGATGACGAGCTCGCCGACGCCGTAAATCCTCTTCCCCCGGTAGCGTCACTGCGGAACAGCGGCAGTTTGGTACTTGAGTACCAAAGTGTTTACGGTCTGCGGCCCCAGGCGACGGGGTGCGAGTAGTCGGCCCCCTCTACCTGTTTCACTCAGCGGACCAGCGCAAATACTCGCGTAAACGGATACCGATGCCCGCGTGGATAGCCACGGCGACCGTATTCATCGAGTCGCCGACAGGGGTGGCTCGTCACGTGGGAGGTAAGTCATGGCAGATATCGAGGGACTCGGCGCGCTGCAGAAAGCGTTGCTGTCCGCGATTGATCAGGTGGGCTCGGTGGTTTCGGAAGCCCTGCAAAACAACCCGGGAACGGTGTTTCTGTATCAGAAGCCCGGTCTCACCGTCGATCCGCGGCGCTACTTGAACCCGTGGACGCCGGAGGGTGACATCTATGCGCTGATGGACAGTTCTGGCCACATCGACCCGGGCACCGGTGCCACACCGGGCAAACCGGGCGTGCCGGATCCGAAAATGCAGGCATCCTATGCCGCCGCCGCGGCCACCGCGGAACTCGTCGACGACCATCTCGCACTCGGCTCGTCCTTCGCGGCGAAATCACTCGGCAAGGCCTCCGACGCATGGAAGATCGTGCAGCAGGCGATTACCGGCGATATGCCGACGCCGCCGTCCAAAGAGGTCCAGGACAAGATCAACCAGGCCAAGCAGGCGCTGTACGTGAACGGCATCTACGGCAAGTACACCCCGGGCTACCAGGGCTACCTCAATGCGATGATCGCGTTGCGGACCGCCCGGCGGAACAAGGCGGACGCATTCTACAAAGCCATGTCCGATCCGGCACTCGGCCAGGCCTGGGCGGTCGACGGCGGCTCGTACGACGACGCGATCCATCAAGCGGAAATAGATGTGGCCGGCGCCGATCACACCGATGCCGGGTTGGCGTATTCGGAGGCGAGCGACTTCCTGTACTCGCAGGGCACCAGCATCATCGACGCCGCGGTGGCCGGTGTCAAAGACCGCTGGTCCACCTACGGCGAAATGTCGCTCCCGATCGGCAAATTCCCGTTGACCATCCTCGATCCGCCGTCCTGGTGCGACGTGACCGACGACAGTTTCGGCGCGATGCAGATCTCGGTCAGCAACTCCAGCTACGACAGCGCGTCGGCCAGCGGGTTCAGCGATTCCTCGACCTCGTACTACAACGACTCCGGATCGTCGAACGGCGGTGGAGTCGGCCTCGTTTGGGGGCCGTTCAGCGCGACCGGCGGCGTCGACAGCACGAGTGCGGACTACTACAACTCGCAGTCGGCCGCGCAGTCATCGAGCGACGGGCGCTGGGACCACTCGTCGAGTGCCGCGATCTCCGGCGAGTACTTCGTGGTGAACGTCCAGCGGCCGTGGCTGTTCGAGGAAATCTTCCGGATCAACAGCGGATGGTCGGTCAAGGACAAGCCGGAGAACTACATCAGCGACGGCACCAATACCCTGGCCAACAACGGCAACTGGATGCCGTCGCTGGTTGTGCAGATGCTGGTGGCCCGCAACCTCACCATCACCTGTAACGACTGGGGCGACGCGGGTACCCACTTCGCCGATGCCGCGCAGTCGTCGAGCGGCAGTAGCCATTCGGATTCGACCAGCTTCGGCGGTTCGGTCGGCATCTTCGGGCTCGGCGGCACCTACAACCACAACGACTGGAACGCCAACGGCCAGTACTTCCAGAACGACGACGGCCATCAGAGCTGGAGCTACCAGAGCTCGGGCAGCGGCGGCACGCTCGTCATGCACGGCACCCAGATCATCGGCTGGCTGGTCCGCGTCGTTCCGGCCGCCCCGCCGAAGGCGAGCAGCTGATGGGCCACAGCATCAACGAGATCGGCCAGCTGCTGGTCTCCGACCTCGGCACGGCCTACGGCATCGCCAACGCGCCGGACAAGGCCATGGCCTTCTTTCAAGGAGTTCCGTTGGACGACAAGGTCGTTCAGAACGGCAAACTCAACCCGCTGCGGCTCGGCCTGTGGCTTGCCGGATTCGACACCACGCTGATCCTGACCCCGGCGACGGCGGCCATCACCCCGCCACCCGGCGGCGAAAGTGCGACGAGCTGGTATACGGCAATTGTCACCGGCGCACAGCCGGTCGACGCGAACAGCCTTGCCGGACAGCAGCTCTCGAAACGACTCAGCGGTGACAAGTCGCTGCTGAGCCAGGTCGACGTCGACCAGCCGCTGACCTGTGAACCGCCGGACTGGCCGATGCCGGATGTGCCGTACTGGCAGAGCTGGAGTTCGGCAGCGCACAGCACAACGACAGCGGCGCCGAGCAAGGGGCTGGTGGCGGGCGACAGTTGGGCGATCCACACGACAGAACCCGCCGCGAGCGGGGGCGGCGGCGACAGCGCGATGGCGCTGATGTTTCGCCCCGGCGGTGGGCCGCCGATCATCCCGCCCGGATTCGGGGGGCACTTCGACGACGACGGACCGGTGCTCCGGGATGTCGGCCAGCCGACCGGCGGCACCGACAGCACGACGACCACGTCCGACGTCATCATCCAGTTCGACTACCTGCTCGTCGATCTCACTCGGCGGGTTTCGGGCACCAACTGGTGGGACGACGTGCTGCTCAACGATCCCGCCTGGTATCTGCCCGGCTACGAGGCGGGACGGCTGCTCGGGAAGGGCTCCGGTGGCGCGGTACCCGTCCTGCCCTATGCCCTGGTACTCGCCAAGAACGCCAGCGTCATCGGCACCTGGGACAACCAGCAGAACACCACTCGTGTTGGCCCACTGCGGGTCTCGGCAACTGGTAGCGGCGATTCGGTGTCGATCGGCTGGCCGGGCGTACAGGCGATCGCTCTGCTCGCCGACGTGCTGCCCGACCTGCCGCCCGAGGACGATCCCGCCGCATAACGAAATCACCAGCCACACAACAGATAAGGAGGTGGTGGTCATGACCGTCGAATTCGGCGACCACGCCTGGTATTGGAACGGTAACGTCTCGACCAACAAGAAAATCCCACGCGCGGAATGGTTCCCTGGCAGCAACGCCAGCGACCAGACCGACTATCAGGGCAACGGCACCGCGATCTACAACTACGTCTTCTACGCCAACGACGTCATCCTGCGCGGACAACCACACCTGCGCCGGGGCACGGGCAGCTACGCCTGGCTGAACAACAACCCGGGCAATCTGACCGGGTCATCGAACGGGCCCGACTACGGCCAGTATCCGGGAAAGTTCAACTGGCACAACTTCCTGATCTTCCCCGACTACGACACCGGGTTCATGGCTATCGGCCTGTTCCTGCAGGGCCCGGCCTACGTGAATCTGTCGCTGCAGGACGCGTTCCGCAGGTACGCGCCCGCCTCCGACGGCAACGATCCCGACACCTACGCCACCGATGTCGCCACCGCGGCCGGGGTCGACGTGTCGACGCCGATCAGCGACCTCACCGCCGAACAGATGTCGTTGTTGCAGAACAAGATTGCCCAGATCGAAGGGGCCGTGCCCGGTGACACCTTCTCCTACGATTCTGATGATCTGCCCGACGCCATCAAGCAGCTCATCGCCTAGCGTCGTCGTTCCCGGTGCCGCCACGGCGACACCGGGAATCCGGCGCCGTCCCGCTCAACGATGAGCCCAGCGCTCCTGCGGCCGATGTTCGCGGCGGTGCCCGCCGGTTGACCATCGCACCCAAAAGCGCAGGGACGTCAGAGATGTCGGCATTTGTTCAGGGGCGTTGTCTGGCGTCGCCACCGGAGTAGAGGTCATCGACGCTGGGACATGCTCGGCATCAATCGAACGACGGTTCGGTGTCCCTGCTTCGTTTCAGTTCGAAGAAGCCTGGGGTGCCGGCCAGCAGGAGGATCCCGTCCCATAGTCGTGCGGCCGCCTCGCCTTTGGGGGCGGGGGTGACGACTGGCCCGAAGAAGGCGACGCGGGTGTCGTCGGGGCCGGGAACGGCGATGATCGGGGTACCGATTTCTTGTCCGACGAGAGTGATTCCCTCGTGGTGGGAGGTGCGTATGAGGGTGTCGTAGTCGGTGGAGTACGCGGCGTCGGCGAGGTCTTCGGACAGGCCGGCGTCGGCCAGGGCTGCCGCGAAGGTTTCCCGAGTCTGCTTCTGGCCCAGATTGTGGATGCGGGTACCCAGGGCCGTGTACAGCGGGCCAAGGACCTTGCTGCCGTACTTCTGCTCGGCGGCGACGCAGATCCGCACCGGATACCGCCCTACGGTGTCCCATCTGCGGAATTGCTCGGGCAGTTCGTCGAGCCGGTTTTCGTTCAGCACGGCCAAACTCATGACGCGCCAACGGATTTCCACCGGCCGGACCTTCTCGACCTCCTTCATCCAGCGTGCGGTGACCCACGCCCAGGGGCACCGCGGATCGAACCAGAAGTCGACTGGCGTCGCAGTGGCATTGTCTTCGGACACGATGCTCCTCGTTGATACCGATACAAAGGGTTCTACGTCGCAGTCGAGTGACCGACTACCGAAACCAGCGCGGTGTTATCGATCGCCTTCCGGGCACAGCCGACAATGAAGCACGTCGCCGTGATCGGGACTCTGGTCACGATCGGGATCCTTCCAGTGCAACGCCGAGCCGAAAAGACCCACCGAGACCAGACCAAGACCAAGAATTTGATAGCGCGGCGCAGAGGCCGCGTATCGCCACGCCAAGATCGCACAAAACACGTAAGTGTATGCGAAATAGGCGTTTCCGATAAGGTAGAACCCGAGGGTCGACGGTTTCGATACTTCCGTGGAACGACGTACTCGACATGAAACTCCTCCGGACCAGGTCGACGACTCCATCGTCATCCAGTGCCGGTCGAGTAAAGGAGCGAGACCGTGTCACTCGCCTTTGTCTTTGGCGGCATTGAAATCCCGGACGTATTGATCGTCGTTCCAGGATACGTCTTCATGGTCCGGCGGATCCCCTTCCCATGAGAAAAACCACTGGATCCACTCTTCGCTCGGCAGTTCGCTGACCGCTGAACCGTCGACTGCGAGTCGGCGGGAGAATTCCTCGGCTGCCGCGCGATCGACTACTTCGTAGCGATCCCAATTCCGCTCATCGGAGGTGAATTCGCGCACCCGTGCAGGGTCGTATTGCCATGCTTGGATTCGTTGATTCCAGACCAGCGCGCCTTTTGATTTGTCCATAGTTACAAACATCGTAAACGGCGGAGTGGTTCCGAAGTCGCCCTCACATACGGCTTTGTAGTAGAACATTCCCTTGACCCATTCTTCTCGGTGGTTACCGTGGCGGGACTCGATAACCAGCTCGACCTTCGTCCCCAGACGGATGTTGCCTGTCGAGACCTCCTTATCGGAGGAGGCGAAACCAGTATCTGCTCGGATACTGCGGATATGGCCACAGCGCTTCGCGGATGATCTCGTTGGTGATGTGCGGACCGTAGAAGTCGGCGGTGTCGAGGTGGGTGATGCCGAGTTCGACGGCTTCGCGCAGCACGGCGATCGCGCCGTCGCGATCCTTGAGTGGCCCGAACACGGCGGGTCCGGCGAGTTGCATTGCGCCGTAGCCCATTCGGCTGAGATCGAGGTCGGCTACCCGGTAGCTGCCGCCGGGCAGTCCCGCTGTCACGTGGATTGTCATGTGTTTGTTCCCTTGCGGTGAAGTCATCGCGCCGTGATGTCGCGCATGCCGCGGGTGCCAACAGCGAGACAGACCAGCAGGGCGATGAGCACACCTGCGAAACCGGTCATCGCGATTCGGGTGTCGACGAATTGGGTCGCGACGCCCATGCCGACCACCGGAAGGATCAACCCGGCGTTGCCGAGGACGAATAGTCCAGCTATTGCCTCGCCACGGTTCGCGGCGGCGGCGGTGCGCACGGTGCGGGCGACGGCGGACTGGATCAGGACGCCGGCTCCGGCTCCGCTCCCCACGCCCGCTGCCAGGAACAGCGGCAGATTGCCCGCCAGCATGGCGGCGACCAGGAGGCCAAGCCCGGCGACGGCACCGATCAGCCCTGTCACGAGACGGGTCAGCACTGGCAACGCCATGGCCAGGTGCTGGGCGACGGGCGCGCTGGCAAACACCAAAAACACCACGCCGCCGGCCAATACGCGCGAAGTCTGCCCCAGCGTTCCGGCGAGGAAAACCGGGGCGAGCGAAGCGAACAAGCCGAAGGCTCCGAACGCGGCGAAGGTGCTGCCCGCCGCGACACCCCAGCCGAGCTTGGCTCCGACGATGGACACCCGCTGCGGGCGGTAGGTCGGTCGCAGCGACCGCGGCACGGACACAGTTTCCGGCACGAACCGAGCCAGCACCGCGATCACCAGGATCATGAACACCGCGAACGCCAAGTACGAGGTCCGCAACGGCCACGGAGCCCATTCGGCGAGCACGCCTGCCACCAGCGCGCCCACCCCGAGTCCGCCGATATTCGCTGCGGGCGAGGCGATTTCGAAGCGTTTCACCCCGTCCCGGGGTCGGGCAACCACGTGCAGCTCGTGCAGGTACGCGGTCGCCGTCGCGGTGATCGCGCCGACCCCCAACCCGGTGATCAGCCGCCCGGCGATCAACAGCGGCAGCTGTGGCGGCAGGATGAACACCACCGCGGCCAGCACCTCCGTGCCGAGCGCGAGGGTGAGCACCCGCCGTCTGCCGATCCAATCCGACACGTGCCCGACGGTGCACAGACTGACGATGACGCCGACGCCGTAGACGGCGAAAACGATGGTGAGCGTCAACGGAGACAGGCCGAGTTGTCGCGCGTAGAGCGGATAGAGCGGCGTCGGCACCGTCGAGAATGCCATGGCCGCGCAGAAGGCCGCGGTCACCAGCCAGAAGCCGGTGTTGTGCCTGCGGGAGTCCGGCTGTTCGGCGGACTTCTCCTGCTGGTCGAGGGACACAGTCGTCATCGCTTCGCACTCTTTTCCGAGGAATCGCGGCGGTCGGTCTGGCCCCGCCGACTCCATCCTCGAGCCAGCGAGCAGTCACGTCCAACGATTGATTCTTCTGCCAACTATCACTTTTTGAGATAGTTGACCGATGGAGCTCAGGCATCTCGAGTACTTCGTCGCCGTCGCCGAGGAACGCAGTTTCACCAGGGCGGCCGCGCGCCTGCACGTGGTGCAGTCCGCGGTCTCCGCAGCCATCAAGACGCTGGAACGGGAACTCCGCACCGAGATTCTCCGACGCACCTCCCGCGAGGTGGCACTGACCGAAGCCGGGGTCGCCCTGCTTCCCCGGGCGCGGGTGATCCTGGACAGCGTGCGCGAGACGGTCGATGCGATCGACGCGGTCCGTGGCACCGTCGGCGGCGAAGTCCGGTTGGGGTTGATGGCCTCGGTGCCTTGGCTCGACCTGCCCGCCGTGCTCGGCCGGATGCACGCGGAACACCCCGAGGTACGCCTGCGCTTGAGTCACCGGGCCGGCGGCTCCCGGGAGCTCGCCGCCGCCGTCGTCGCCGGGGAGCTGGACGTGGCGATCCTGTCCGAGCCCGGCCCGTTCGGCCGTAAGCTCCGGCTCACCGAACTGCGTTCCTTCCCGATGCGCCTGCTCGTCCCGTCCGCCCATCCGCTCGCCGAAAAACGTTCCGTGCGACTGGAAGAACTGGAGGGCGAGACATTCGTGGACCTTCAACAAGGCTTCGGCAGCAGAGCTGTGGTCGACCGCGCGTTCGCCGCGGCGGACCTGACCAGGAACGTCTCCATCGAACTCGGTGACGGCAGCGTCGTCGCCGACTACGTGCGTCAGGGGCTCGGCATCGCGATCCTGCCTGCGGCGTTCGCCCGCGCGGACCCGGCTGTCCGGTCCCTCGCCCTCACCGGAACCGACCTCGCCTGGCGCATGAGCCTGGCGGTGCCCCGGGACCGGGAACTCGGGACGGCGGCGAAGGTTTTGTCGACCATGGTGTTCGAAGCATTGGAGAGCACACCGGGCCAATAACAATCCGCTCGACTTCACACCCGGTCGGGGGGATCGCTTGTGTCGGGTTCCGTGGGAAAATGGGGAGCGAGCGACTCGGATTCTGCCGAAAACCGTTCGGAGTGAGCCGAATTCGAGAATGGGGGCCGGACTCCTTGTTAGGATCGGCGGATGTATCGAGCGTGGGGGACTGGCTACGTCCACGGCCGCGAGCCGTGCTGCTGAGGAACGCGCCGCGATGATCATTGTCAGAAGTACTGCGGAGCTACAGCGTGCCCTGGCGGAACCTCGCGCGCAGGGTAAAAGCATCGGCTATGTGCCTACGATGGGTGCGCTGCACGAGGGGCACCTGTCGCTGGTCCGTGCGGCGAAGGGGCGGGATGACGTGGTGGTGGCGTCTATCTTCGTGAATCCGCTGCAATTCGGGCCGGACGAGGACTTCGACACCTATCCGCGGGACGAAGTACGGGACCTGGCCCTCTGCGAGAAAGTCGAGGCCGACATCGCGTGGTTGCCGACGGCGGATGAGCTGTTCCCGCCCGGTTTCGGGTTGACGGTCGCGGTGCCTCGGCTGTCGGGTGTGCTGTGTGGCGAGGGGCGGCCGACCCACTTCGCCGGCGTCACCACCGAGATGTCGAAGATTCTGATTCTGCTCGCGCCGACGGCGGTGTATTTGGGGGAGAAGGATTTTCAGCAATTGGTGGTGCTGCGGGCGGTGGTCCGCGACCTGGGGTTGCCGCTCAAGGTGCGGGCTGTGTCGACCGTGCGGGAGTCGGACGGTTTGGCGCTCTCATCGAGAAATGCCTACCTTGCTGAGGCCGAGCGGCCGATCGCGGCGTCGCTGTTCCGGGTCTTGTCGGAGCTCGCGCCGAAGCTGCGCGCCGACACCGGGGCGGTTGCCGCGCTGCTCGCCGAGGGGCGTGCGGCCTTGACGGAGGCCGGCGTACAGCGGATCGACTACCTGGAGCTGGTCGACGGCGAGACGCTTGACCCGGTCCGCGTGGCGGGCTCCGGCAACCGGCTGGTGGCGGCGATGTGGGTCGGAAGTACTCGCCTGATCGACAACGTGGCGGTATAGGCGTCCTGGAAGATAAGTGGGGCGTCCGGGGGCGCGGGAGGCGACTATGGACATGATGACGGAGCTGCTGGAGGCCGTATCGGCCGATGTCGCGGCGCGCCGGATACCGGGCGCGGTCCTCGCGATCACGGAGCACGGGTCGTTGATCGACTTCCAGGCCGTCGGCACCCTCGATCCGGACAGCTCGCGACCGATGCCGGGCGACGCCATTTTTCGCATCTACTCGATGACGAAGGTCTTCACCGCGCTGACAACGCTGCTGATGGTGGCCGAAGGCCGGCTCCGATTGGCGGATCCGGTCGCTGAGTGGCTGCCGTACTTCACCGACACCCGCGTCGAGGAGGCAGGCGCACTGCGACCGCCGAGGCGACCGCTGCTGGTCGAGGACCTGATGCGACAGACGGCGGGCATCGGCGGCGGCTATCACACCTCGGCGAACATCAAACCGTACTACGAGCAGGCTGAGCTGCAGAAATACGACCATCGGTCCGAGCTACCGACTTTGGACGAAGTCGTGCGGAAAGTGGCGTGCCAGCCGCTCGCCGCCGATCCCGGGACCGTGTGGGAGTACGGCATGGCCATGGATGTCCTCGGCCGCATCCTCGAGGTAGCCGACAACCGGCCACTCGACGAGATCGTCGATCAGCGGGTCTGCCGCCCACTTGGCTTGCGCGACACCGGATTCAGTGTCCGGGCAGCGGATCTGGACCGCGTCGCGCAGCCGTTCGTCACACCGCCCGGACTCGTGACGCACCAGGAACGACCGGCCTGGCTGTCGGCCGGGTCGGGCGGCTATTCCACCGCCATCGACTTCGCAAAGCTGTTGTGCGCGTTGGCTCCTGACGACGACGGCCGACTTGCCATTCCGGCTCTGGGCCCCATCACTCGGCACCTTTTCTTCGATCAGATCGGGCCGCTGGCCGGTGGCGGCCCCGACTACATCCCGGGTCCTGGCTACGGTTTCGCCTACGGTCTGCACGTACCGAGCAGCGATCCGACCTGGGAGGCGCTCGACCCGCACGCCCAGACTGTCGGCTGGTTGGGTCGCGCCGCCACCAGCTTCGTGCACCACATCCCCAGCGGCGTGGGCGCGGTCCTGATGACCCAGTGCTACGGGCGAGCCGTCCACTATCGGGATCTGGTCCGTTCGATCGTGACGCGACACCAGGCCACGTCATGGACGTAGCCGACGAACCGGTTGTCCGAGTTGCGGGCTTACGCAAGACGTACGGCTCTGTAGTCGCGTTGAACAACGTAGACATAGCGATCGGGCGCGGCGAGATCTTCGGCCTTCTCGGCCGCAATGGTGCGGGAAAATCGACTGCTCTCGACATCATTTGTGGCCTGGTGAAGCCGACCGCGGGCCGGGTGGAGGTATTCGACACCGACGTGCGCAGGCACGGCAGACGGCTGCGTCGCCGCATCGGCTATGTCCCGCAAGACAATACGGTCTACCTGGCGATGACGGTATGGCAGAACCTGCATTTCGCCGCGGTGGTGCGCGGGATGCCCCGCGCCACCGCGCAGCGCAGCGCGGCCGAGGTGATGGAGCGTCTCGGGCTCGGTTCGATCGCGAATCGCGGCGGCGCGCACCTGTCCGGCGGCGAGCGCCGCCGACTGACGATCGGCATGGGAATCGTGCATTCGCCGCCGCTGATGGTTCTGGATGAACCGAGCACCGGCGTCGACATCGACTCTCGTCACGCCATCCACCACCTGCTCAGAGAACTACGCGGCGAAGGCTCGACCATCCTCTACACGACCCACCACCTGGACGAGGCCGAAATCCTTTGCGACAGAATCGGTGTGCTCGATGACGGGTCCATCCTGGTCACGGCCGACGTGAAAAGCTTTGTCGCCGAACATGCCAGCCCGTACTGCGAGATCGTCAGCGACGAGGCGGTTGCCGTGGCGGCTCTCCTGCGCGATGCACTGCCTGAGAGTGGTATTACGGTGCACGGCAGGCGTGTTCGGGTCGGAACGCCGCAAGCCGACCTGTTCCCCACGATCGTCCGGCTGCTCGACGAGAGCAATCTCCCGATCAAGGATGTGCGCGCGGTTCCGATCTCCCTGGAAAACGCGTTCCTGCAGGTCATTGAGCGTCAGCTATGACGATCACCTGGGCTTTCCTCCGAAAAGAGCTGGCGACCTGGCGTCAGGACCCCACCCTGTTCGTCTTCCTCTTCGCCGCCCCGCTCCTGATGCAGGCCCTGCTCAGCGACGCCTTCGCCGGAATCACCGGCGGCGCGGGGGCGAACCAGACGGTCCCCGGCTTCACGATCATGTTCGGCTTCTACGTCATGATGTTCATGGGCACCTCGCACTACCGCGAACACGCCTCCGGGGCATGGAGTTTGGTACGAACCAGCGGCCTGTCCAGGGGAGTGATGGCGATCCAGCTCGCGATCCCCTACTTCATCCTCTCGACCGTGCAGATGGCGCTGCTGATCGTCACCGGGCGAATCCTGTTCGGCGGCAGCATCAACGGATCGCTACTCGCCCTGGTAGTCCTCATCCTGACCATCGCCTGGACCGCCATCGCCCTCGGCCTGGTGCTGATCTCGCTCACCCGCAACGTCTCGGCCATGCAAAACCTTTGCCAGCTGGTCGTTCTCGGCATGGGTGCCGTCGGCGGCGCGGTGGTGCCGGTCCGGCTGATGCCCGCGTGGAATCGTCCGCTCGCCCCGCTGACCCCGCAGTACTGGGCGGTGGACGGCATGAAAAGTGTGCTCGCGCAGCACGGCGGCCTCGCGAGCATCGCGCCGAACCTGCTCGTGCTCAGCGGGTGGGCGAGCGTCCTATCGATCATCGCGACGTTCGCCTTCGACCCGGGCAGCCAGCGTCGCGTCGCCATTCGCTGAGGCCGGAATCGTAGCAGTACCAAGGTAATCGGAGGTGTCTCACATGGGAGAGTCCAGCGGACGGGTTATCCAGTCGTGGTCGCGGCAGGGTGTGGAACCGCCACCGAGAATCGTCGGCGGCGACGGCTGCCGCTTCTTCGACGCCGCCGGACGGTCCTACCTCGACTTCGGCTCCCAACTCGTCAACGCCAACCTGGGACACAGTCGCACCGAGGTCCAAGAGGCCGTGCAGAAGCAGGTGGCCACCGCGGCGACGCTTGGGCGCCCATGGGATATCGAGGTGGTCGAGGAGTTGGCGGATCGCCTCGCCGAGGTCACGCCGGGTGACCTCAACTCATTCTTCTTCGCCTGCAGCGGAACTGAAGCCAACGAGGCCGCGATCCGGCTGGCCCGGGCCTACACCGGCCGCAGCAAGGTCATCGCGCGCTACCGCTCGTATCACGGCAGTACGGCGGGTGCGCTCACGCTGACCGGTGAGCCGCGCCGGTGGGTCGGCGAACCCGGAATGCCTGGCGTAGTACGGATGCTCGACCCGTACACCTACCGTTGCCCGGCGGGCCATCCCACGCCGTGCCCGGTGTGCTCGGGCGCGCCGCATCTCAGGGAACTGCTCCAGTACGAAGGCGCGGAGAATGTGGCGGCGGTGATCATCGAGCCGGTCACCGGCATCAACGGTGTGATCGTCCCGCCCGACGGTTACCTGCGGGCGATCCGCGAGGTGTGCACCGAACACGGCATCATGCTGATCTTCGACGAGGTGATGACCGGATTCGGCCGCACCGGAAGCTGGTTCGCCTGCGACCGCTGGGACGTCGTCCCCGATATCATCACCTGCGCCAAGGGGTTGACCGCCGGTTATCTGCCCCTCGCGGCCGTCGCCGTCAGCGACCGGCTGTCCGGCTGGCTGCAGGACTCGGTCTTCCCCTACGGCTTGACCCACAGCGCCCACCCCGTCGCCTGCGCGGCAGCGGTCGCCGCGTTGGGCGTCTATCACAAAGAACGGCTCATCGAGCGCGCGGACCGGCTGGGACCGCTGATCGAGGCGGAACTTCGCAAGCTGGCCGACCGGCATCCCTCGATCGGCGATATCCGCGGCAGCGGCTGTTTCTGGGGCCTCGAACTGGTCATCAACCGCGCGACCAAGGAGCCGCTCGTGCCGTTCAACCCCGACAGTGCGGCCGCCGAACCGATGACGCGGCTGACCGCCGAGGCCTTCCGTAACGGCCTGTACCTGCTCACCCACTGGAACCTCATCCTGGTGTGCCCGCCGCTGATCATCGATGAAGCGGAGATCCGGGAAGGCATGGCGTTGTTGGATGATGCCTTGCGCATTGCCGACGAATACGTCGTCAGCAACGGATGATGCGGCATGGCAGGCAAGGTTTCGATCTGTGAGCTCGTCGCGAAGTCGGCGGCGGAACGGCCGCTGGAATGCGCCGTAGTAGTCTGCGGCTTCACCGCTGCCACCAGCGATGAGATCACTTGGCGCGCACTCGTGACCAGCATGCACGAGCGGGCCGACGCCTACCGCGAGAGCGGCCTCGGCTCGGGAGACGTTGCCGCGGTGGCGCTTCCGCCGGGCATCGGTCACGTCGTGGCAACGCTGGCGCTGTGGGAGATAGGCGTCGCGGTGATCCCGGTGGACCACCGATGGCCGGATGCGGCGAAGCGCGACATCGTCGACCGCTATCCGCGCGGCTGGGTGGTCGAAGGTAGCGATCTGGACCTGATTTCCTATCATCAACGTGGAGAACCGAATTCGAATCTCCCGACAGATGGACTGCCGAGATCGGTGTCGTTGTCCGGCGGCACCACCGGCGTGCCCAAACTCATCGTCAGAAACCGTCCGTGGGCCTACCCCGAGTCGGGACCGCTCAGTAGCAAGGAGCGCGACCGGGGAATGGCCTACGGCCAGACCCAAATCGTCGGACTCCCGCTCTACCACGCGGGTTTCGGCGCGCTCTACCACGGACTCGCGCTGGGCCACCGCATCATCATCCCGGGTAACGCGTCGCCCAAGCTGTTCCTGGAGCTGCTCAAATCCGAACGGGTGGAGGTGTTTCGGACCGTGCCCGCACAGCTGGGCACGCTCATCGAAGCGTCCGGCATGGACAGCAGCTGGTTCGCCTCGCTCCGACTGGTCGTGCACACCGCCGCGCGGTGCCCGGAGTCGGTGAAACGCCGCTGGCTGGAACTGGTCGAACCGACCAGGGTGTACGAGGAATACGGCAGCGTCGAACGGATCGGCGTCCTCAGCATCCGCGGGGACGAGTGGCTGGCGCATCCCGGCTCCGTCGGACGCCCGAGCCACTGTTCGATTCGGATCTTGGACGAGTTCCGGCAGGAGGTGCCGGTCGGTACCACCGGGGAGCTGTTCATGTCCGACGAGAATGCCGGGCAGCCAACGTATCTCGGCACCGGTCCGAAACTGGCGGAGTCGGCGGGGCATTTCAGCGTCGGCGACCTCGCGTGGCAGGATGCCGAAGGCTACGTGACGTTCGTCGGACGCAAGGACGACGCCATCAACGTCGGTGGCGTCAAGGTCTTTCCGCGCGACATCGAACGAGTCCTGGAACGCAACACCGCCGTCCGCGATGTCCGCGTCCACGCCATGCCCGATCCCGCGCTCGGCGAGGTCGTGTATGCCGAGGTCAGCCTGAATGGTAGTGACGCGGAACAGGTCTCGGACGAACTGTGGCGCAGCTGCCGCGCGGAGCTGACCAGAGCCCAGACACCACGGGCTATCGAGATCGTCGACGACGTGCACCGGACCCCGTCCGGCAAACTGCGGCGAAAGGACTGAGCATGCAGGACCGAATATGGGTGGTCGTCGGCCGCGTCTGCGGCACCGGCTACACCGAACCGACCGCGAACTTCTACGAACTCGGCGGCGACTCACTACTCGCCGGTGAGCTGATGTCCGCGCTGCGTGCGGAATTCGCCACCGAGCTCCCGATGAACCTCTTGTTCGAGGCGCCCGACATGGGCACCTTTGTCAAAGACGCGGTACTGCTTGTCGATTCGTAGGCTCAGCGCGGCGGCTCATAGCGGCCGTCGATAGCGGTCCAGCCGCCATCGACGTACAGCATCGTCCCGGTGACGAAGCTGGACGCGTCCGCCGCCAAAAAGGCGACCGCCCCGGCGATTTCGCTCGGCTGCGCCCACCGGCCGAGCGCACTCTTCGACGCGTACGCCTCCTGCCACTCCGGCACCGAGAAGATCGGGTCGGTCAGCGGGGTACGCACCACCCCGGGCGCCACCGCGTTCACCCGGACTCCGGCCGGACCGAACTCCGCGGCCGCCCCGCGAATCAGCTGGAGCAGCGCCGCTTTCGTCGCCGCGTACACGGCCTGCCCGGGTTCCACCGTGATGGCCCGGATCGAGGACATCCCGATAATCGAACCACCCCCGCGCGCGACCATGCCCCTACCGAACGCCCGCAGAATGTGGAAGGCGCCGCGCAGGTTCAGGTCGACGACGGAATCGAATTCGTCCACCGCGTAATCGAGCAGCCGCTTGCGGACGTTGCGCCCGGTGGTGAAGACGAGCACGTCCAGCTCCGGCAGCGTGGCGGCGGCCGCTTCGACGGCGTCCGCATCCCGCACATCCAGCTGGATGGCGGTGGCAAGCCCGCCCAGCTTGGCGGTCTCCTCGGCCCGCTCGAGGTCGATGTCGGCACACACCACCTCCGCGCCGAGCGCCCCGAGGGCGAGCGCCGATTCGCGCCCGATGCCGCTGCCCGCGCCGATCACGAGGGCGCGTTTTCCTTCGAGCCGAAAAAGCGTCTGATAGTTGGGATTGGCATCCGGTTCGGCGGGCATCAGTTCGTCCTAACCTTGCTGTAGGGGGTAGGGGAGCGTGACGGTCTTGATGGTGCTCATCTCCCGGATGGAATAGGGGATGCCCTCGCGGCCGATACCGCTGGACTTTACGCCGCCGAACGGGATGTGCGGCGAATCGAAATGCGGTCCCGCATTGAGGTTTACGGCGCCGACCCGGAGCGCCTCGGCGATCTTGGTGAACTGGCCGACGTCGGCGGTGATCACGCCGGCCTGCAACCCGTACCGGGTCCCGTTGGCGACCCGGATCGCTTCCGCCGTGTCGGCGACCCGGATGACCGGTGCCACCGGACCGAATGTCTCCTCGACCACCAATTCGGCGTCGGCGGGCACCTGATCGAGCACAGCGGGCGTGATGAGCGAACCGCGCCGATCCCCGCCGTACCGCAGTTTCGCGTTCGCGGCCACCGCGTCGGCGATCCGTCGTTCCACGGTGACGGCCGCGTCCTCGCTGATGAGCGGCCCGACATCGGTCGCCGGATCGAGCGGGTCGCCCGCCCGTTTGCGCCGAGCCTCCTCGACCAGCCCGGCAACGAGCTCGTCGGCCACGTCACCCACGACGATCACCCGCTTGATCCCGCGACAGGACTGTCCGGCGGTAGCGAAGGCACCCTGGCCCGCCAATTGCACCGCGAGGCCGAGATCGGCATCGGGCAGCACGATCAGCGGATCGTTTCCGCCCAGTTCCAGCAGGACCTTCTTGCCCGCCGCCGCCCGCGACACCGTCAGCCCGGTACTCGCCGAACCGGTGAAGGTGACCATGTCGACGTCCGGATGACTGGCGAGCGCGGAACCGATGACACCGGGCTCACCCGTTGTGACAACCAGGTTTTCGGGCGGAAGCCCGGCCTCGAGCAGGATCTCGGCGAAGGCCAGGGCCGTAAGCGGGGTCTTCTCCGAGGGTTTCAGCACGACCGCGCAGCCTGCGGCCACGGCAGGCGCCACCTTCACGACGACCTGATTGAGTGGCCGGTTGAACGGCGTGATCGCCGCGACGATCCCGATCGGCTCGAAGAGGGTGAGCGCCAACCGATCCTGGCCCGGCACCGGGATGCTCTCGCCACGCAGCCGCTCGGTCTCGGTCGCGGCGACGACGAGGTTGGCGGCGGCCCGCTCGGTCTCCTTGCGTGTCTCGGCAATACACACGCCGGACTCGCGAGAGATCAGTTCGGCCAGCTCGCCGGATCGCGCCCGGATCAGATCGGCCGTGGCACTGAGGATCGCGGCCCGCCGGTCCGCCCGCAGCGGTCGCCAGGCCGCGCGCAGGCTCCGCACCGCCTCGTCCAGCTGAGTAACGGTGTCGCGCGCGACCACGCCGACGCTCTCCCCGGTCCAGGGGTTACGCACGGTGAGTTGATCGAATGCGGGCTGTAATGCGCCGTCACGAAACATGATTCACGTCCTCGAGGTTCGTGTTCACGAAATCCCGGAACCGCCTCGCCACCTCCGACGGACCGACCGACGGGCGGCCCAGCTTCGCGATCGATCCCGGTCGGATCATCAGATAGATGAATGTCGGCCCGTGCTCGACCTGCGCGGCCTTGACGGCGTCGCCGAATTCGGCCAGGTCGGCACAGTCGTACACGCGGGCATATCCGCAAGCCCGCGCCAAGGCGGGGAAGTCGACCTGACCGGCCAGGCTCAGCTGACCACCGGTGGAGTCGTGAACTCTGTTGTCCAGCAATACATGTACCAGGTTGGCCGCACCGTGCGCTCCGACGGTTGCCAGCGTGCCCAGCCGCATGAGCGCCGCACCGTCCCCGTCGATGACGACCACGGGTCGAGGAGTGTGCCGCGCTACTCCGAGCCCAACGGCACTCGCCGATCCCATCGCACCGACCAGATAGAAATGCTGCGGCCGGTCGGCCAGTACATACAGCTCACGACTGGTTTTACCGGTAGTCGACACCACGGCAGCCGAATCGACGAGCGATCCGAGCAGGCACTCCAGCGCCGCCATCCGGGCAGGCGCATCCCGGTCCTTGCGCGAACGGCTGACCGTCGCCACCACCGGAGCAGGCAGCGGTGGCTCTGCCAATTGCTCCGAGTTCAGCACACCATCACGCAGTATGAACGCGAAAGGCTGTTGTTCCCGGTTCATTTCGGCCCAACCGGCATCCAGGCACGCATCCAGTTCAGTGGCCTCATCGGGCACCACCGCGTGACCGACCCGCAGGATATCCAGCAGCCCGGGCATGATCGTCCCCATCAGCTCGTGCTGCGGCTCGTCCGGGTGTCCCGGCTCCCCGCGCCAGCTGACGATCAACGGAACCGGAATGCGCCCAGGGTAATTGAGCGACGTCAACGGATTGACCATGTTGCCGAGGCCCGAATTCTGGGCGATGACACACGCGGTGGCGCCGGCCAGCCAGCTGCCCGCGGCGATCGCCACCGCCTCACCTTCCTGCGTCACCGGCAGATACCGCGCGGCAGACCCGGACGCCACCCGGTTGATGAGCGGGGTCAGGTACGAGCAAGGCACGCCGACAACATCGGCCACGCCCCGCCCGACGAGCCCGCCGAGCAGTTCGCCGGCGTCGATCACGAATCCACCCACTTCTTCGCCAACGCCGCGTAGTGCGCCTCATCGACCTCCAGGTCCTGATAACCCATGAGCGCGAACACTTCTGCCAGCGAGGCGATATTCGGCTCCACCGCCGTCGCCCCGTCGGCGAGTAGCGCCCGGCACACCTCCCGCATCGCCGCCACCGCCGCCCGCATGGCCTGGTTGGCCCAGATCACCGCGCCGATGCCCAGCTCGGCGAACGTCGCCTTGGGGACCGTGTGATAGGTGGTCGGCGCGATCACCAACGGCAGTCGAGCATCCCATTCCCTGGTGAACTCGGCGATCTCGTCGATGGTTCGTTGCCGCGAGTGAATGAAGATGGCGTCTGCCCCCGCTTGCCGATACGCCTCGGCCCGCCGCAGCGCCTCGGGCATCCCGGCCCCCGCGATGAGCGCCTCGGTCCGCGCGACGAGCACGAACTCGGCGTCCACCTTGTCCCGGCAGGCCGCGATCTTGGTGCACATCTCACCGATCGGCGCCAGCGGATGGCTGTCCCCGAAGTAGGAGTTCATCTTGGGAAAGACCTTGTCCTCCATACAGATCCCCGCCGCGCCGATCTGCTGGGCCCGCGCGGCGACCCGCCGTGCGGTATTGAAATTGCCGTAGCCGGTGTCGGCGTCGACGAGCACCGGCACCCCGCCGCCCTCGACCACCCGCGCGGCGAGATCGAGCAGTTCGCCCCAGGACACCTCGTCGCTGTCCCGGGCACCCAGCGCGGTCGACATGCACAGGCCGGAGGCCCATACCCCGGTGAACCCGGCCTCCGCCGCGATGCGGGCGCTGAGGCCGTCGTGCGCCCCCATGAGGTAGCACGGCTCGGGTTCGGCCAGCAGCTTGCGCAACCGCAGACCGGCCGCGAACTCCGCCGGTGATCCGGTCTGAACAGGGAAGTTCTCTATCACGTGCACTGCCTCTCGGATCAGGTCACTCGGCCTTCGGCGGGCGGTGGCCCGCCGGCCAGAACGTTGGCGACTCCCTCGGCGATCCGGCGTCGGCAACTGCGCTCGGATTCCACCGACAGAAACGCGCGGTGTGCTGACACCACCACGTCGTCCCGGGTCAGCAGCTTGCGCGCGGTCGGATCGTCGTTGGGATCCTCGGGCGTGAACACGTCCGAGGCGAAACCGCCGAGCCGGCCCGCGTCGAGTGCCGTGAGCACGGCGGCCGGGTCGACCAGCCGACCTCGGGCGGTGTTGACGAGGAAGGCGCCGGGCCGGACGTCGGCCAGTGCCGTGGCGTCGATGAGCCGGTCGGTCTCGTCGGTCAGGGCCGCGTGGATCACGACTGCGTCTGCGGCGGAGAATAATTCGGCCAGATCGGTGGCGGCGGTGACGCCGTATCCGGCCATGAGATCGGCCGACACGTACGGGTCGAAGGCGATGACCCTCGGGTAGAACGCCTGCAGTTTTCGAGCGGTCGCGCGGCCGATGCGGCCGAACCCGATGATGCCTGCGGTACGCGTCCCGACCCGCCGCGGCACGCCGCCCGCGTGGATGTTCCACTGGCCGGACTTGACCAGTCGGTCCTGCGTGCAGACGCTGCGTTCCAGCGCGAGCAGCAGGGCGAGGGTGTGCGTGCTGACCTCGTCGACGCAGTAGTCGGGGACGTTGAACGACACGATGCCGGTGCCGGCCAGCAGCGGGGCGTTCAGGTTGTCGATGCCGACTCCGCTGCGGGCGATGACCCGGCAGTTCGGCCCGACCGCCTCTAGGAGCTCCGGGGTGACCTGGCAGCGGTAGATCACCAGGGCGTCGGCGCCGCGCACGTGATCGTGAAAGTCCCGGCCCGTCACCAGGTATCGACTGTCGAACAGCCCTAAACGCAGGTCGATCTCGTTGCCGAAGACCGCTCGTTCGATGTCGGCCCGTTCGAGATCCGGTCGGCCCGAATCATCAAGGGCCCAGGCAGGATCGGTATAGACGACACGCAATCTTTGCTCCCCTGGTGACGCGAAGTGGATCTCAAGAGTCGTAACCCCAGCCGCGGTTGTCCCGGCGGCCGCGCCGCAAAGTGGACACCGCGGCATAGGTATTGGTCAGCTCGTACAGGTCGAGGTAACCGAGATGTCGTCCGGAACCCAGCTTGATCAGCGCACCGTCGCCGGACCATCGATGGGACACGAAGGGGGCCACCCAGGCCGACGCGTCGACCGCCAACTCGGCGTGTTCTTCGCGCCCGTCGGCACCGGTCCAGTGCAGCGTCGGCGATCCGGCGGTCACGAGGTAATGCGACTCGGCTGGTTCGGACAGGCTCGTGCCGCTGTCACCGGCCACGCGCAGGAAGAGTCCGGTGAGGTCGGGCAAGTGCGGGGCGGAAGCCATCGATGTGACCTGATAGCCCTGGAAGTTTCGTGTCTCCGCGCGACACTCTTCGATGTCCTTGAATGTCTTGCCCACCGCGTCGTGCCTGCTCGCGGGCCGGATCAGCAGCCGGTAGTCGAACCCGAGCGTTGTCCCGAGCGCGCGCAACAACTCGGCTGTGCCCTCGTCGAGGGCCGCGACCAGATCGGTTTCGAGCACGCCCAGCTTTGTCGCGGCCGACTCGATGGTGTGCCCGCGCCGGGCGAGCAGCAGGGTGGCCACCTTCTGCGGTGTCAGGGTTTCGTCGAGCCAGCCGAGCATCGCGTTTGCGGCGGGATCGGACCAGTCGTTGACGTCCTCCATGAGCCCGGCGAGTGCGGATTGGCCTGTGTAGGAGACGATTCGGGCCGGAACGTCGGAGGCCAGCGAGTAGCTGTGCGGGCAGTAGGACGGCTCGACGTAGGAGTCGCCGACGATCCACTCGTCGGCCTCGGCGTTGGCATGGATCACCTGCCAGGTCGCCTCGGTGAGCTCCGCGCCCCATCGCCCGTGAATATCGCCGGGACCGAGATTGATGGTGATCGCCGGTTCCAGATGCCCATTGTTCAGGGCGGGCACGCGGTCGGCGGGACACAGAATGTCGAGAATGACCGGCGCGACCGCACCTTGCGGCGCCGCCATTGTGTAGTAGTTGTAGAAATGAATGCCGTCGCGCTGAATGGGCCGCCGGGTGTCGCGCAGTTCCTGCGCGGTGCGGACCAGCACGGTCAGCTCGGCGCGGCCGCTGGCGATCAGCTGTTCGGGCGTGATCTGCAGCGCGCGAGCCAGCGCATCGGCGATCTCGTCGGGCCAATCGTCGGCGCCTGCCAGCAACTTCTCCAGGTGGGCGTGGTCGATGCCGACGGTTTCGGCTACCTGTCCGGTGGTCACCTTCCTGGTGTTGAGCCAGTGCATGACCTTGTAATTGTCAACGCGCATAATCCCTCTCCGCAGTCCCGGCCAGCAGGCGCGTCAGGGCCGCCACATCCACGCGGCGGGGGTTGTTGCCCGCGCGATCGTAAGCGAGTGCTTCGGTGGCGATCCGGGTTGCGTCGTGGCGAATGTCGGGGGCCGGTGGCAGCGCTGGTGAGCGTGCCAGCTGCTCGATCTTGCGGGCCAGCGCCTCGACGCTGTCCGTGCCCGCCGCACGCACCACCCGGGTGATGGCGCCGCGCACGCGCGGGGCGCCGCGCGGGTCGGTGCAGTCGTCGTCGACGAGTGCGTTGTACCGCAGCACCGAACCCAGCGTGAGTCCGCACGCGTGGCCGTGGCCGAGTCCGTGGCGCAAGGTCAACGAGTACGACATCGCATGGCACACAGTGGTTCCCGCGATGGCGATCGCGCGTCCGGCGAGGTGTCCGGCGAGCAGCGCGGCGTGGCGTTCGGTCGAGCCCAGGTCATCCGTTGGCCGGTCGAGCAGCTCGGCCGACAGGGCCCAGGCGGTGGCGCCCAGCCATTCGGATTGCTCGTCGGCGCGGATCGACCACGCGCCCTCCAGGCCCTGCGCGAGGGTGTCCAGCAGGCAGCTGACGAAATGTGCTTCGGGGAGGCCGATCAGGAGATCGGGGTCGAGCACGGCCGTCACGGGCAGCAGGGCGGACCCGCGCAGGGAGAGCTTGCGGCCCTGATCCCGGTGCCAGATGGTGGCGAACGGTGTCGCCTCGGCTCCCGTTCCCGGCGTCGTCGGTAGCGCGATGACCGGTGGCACGCCTGCGGCGTGCGCTTCTTCTGCGCAGGCCCGCACCACCGACTCGGGGCTGGGATCACGTGTGATCGACAGCGCCGCAGCGGCTTTGCCCGCATCCATGACGCTGCCACCGCCCACCGTGACGACCACGTCGGCGCGATGCGCCCGCACCTGGCGAGCCAGCTCCGCCACGGATTCCGGTGTCGGCAAACCCGATTGGACGACCAGGCGCAGCGGAAACGCCCGCAGTGCCGCCAGCAGCGGTTCGGACCAGCTGCGGACCGCGAAACCACTACCCGCGATGACGATTACCCGCGGGGCCGTCGTCCCGGCCGCGGCGGTCACCACCTCGGTGGCGACCTCGGCGGCCTGCACCCCGACCATCGTGCGAGGCGAGTCCAGCAGCACGGTGCTGCGCCGAACTTCGGCGGCATCCATCGACCACCTGCCTCCATCGAGATCCCAGTGACTACCGCATGGCACCTCGATACGGACGCCGGCAGCACGTCGGGCAACCCTGCGTCGGCCGGCATACCGGCCCACGAAACAGGGCGGTCCCGATGATCTCCCCCCGGAGCTCGGACGCGGTGTTTTGCGTGAATACACGGTACCGTAGGCCCGGTGAATATCGGCGAATATCAGAGTTCGTCGTCGCCCCGGCTCTCGGGGTCACCGCAACACGCACGGCGCCGAAGGTGTGACAGATGACTGATGGCTACCGCGCGCAGGTGTCCCGAAACCAGTTGAGGTTCGGGACGATTGCGCAGTCATATGCGAGCGGACAGGCGCGCCGCCTCGACGGGGAACTGCTGGCCGAGATGCTCCGCCCGCTGGCTTTCGAGCGGGTCCTCGACGTGGCCACCGGAACCGGTGCCGCGGCCGCCGTCGCGGCGAAAGTCGCTGTGCGCGCGACGATCGTCGGCGTCGACTCGTCGGTCGAGATGCTGCGGCAGGCGCGCGCCAATGACGGTGGGGGCCAGGCGAATCTGGTCGTCGCCCTGATCGAGGAGCTGCCTTTCCCGGACGGCACATTCGATCTCGTCATGTGCACGCGGGCGCTGCACCACGTTCAACGCCCGGACATCGTCGTCGCCGAAATGGCGCGGGTGGTGCGACCGGGCGGGCAGGTCATCGTCGCGGACAATGTGACCGGGCTGTCCGGTGCGGCGCACGACCGGCTCGAGGCGATCCAGCGGGTCAGAGACCCGGGGCACGCCACCACGCTCTCCGAGAGCCAGATCATCGAACTGTTGCGCGCCAACGCCTTGGACGTGATCGAAGGCCACCGCACCACCAGTTTCCGGCCGCTGGACGAATGGCTCGACGACGGCGGCGCCGGGGCGGCCGAAGCGGTCGAAATCCGGCGACAGTTGTTGGCACTCGGGCAGATTGACGACGGCGACACCTTCGGGACGAGCGTCGTGACGGCGGACGGCGAGGTGCGCGGACTCCGGCAGGCCATGTCGTGGATCAGGGCGGAACGAAGCGGCGCGATATAGCACGGGACACCAGCGGGCGTCGTAGCATGGACAGACTTGACGCCTGGGGGTCACACAGTGGACATCTCTTCGCTGGATGCCGGAATAGACGAGCGGGAACTCATCGAGTTCACCCAGCAGCTCGTGCGGACCCACACGCTGCACGAGGAGGGCAGAGGCGAGCGCGCCGTCGCCGATTTCCTGCTCGGCAAGATCAGCGACTGGGGCTGGCGCGCCGAGCTTTTCGACGCCGGTGGCCGCCCGAATATCGTGGTGACCCTGACCGGCGGCGGTGGGGACGGCCCGACGCTGGCCTTCGAGGGGCATCTGGACGTGGTGGCCGAAGGCGAGCTCGACCAGTGGACCGTCGACCCCTACGGCGGTGAGATCCGCGACGGGAAGCTCTACGGACGTGGTTCCGCCGACATGAAATCGGGCGTCGCGGCAATGCTGTACGGGACAAGGGCATTGCAGCTGGCCGGCCCGTTCCCCGGCCGGGTTCGGCTGCTCCTGCTGGCCGACGAGGAGGGGATGATGACGGGGGCCAAGACGGCGGTGGCCAACGGATTCGTCCAGGACGTCGACGGAGTGATCTGCTGTGAGCCCGAAGGCGATGAGGTGTGCCCGATCTCGAAGGGCGCGATCCGGCTCCGCGTGGATTTCACGGGCGTGATGAGTCACGGCGCGATGCCGTGGCAGGGCCGGAACACGTTGCCCGCCATGGCCCGGGTGCTGCTCGGCCTGGAAACACTCGAAAGCACGTTGATCCAGGAGGTGGGCAACCGGCCGCCGCTCGGCGCTCCCTCGATCACGCCCACGGTGGTGCGGGCGGGGACCGCGGACCAGATGAACACGATCACCGGGACGAGCGCGCTCTACCTGGATGTGCGGACCGTCCCCGGCGTGGACCACGAGACGTTGCTGAAGCGGATCGGCGAGTGCGTCGATACCGCGGCGCGCGACTGTGCGATCGGCTCGGCGGTCACGGTGATCGATGATCGACCGTGGGTCGAAACAGGCTCGGACACACCACTTGTCACCGCGCTGGTCCGAGCGCACGAGGTCGTCAACGGTGTCCGGCCCAGCCTCGGCGGCGTGCCCGGCACGACCGACGGCACCATCCTGACGCATTTCGGCGGAGTCCCGAGTGTGGTGTACGGGCCGGGCGGAAAGTGGATCGCGCACATGGCCGACGAGTGGGTGGCGGTGCGTGACTTGAAGCGGTACGCGTTGACGTATGCCGTTGCGGCACATGACTTCCTGCATCAAGGTTCGCGATGGTGAGCCTGCCGGGGGAGATCAGGCTGCCCTTGACGCCGGGGCAGCATCTGCTGGATTTCCTGGAGTCGATCCGGCCCGGCGGCGCGGCGGAGGCGTTCAATATCTCGTTCCGGCTGGCGATCGATGGGCCGCTCGATCGGAATCGGTTGTTCGACGCCATCACCCAGTGTGTCGAGCGACATGAGGCGCTGCGCACCGCCGTGGTCCGCGGCAGGGGGATGGCCGAGCAGGTCATCGGTTCCGCCGCCGAACCCGAGCTGACCGTGACACCTACCGCCGCGCGGACCTGGGACGAGCCTGAAATCGACAGGGTGCTGGTCGAATACAACAACGCGCCGTTCGACCTCGCGCATCCGCCGCTGCTGCGGGTGCTGCTGCTGGAGAACGCCGCGGCGGAGCGGCGGCTGCTCCAGGTGACGGTGCACCACAGCGTGTCCGACGCCTGGTCGCTGGAGGTGCTGAAGCGCGATATCGGGCGGTGCTATCGCGCGGCCGCCGGGCTCGAGCCGAAACCCACGCCACCCGAGGTGAACTATCGGCAGATCGTCCTCGACGAGCTGGCCGCACTGGAAACACCAGAGGCGGACGCGGCCCGCGCTTTTTGGCCGGAATACATTGGCTCCCTGGAGATATTGCAGATATCCGGAGCAGTCGAGGCGCAGGATCATCAGGCGATCACCTCCCGTGGTGATCGTGGCTTGACGCCACCGGAAATCGCCGCGGTCCGCGCGCTGTCCGGCAAGCTCCGGGTGACGCCGTTCATGGTGATCGCCGCGGCTTACGGCCTCACGTTGGGCCACCTCGGTAATTGCGACGCGTACCTGATGCCCACCTTCAGTCACGGGCGGCGGGATCCGCGGTTCCACCAGTCGGTGGCCATGCTTTTCAACCCCTTCATGCTCGAGTTCCGGTGGTCGCCGGACATGGCGTTCGCCGATCTCGTCGCATCGTTCAAGCAGAGCTGTCTGAAGGCCTACCAATTCCAGTGGTATCCGTTCATCGAGGTGCTCGAGGTCTGTCCGGAACTGTCCGTCGCGATGATCGATCCGAACAGCGCGCTTTTTCCGGTGCAGATGCTGAATGTCCCGAAGACCGAGGTCGGTGCGGCACTGTTCGGACCCGATTGCGTGGCAGCGGATTACGCACTGCACCGGACGTCGGTGGGGAATGTGCTCCCGATCGACGGCCTGCTCACGATCAAGGCAACCCAGGAGGCGATGGCGATGACTTTCAATGCGGCACAGCGGTTATGGAACGACGAACTGGCCGCCGCCATGTGCGCGACGATCATCGATTTATGCCTCGAGGCTTCGGCGGATCCCGGTGTTCCTCTGCGGCAGTTGGCCGGCACGATTAATCGCCGCTTCGACAGCACTGCGTGGAGCCTCTGATGGGCTCGCGAGTTGCCGTCGTCGACGGCGCGAACGGATACGTCGCCAGTAATACGATCTGCGAGATGCTCAAGCGTGGCATCCGGGTGAAAGCCCTTGCCCGAGGGGCGCGAATCCGAGTTCCCGAGGCCCTCGACTCGGCCACTGTCAACGACGGGGAGACGCCACCCGACCGCACGAACCTCGAGACCTATGACTGCGAATTGACCCAGGAGTACCTGGGCATCGATGACGTCGAAGCGGCCACGATCTTCGCGGAACCTTGCGATTTCTGGCATTTCGCTGCCGCGGTCGACCTCTCGCCGAACCGGCCTGCCCTACTCCAGGACGTGAATACCAAGGGAACCGAGCGGGCACTGCAGCTGTTCGTCAAACACTCCCAGCCGGGTTCTCGATTCTTTCTGATCAGCACCGCCTACGTCGGCGGGGTCTCGGATACCCCCACCGAGGAGAACTGGCTGCCGGTCACCGACGACACCCGGTTCCGGACGGTGTACGAGGCGACCAAACGCGGCGGTGAACTGGTTTTCCGCGATTTCGTGCAGGAGTACGGTGTCACCGGCGCGGTATTCCGGCTCGGGCAGGTCGTCGGGTCATCCAAAACCGCCCACACCACCTCGGATTTCGGCATTTACAACTTCATGTCGAATATGCGGCGGGTAGCGCAACGCTTCCCCGGCGGCGATGCCGCGGTCCAAATAGGCGGTGACGCGACACTAAACCTCGTCCCCATCGACATTACCGTGGAATGGCTGCTAGCCCTGTCCGAGGTCGACGACCTACCGCGGATCGTCAATCTGACCGACCGAGTCGGCGTCCCCGCTGCGAAAACGATCGAAATGATCGGCACCGGCGTCGGCCTGACGCTGCGCCCGGTCACCCCGGAAAATTGGGACGACGGCACCCTCACAGTCCTCGACAGAGCAGTGGCCACCCGCATGGCGTACACCGGAAAATACCTCCTCGAACGCATCGAATTCGACCGCCGCAACCTGGAATCGGCCATTCAGGTCCCGGACGCGGTCTGCGATCTAGGTCTCGTCGAACGGCTGATCACCTGGTACCTGAAGTGAGCGGGTTGTCGGCGGATTCGCCGTTCGTGCATACTGTGCGCATGACAAGTGGAAAGGGCGTCCCGCGCCCGGGCTGTTGAGCCCCTCGCCGGTCCTCGAACCGGCCGCCGTTCTGTTGAATCATGTTGAGTCCCTGCCGTATTCGCAGCGCATGCATGCGCTGGCGCAGCACGCTCGTGTACACGCCGAACATCGCGGCTTCGCCGCATTCCTCACCGATATGGCCGGACAAGGTCGCTATGGGCGTCGTATCGCGCTGCATGTGGCGATGGCGGCGCGCGACCTGACCTACATCGCCCGAGTCCTCGCCGGGCCCGATCCCGAACTGCGCCGGGCGGCATTGCGTGCCGTGCGCACCTTGCCCATCCCCGATGAAGCAATCCCGCCCGCACTGCACGAGGCGTCGACCGAACTGCGGATCGCGGTGTACCGCAGCATCGTACATGCTCGCCGGACCGAGCTCGCCGACGCGCTGCTGCCCGAGGTCAACGAGCGCTGGGGTGCGAAGGAAGCATGCCTGCTGCTCGCGGCGTGCTCGCCGCCGATCGTCGCCGAGTGGCTGCCATCGCTCGCCCACGCCGTCACCGCGTGGAAAACCTTGACCCGGCGGCACCCGCAGCTCGTATTGCGTTGCCTCGATGATCAATTCGCGCATTCGCGACGACTCGCGCTGCGGCGGGCCGTCGCGTTGCGAGAAGCCGCGCGGGTAGAACCCGCGCTCGTCCTCGATCTGTTCGAACGGCACGACCTCGGACGCTGGGCCGAATGCCTGCCCGGCAACGTCCTCGGCCCGCTGTTCCGCGCCGACCTGCACCGCACCGCGCGCCTGCTGCCCAAGCAACGGTGGATGTCGTACGAGTCGAAATCCGCACTGCTCAAACGCTGCGCCCAGTTCTCCGACGACCAACTGCTGACGTTGGTCTCGACCCGCAGTCAGGCGGACGTGCTCCGGGCGCTGCCGATACCGCGGCGCGGCGCGATCTACGCCCGGATGGAACACGGTGAGATCGCCGCACTGCATCTGCTGCACTTGCTCCCGCGTGAGCTGGCAGTCAGCGAGGCCAGGCGGCTGCGCGAATGGCACACCTCGGTCTGGCATTCGTCGCGAGCGCACCTGGACGACCCGAAGATCATCCTGCGGATCACCGCGTTCCTCCCGTTCGAGGAGGCCGAACCCGAACTGCGGGCCGCGGCTTTCACGGGCGACCCACGTCGCCGCGACATCGCGCGCACGCTCCTGCTCGGTGCCGCGCAGCGCAGCGGCGACCGCGTAAAGGCCGCGGCTGTGCTCGGCGAACTAGTCGACCGAATTCGCAACGAGCGCGACCCTTCTCGCGCCGCCTTCCTGGAAAGCCTTGCCGGACTACACCTCGACCCACGCTGGGCCGAACACCTCGACCGGCTGGCCGATGCCGCCATCCATGCTCGTGACACCTCGGAACGCACGCGGGAGGCCGTGCGCAAGCTGGCCGACCGCGCTTTGAATACCGAACCGGCCCTTACCAGTTGGGCGCTGCGGAGCTACGCCCGGCTGATCGACCGCTTCGGTGCCGCAGCGCTGACCCGCTCCGGCTCCGGCGCGGTCGACCGCCGGCATCGCCGACTGTCGGCTCGAGTATCGAGCCGACCCACGCTCGGCCGGGTGCTGCGCCGAGGTCAGGAACACGAACTGCTCGCGATGCTGACGCGTCCCCGGGATCACGAGCTGACGGTCGCCCTGGCTCGATCTCTCGGCACCCGGTTGCGCGCGCTGCCAGAACTACGGCAAGACCTGCGGCAGGCCGTGCTGGACGGTCCGGACGAGGTGGCAGGCGAGGCGGCCGAACTGATGCTGCGCCGCATTCGGGACAAGGACACTCAGGTCGCGGCCTTGCTGGCCGACGATCCCCGCGCGATTCGTTTCGCGCCGGTCTGGCACAACGTCGCCACCCGGCGCACCGATCTGCTCCCCGCCGATCCGCGAGAAGTACTGGTGGAGCACGATATCGAGCCGGGTATGCCCGGACGATGGACGGATCGTCAGCGCGACACCCTCGGCGCGACACTGGCGGCGATCGTCGACGACCGGGATGCCCCGGTCGAGGATCGTATCCGCGTGTTGCGTGGCCTGGGACGGATTCCCTTGCACGCCAAGTTGATCGAACACGCGCTCGGTGGTGAACCGGTGATCGCCGAAGCGGCGATCGAGGCGTGCGGCGGGTACCCGGAAGTCCTGCCTCAGCTGCTGTTGCGGATTCCGGGCCCGATGGCGCTCGCCACGGCGGCAAAGCTGTGCCGGGTCAGCGCACCGTCGCGGCTGCGCGATGCCTTGGCACAGGCCCTCTTCGAGGGCAGGGTGGGCGCGCGGAAGCTGGCCGCCCGCCAGCTGGTCGCCCAGCGCGTGCCCGGTGCGGCCGACCTGCTGCTGCGCGCCTGGGCCGAGCCGGAACTCCATCCGGATGTGCGCATCGCGGTGGCCCTCGCGTTGCAGCGGCTGCCCGAGGATGAACGCGCTCGCGCGGCGCTCGCCGAAGTGCCGGGTCGATACGCGTCGGAGTTGATGATCAGGACCCTGCTGCAGGCGATACCCGAGGAGTACGCACCCGATCATCGTGCGGCACTTGCCGATCTGGTGCGTGGCCTCCTGACGGCGGCGGAAGGGCCGGGCGTCCAGTTCCGGGCCGCGAAGGCGTTCGCGATCTGGGTGCCCTGGTATCGGGGTGGCACCGATGCGATCATCGAGCGAGCTGTCACCGGCGGTGACACCGACATGACGGTGTTCCTCTCGCTGGTCCGTAGCGGTGTGATCCGCGCGGAGGCGCTGACGGTGCTGCGCCGCCTGCTCGACGCGGAAAACCATGTCAGGGCGCGCGAGGTGGCCAGCGCGCTCAACGCCTCCATGTACAACGAGGAATGGGAGCAGGACCGGGCGCGGGCGGCCGCGGAGTTGCTGTTCGAGCATCCGAAACATCTGCTCGGCGCGGCGGGAATGGTGATCTACCGGCTGCCGACCGGAGACTTCGACCCGCAGGTGTGGGTGCGTGAGCTGAGCATGCTGGCCGATCGGCTCACCCCGGTAGCGGCCGCCTGGGTCATCTCGACCTTCAAGATGCATTTCGCCTGGAACGAACCGATCGAACGGCGGCTGCCCGCGGTCGAGGCGCTGATCGCGCGCGGTGACCTGACCGCGGGCGTGCTGGCCGCAGGCATCCTCAACGGCAGTTCCCGCTCGCCCGAGCGAACTGCGGCGATCGAGCAACTGCGTTCCTCGCCGCATCTCGATCTATGCAGACTGGCCTGGGAGGTGGGGCAGTGATCTGGATCACAATTCGGTGACGATAAGGCCGATTCCACCTGAAAACTTTCCATACGCTTTGCGAAGTCTTTACTATTAGCCAGACCTTCGCGTCAACCGGGTCGCCGCTCTCGAGCGGCTGAGTCACGCCCGCCGCTCGTTTTCGATGCCAGTACATGTTCCACCGATGAACCGGGACGGTCTACGTCCGCCCGGCGAAGGAGAAATATGTCCACCGACACCGATTCCGCACCACGGACGTCGTCGCGCCGCCTTGCTTTTCCGGAGCGTCTGGCCGGTATCGGGCGCCACGACCTACCCGCCTCCATCGTGGTTTTCCTTGTCGCGCTACCGCTTTCCCTCGGCGTCGCGGTCGCCTCCGGCGCACCCGTCGCCGCCGGACTGATCGCGGCGGTGGTCGGCGGGGTGGTCGCGGGGCTGGTCGGCGGTTCGGCGGTGCAGGTGACCGGGCCGACCGCCAGCCTCACCGTGGTCGTCGCCGCGAGCGTGCACCAATTCGGCTGGGCCGCGACGTGTTTCATCACCGTCGGGGCGGGGGCCTTGCAGATCCTGTTCGGGCTGAGCCGGATCGCGCGCGGTGCGTTGGCGATCGCGCCGGTGGTGGTGCACGCGATGCTGGCCGGGATCGGTGTGATCATCGCGCTGCAGCAGGTGCATGTGCTGCTCGGCGGCACGTCGCTGAGCTCGTCGTTCGCCAGTCTCGTTCAGCTGCCGCATCAGCTGATGTCGGTGCATCGCGGCGACCTGCTGATCGGTGTGGTGGTGATCGTCATCCTGATCGCCTGGAAGTTCGTGCCGCGCCGGATTCGGGTGGTGCCAGGGCCTTTGGTCGCCGTGGTGATCGCGACGCTGCTGTCGCTGGTGCTGCCGACCCACGTCGAACGGCTGGTGCTGAACGGCTCGCTGTTCGACTCGATCGGCCTGCCTGCGCTGCCCTCGGGCAGCTGGACCGCGATCGCGATCACCGTGGTGACCGTCGCGCTCATCGGCAGCGTGGAGACGCTGCTCTCGGCCGTCGCGGTGGACAAGATGCGCCCGGGCACCTCGACCGATCTCGATCGCGAACTGATCGGGCAGGGCTCGGCCAACATGGTGTCCGGCCTGCTCGGCGGCCTGCCGGTGGCGGCGGTGATCGTGCGCAGTATCACCAACGCGCAGGCGGGTGCGCAGTCCAGGGCGGCGACGGTGCTGCACGGCGTCTGGGTGCTGCTGTTCGCGGTGGCGCTGGCGGGATTGGTGCAGCAGATTCCGAAGGCGGCGCTGGCGGGACTGCTCATTCTGATCGGCGTGCAACTGGTGAAGTTGGCGCACATCCGGCTCGCTCGGCGGACCGGCGATCTCTACGTGTACATCGCGACGGTGCTGAGCGTGGTGTTCCTGAACCTGTTGGTGGGCATGGTGATCGGACTCGCGCTGTCGTTCGCGCTGCTGCTGTGGCGGGTGGTCCGGGTGACCATCGTCGCCGAGCCGGTGGCGAGCGCGCGGCGCTGGGTGGTCACCATCGACGGCACCTGTACCTTCCTCGCGTTGCCGAAGCTGTCCGCGGAACTCGCCAAAGTGCCTGCGGGCGTTGAGGTCACGGTGGAGATGACGGTCGACTTCCTCGATCACGCCTCCTCCGAGCGGATCACCGAATGGGCAACCCAGCACGAATCCGACGGCGGCACGGTCGAATTCGTGGAGATCGGCAGCGCGCGCATGGCGGGCGCGCTGGCGGGCCCGCCCGAGCGGGGCAATTCGAGGCAGGTCATCGACCAGGCGATCAGCCCGTGGCGGCGCACCGGTATTCGCGAGGATCCGATCGTGGCGGGCATCGCGGCCTACCATCGCGGGCACGCGCACCTGATGCGCCCGCACCTGGCCGGCCTGCGGCACCGGCCCGACGCCGATTCGTTCTTCCTCACCTGCGCCGACGCCCGCATCGTTCCGAACGTCATCACCAACAGCGGCCCCGGTGACCTGTTCACCGTCCGCAATGTGGGCAATCTGGTTCCCACCGCGGGTAGTGACGTGTCGGTCGAGGCCGCGCTGATCTACGCACTGGAGAAGCTGGACGTGCGGGCGGTCGTCGTGTGCGGTCATTCCGGCTGCGGTGCGATGGAGGCGCTGTATCGCGAGGTCCAGACCGGGTCGGGCCTGGGCGACTGGCTGGCCCACGCCCGCCCGAGCCTCGACCGGTTCCGCCTCGGTCACCCGGTGGCCGAGGCCGCCGCGCTGGCCGGATTCGGCGAGGTGGACCAGCTGGGCATGGTGAATGTGGCGCTGCAATTGGAGACGTTGCATGCCCACCCGGCGGTGCGGCAGGGGATCGAGGAGCGCGGCGTCGCGGTGTCGGGGCTGTTCTTCGATATCGCCACCGCCCGGGTGATCGAGGTGACCGTGGACGGAATCGCGGAATTCGACGATGAGGGCCGCCGTGTTGCCGCGGAGCCGGTTTAACCGCCGCGACGGTCCGGGCGCCCGCCGGGGGCGGGCCCTAGCGCGGTGTTAACGCGTAGTTAGCATCGTTCTCAGGCTTTGCTAAGTCTTTACTAATAGCCTTACTTCGGTTTACAACTCGGCCCACTGGTGCGTCGAGTACTGCTTCACCGCGAGATGCCGGTTCGCGGTCGTGTGCCCTGCTGGACATGTTGATCGTCAACCGACCTCGGCCGTTGTGCCGAGTTCGGCGAAGGAGATAGTCATGCCTGTCGAAAACGACTTGGCCCCACCGATAACACCCCCTGTCCCGGCGGACTCGGGTCACGGTTCCAGACCCCTGTCCGATCGTCTGCAATCGATCCTCCGCCACGATGTGCCCGCTTCCATCGTCGTCTTCCTAGTCGCGTTGCCGCTGTCCCTCGGCATCGCCGTCGCCTCCGGCGCGCCCGTCGCCGCCGGTCTCATCGCCGCCGTGGTCGGCGGCATCGTCGCCGGTCTGCTGGGCGGCTCCGTTCTTCAGGTGAGTGGCCCCGCCGCGGGACTCACCGTCGTCGTCGCCGAGTCCATCAACCAATTCGGTTGGAAAACAACCTGTTTCATCGCCGTGGCGGCCGGTGTGCTGCAGATCCTGTTCGGGCTGAGCCGGATTGCCCGGGCCGCGCTCGCCGTCGCGCCGGTGGTCGTGCACGCGATGCTGGCCGGTATCGGCATCACCATTGCGCTGCAACAGATTCACGTGCTGCTCGGCGGTTCGTCGCACAGCTCGGCGTGGAAGAACCTCACCCAGCTACCCGATCAGCTGATGTCGCTGCACGGCGGCGACGCGTTCATCGGCGCGGTGGTGATCGCCATCATGCTCGGCTGGAAGTACGTGCCCGCCAGGCTGCGCGTTATTCCCGGCCCGCTGGTCGCGGTGTTCGCGGGCACCGTGCTGGCCATGGCGCTGCCCACCGGTGCCGAGCGAATTGTGTTGAACGGCTCGCTGTTCGACGCGATCGGCCTGCCGGAGCTGCCGCGCGGTGACTGGTCGGCGGTGGTCCTGATGATCATCACCATCGCGTTGATCGCCAGCGTGGAGAGCCTGCTCTCCGCGGTGGCCGTGGACAAGATGCACTCGGGTAAGCGCACCAATTTCGATCGTGAGCTGATCGGTCAGGGCTCGGCCAACGTGCTGTCCGGCCTGCTCGGCGGTCTGCCGGTCACCGGCGTGATCGTGCGCAGCGCCACCAACGTGCAGGCGGGCGCGCGCAGTCGCGCGTCGGCGGTGCTGCACGGTGTCTGGATCCTGGTGTTCTCGGTGGCGCTGGCCGCTGTGGTGCAACAGATTCCGAAGGCGGCGCTGGCCGGACTGTTGATCGTGATCGGCATCCAGCTGGTGAAGCTCGCGCACATCAGGATGGCCCGGCGCACCGGTGATCTGCTCGTGTATGCCGTCACCGTGGTGTCGGTGGTGTTCCTGAACCTGCTGGAGGGCGTGCTGATCGGTCTCGCGCTGGCCTTCGGCCTGCTGCTGTGGCGGGTGGTCCGAGTTGCCATCAGCGCCAGGCAGATTCCGGGTTCGCAGCGGTGGATGATCACCATCGACGGCTCCTGCACGTTCCTCGCGCTGCCGAAACTGTCCACGGAATTCGCGAAGGTACCCGCCGACGCCGACGTCACCGTCGAGATGACCGTCGACTTCCTCGACCACGCCGCCTTCGAAGCCATCGAGGACTGGGTGCGGCAGCAGGAAAGCAACGGCGGCAGTGTCGATTTCGTGGAAATCGGCAGTGCGCGAATGGCGTTCGCGACGGCGGGTCCGCCGTCGCGCAGCTTCGGGCGCGCGGTGTGGACCGACATCCTCGGGCCGTGGCGGCGCGACGAACACGCCGACCCGATCGCGGCGGGCGTGGCCGCCTACCACCGCAGTCACGCGCACGTCGTGCGGCCGCACCTGGACGAGCTGCGCGACAGTCAGGATCCGGATTCGTTCTTCCTGACCTGTGCGGACTCGCGGATCGTGCCGAACATGATCACCAACAGCGGGCCGGGTGATCTGTTCACCGTGCGCAATGTGGGCAACCTGGTGCCCGCCGTCGGCGACCCGTCGGTGGACGCGGCGCTCGTCTTCGCGTTGGAAGAGCTGAACGTCCGGTCCATCGTGGTCTGCGGTCACTCGTCCTGCGGGGCGATGAAGGCCCTGCACTCCGGGGCTCAGGCCGGTCCGGAGATCGACAAGTGGCTCGCGCACGCCAGGCCGAGCCTGGACCGGGTCCGGCGCGGACACCCGGTGGCGATCGCCGCCGCCCGGGCCGGATTCGGCGAGGTGGACCAGCTGAGCATGGTGAACGTGGCCGTGCAGCTGGAAAACCTGCAGCGGCACCCCGCGGTGCGGGCGGCCGTTGCCGAGCGCGGGGTGACGGTGTCGGGTCTGTTCTTCGACATCGCCAGCGCACGCGTCATCGAGGTCACCGAGGACGGCCTCGCGCACATCGAGGACGAGGCGGGTCATCGGGTCACACCCGAGCTGGTCTGAGGCACGACCGTAGCGCCCGCCCGAACCGTTTTCGGGCGGGCGTTACGTCTGCGACCTGGGCAGGACCGGTCGGTCTCGTAGGCTGGACCAGGTGACCGCCGAGCTGGACACAAGATCGAGGCAAGCGGGCTGGCGCGCCTTCCGGGCCCGCATTGCCGCGCGACCTACGCTGAACCTCCCTACCCGGCATTCCACACCGGGTGCCGCCCTGCGCTTGTTCGCGGCGGTCGCTACTTTTGCGTTGGTTGTCGCGACACTATGGGTATTGGCAGGTTCGGGATGGTCGGCAGCTGGATCGGAGTCGAGTGGCAATGGTTACGCAGTCCCCTGAAATGGTGAACACGGTTCCCGGGCGCACGTTGACGCAGCCGGACTGGCTGGCGGCACGGATCGCCGAGATGGGTCACTCGTGGGGGACCACGTCGCCGCGCATCGCGGGCACGCTGTGGTGGTGCATGGTCGCCTCCGCGTTGGTCGAGCAGATCGCGCGGGCGTACGCGCGCGACGAGCGGGCTGTCGAGCCGGTGCTGGACCACTTCGACTGCGAGGTTCGCCCAGACGGCGGCGTGGAACGCATCCACGTGTTGGCCGAGCCTGATGAGGCCGCTGAGCCCGGTGCGGCACTGCGGGAAACCCTTGCGGCCGTGATCGGTCCGGTCGCCGAGGTCTCCGGCGCCGGCGTGCCGTCGCTGTGGGCGATCGTCGCCGATGCCGTCGGTAATCGAGCCCTAGATGCCGGGTCCCCAGAGGCGGGCACGCAACTGGCGACGCAGATCGGCGGCAAGCTCCCGATACCGCGCTTCGTCGAGATCGGTGGCCGCACGTTCGTCAAACGAATCTCCTGCTGCCTCGTCTACGAGGTACCCAGCTGCGAGATGTGCACCAGCTGCCCGAAACGCCCAGCCGCCGAACGCGAAGAAATGCTGGGAAAGCTGGCAGCGGACAACTGACCACCGGCAGCATCTTTCCCAACGCAACAACTGATTTCGCAAGAACATGGGCAACTCACCGGGCACCGGCTGACCATCCACCCTCCCACCGCCAGTCGCCAACGTCACTCCGCACGCACCTAAGTCTGGCCTGAATACGCGGAGAGGCGGGTAAGCGCGTGCACGTTGGTCAGCCCATGCCGATAGCATGGTCGCGCCGGGGCAGATGCGTGCTTCGGCCATGATCCGCGGGGCTGTCCCCGCACCCGAGAAACTCCAAGGAGAGCACCGCCGTGACCACCTCAGCCCGCAATGCCCCTGCCGCCCTCGTCCGGGTGCCGGCCGGGACGACGGCGGGTGCCGCGGTGCGCGAGGCCGGACTGCCGACCAAGGGACCGGACACCATCGTCGTCGTGCGCGACGCCGAGGGCCTCAAGGACCTGTCCTGGATCCCGGACACCGACGTCGAGGTGGAGGCGGTCGCCGCCGACACCGAGGACGGCCGCAGTGTCATCCGGCATTCCGCCGCGCACGTGCTGGCCCAGGCGGTGCAGCAGGAGTTCCCGGAGGCCAAGCTCGGCATCGGCCCGCCGATCAAGGACGGCTTCTACTACGACTTCCAGGTCGACAAGCCGTTCACCCCGGAGGATCTGGCCAAGCTGGAATCCAGGATGAAGAAGATCGTCAAAGGCGCGCAACGCTTTTCGCGGCGCGTGGTCGAGGTCGAGGACGCTCGCGTCGAGCTGGCCAAGGAGCCGTTCAAGCTGGAGCTGATCAGCGACAAGTCCGGCATCGACGATCCCGAGGTGATGGAGGTCGGCGGCAAAGAGCTGACCATCTACGACAACCTCGATCCGCGCACCGGCGAACGCCTCTGGGGCGATCTGTGTCGCGGCCCGCACATCCCGACCACCAAGTTCATTCCCGCGTTCAAGCTGACCCGCAGTTCGGCCGCCTACTGGCGCGGCGATCAGAACCGCGAGGACCTGCAGCGCATCTACGGCACCGCGTGGGAATCCACCGAGGCCCTGGACGAGCACCTGCATCTGCTCGCCGAGGCCGAGCGCCGCGACCACCGCAAGCTCGGGCTGGAGCTGGACCTGTTCAGCTTCCCGGACGAGCTCGGCTCCGGCCTGCCGGTGTTCCACCCCAAGGGCGGCATCATCCGCAAGGAGATGGAGGAGTACTCGCGGCGCAGGCATATCGCCGCGGGCTACGAGTTCGTCAACACCCCGCACATCACCAAGGGCCACCTGTTCGAGGTCTCCGGCCACCTGGACTGGTATCGCGACGGCATGTTCCCGGCGATGCACCTGGACGCGGAGCTGAACGAGGACGGCACCGTTCGCAAGCCCGGCCAGGACTACTACGTCAAGCCGATGAACTGCCCTATGCACAACCTGATCTTCCGGGCTCGCGGCCGGTCGTACCGGGAACTGCCGTTGCGGCTGTTCGAGTTCGGCTCGGTGTACCGCTACGAGAAGTCCGGCGTGATCCACGGCCTCACCCGGGTGCGCGGCATGACCCAGGACGACGCGCACATCTACTGCACCAAAGAGCAGATGCACGCCGAGCTCACCAGCACCCTGCAGTTCGTGCTGGCGCTGCTGAAGGACTACGGCCTCGACGACTTCTACCTCGAGCTGTCCACCAAGGATCCGGTCAAGTTCGTCGGCACCGACGACATGTGGGAGGAAGCCACCGAGACCCTGGCGAAGGTGGCCTCGGCCTCCGGGCTGGAGCTGGTCCCGGATCCGGGCGGCGCCGCGTTCTACGGCCCGAAGATCTCCGTGCAGGCCAAGGACGCGCTCGGCCGGACCTGGCAGATGTCGACCATCCAGCTCGACTTCAACCTGCCGGAACGGTTCAACCTGGAATACACCGCCAACGACGGCACCAAGCAGCGGCCGGTGATGATCCATCGCGCGCTGTTCGGTTCCATCGAACGGTTCTTCGGCGTGCTCACCGAGCACTACGCCGGCGCCTTCCCGGCCTGGCTGTCGCCGGTGCAGGCGGTCGGCATCCCGGTCGCGGAAGCCTTTGCGCCGCACCTGGATCGGGTGATCGAGCGGCTGCGGGACGCGGGCGTGCGCGCGCAGGTCGATCGCAGCGACGACCGGATGCAGAAGAAGATCTTCAACAACACCGCGCAGAAGGTGCCGTTCATGCTGCTCGCCGGCGAGCGGGACGTGGCCGCCGACGCGGTGAGCTTCCGGTTCCGCGACGGCACGCAGGTGAACGGCGTGCCGGTCGCCGACGCGGTGGCCACGATTGTGCAATGGATCGCGAATCGGGAGAACGCTTCGCCGACCGCGGAGGGCTTCGAGATCAAGGGTGCGGAATGACTGAGCGCGCGGCGCCGGATGGACTTACCGAGCTGAACGACGCCGCGGAACAGGGCAGCATCGTCGACCGCGGCGCGGGCGAACCCGATCGGCTGCAACGACTGTGGACGCCGTACCGGATGTCCTACATCGCCGAGGCCGCCTCGACCGATCCCACCTCGACCGGACATCCGTTCACCGACATCCCGAAGATGTCCGATGAGGACGGTCTGGTCATCGCCCGCGGCGAACTGGTGTACGCGGTGCTGAACCTGTACCCGTACAACCCCGGCCACCTGATGGTGGTGCCCTACCGCAGGGTCGCCAACCTCGAGGACCTCACGGTGGCCGAGGGTGCGGAGCTGATGGCGTTCACCCAGCAGGCCATCCGGGTGATGAAGCGGGTGTCGCGGCCGCACGGTTTCAACGTCGGCCTGAATCTCGGTGGCGTGGCGGGTGGTTCGCTCGCCGATCACCTGCACCAGCACATCGTCCCGCGCTGGGGCGGCGACGCGAACTTCATCACCGTCGTCGGCGGCGCGAAGGTCATGCCACAGCTGCTGCGCGAGACGAGGGCGCTGCTGTCGGCAGCCTGGAAGGAAGTCGACTAGAGGTGCTGAGCTTCTTCGGCCGCGATACGTTTGCCAAAGCGACTGCGCCGCTGGGCAAAGCGCTGGTGAGCACCGGGCTCACCCCGGACGCGGTGACGGTCATCGGCACCACCGCGTCGATCGCCGCCGCGGTCACCCTGTTCCCGACCGGACACCTGTTCTGGGGGACCATGGTGATCTGGTTGTTCGTCATGTTCGACATGCTCGACGGCGCGATGGCCAGGGCGCGCGGCGGCGGCACGAAATACGGTGCGGTGCTCGACGCCACCTGCGACCGGATGGCCGACGGGGCGATCTTCGGCGGCCTGGCGTGGTGGGCGGTGTTCCACGCGCACCACAAGCCGCTGTTCGCCGCGACCCTGGTGGTATTGGTTACCTCGCAGGTGATTTCGTACGCCAAGGCGCGCGCCGAGGCCAGCGGGCTGTCCGCCGACGGCGGGATCATCGAGCGGCCGGATCGACTGATCATCGTGCTGGTCGGGGCCGGGTTCACCGGGATCGGCGGGTACCTCGGCATCCATTGGCTCACCTACGCGGTGCATGTCGCGATGTGGGTCCTGGCGGTGCTCAGCATCGTCACGGTGTTCCAGCGGGTGCTCGCGGTGCGCAGCTCGCCGGGCGCGCGCGACGTGCTGCCGCTGGCCAAGCCGGTGGCGCGGCCCGAAAACCCCACGGCGGGACCGGCGAACGCGACGGAGCTGCCAACGTGAGACCGCCATATCGTGGCGGTGTGGTGCAGGAAACGGGGCAAAGGTCATGAGTATCGGGGAGCGGTTGAGCGACGTCGGCTACGCGGCGGGCTGGCGGCTGGTACGAGCACTGCCCGAGTCGACGGCGCGGCGACTGTTCGACTTCGGCGCCGATCGGGTCGCGCGCAAGGCGAACCGGGCGTTCCGGGCCGGTGGTGCGCCGAATCAGTTGCGGCGCAACCTCGCCCGGGTGGTCGGCGGGACTCCCGCGGACGTGCCGGACGAGCTGATCCAGGCGAGCGTTCGTTCCTATGCGCGATACTGGCGCGAGGCGTTCCGGTTGCCGTCGATGGATCATGCGGCGATCGGTGAGCTTGTGCTGGAAGGGAAGTCGCATCTGGAGGCGGCGCTGGCCGCGGGGCGTGGGGCGATCCTGGTGCTGCCGCATTCGGGGAACTGGGACATGGCCGGGGTGTGGCTGGTGCAGAACCACGGCACCTTCGCTACCGTCGCCGAACGGTTGAAGCCGGAGTCGCTGTTCGAGCGTTTCGTCGCCTACCGGGAGAGCCTCGGGTTCGAGGTGTTCCCGCTGACCGGCGGCGAACAACCGCCGTTCGTCCAGCTGGCGAAGCGATTGCGGGAGAACAAGGCGATCTGCCTGATGGGGGAGCGGGACCTGACCGGTCGCGGCGTCCCGGTCACCTTCTTCGGCGAGCGCACCTGGCTGCCCGCCGGTGCCGCCAAGCTGGCCATCGAAACCGGGGCCGTGCTGATGCCGGTGCACACCTGGTTCACCGAGGACGGCGCGGAGGACTGGGGAATGAAAGTCTATCCGCCGGTGGATGTTTCGAACGGTGTCGCGGCGGCCACGCAGGCCGTGGCGGATCGCTTCGCGGCCAATATCGCCGAGCATCCCGCGGATTGGCACATGCTGCAACCGCAGTGGGAAAGCGACCTGTCCGAGGCGCGGCTGGCCAGGATCGCCGCCGCGCAGCCGCACCATGACGAGCCTGCCGCGGCGGCGGGCTCGAACGGTACGGTAAACGTTGACACGACGGCCCATTCGGATGGCGCTCCATGAAGATCGGCATGGTCTGTCCCTACTCGTTCGACGTTCCCGGCGGTGTGCAGGCCCACGTGGTCGAGCTGGCCCGGGTTTTCATCGAACGCGGACACCGGGTGAGCGTGCTCGCGCCCGCCTCGGAGGACACCCCGCTGCCCGATTTCGTGGTGTCGGCCGGTCGCGCGGTCGCGATTCCCTACAACGGCTCGGTGGCGCGGCTGTCCTTCGGGCCGATGGCCTACACCAGGATTCGCCGCTGGATCGACGGCAACGATTTCGATGTGCTGCACATCCATGAGCCGAACGCGCCGAGCCTGTCGATGCTGGCGTTGAAAATCGCGGAGGGGCCGATCGTCGCGACCTTCCATACGTCGACCACTAAGTCGTTGGTGCTCAGTACTTTTCAGAGTGTGTTGCGGCCGTACCACGAGAAGATCAGCGGGCGGATCGCGGTCTCGGAGCTGGCCAGGCGGTGGCAGGTGGAGGCGCTCGGCTCGGACGCGGTGGAGATTCCGAACGGCGTCGACGTGCCCGCGTTCGCGCGCGCGCCGATGCTGCCCGGGTACCCGCGGGCCGGCCGGACCGTGCTGTTCCTCGGCCGCTACGACGAACCGCGCAAGGGGATGGACGTGCTACTCGGCGCGCTGCCCGAGCTGGTGCGCAAGCACAAGGAGCTGGAGATCCTCATCGTCGGGCGCGGAGACGAGGAGCGGCTGCGGCGCGAAGCGGGACCGCTCGCCGGGCACCTGCGCTTCCTCGGTCAGGTGTCGGATGCGGAGAAAGCGTCGGCGATGCGCAGCGCGGACGTCTACGTCGCGCCCAATCTCGGCGGCGAGAGCTTCGGCATCATCCTGATCGAGGCGATGGCCGCCGGAACCGCCGTGGTGGCAAGCGAATTGGATGCCTTCCGCCGGGTGCTGCGCGACGGGGCGGCGGGTGCGCTTGTGCCGGTGGGTGATTCGGCCGCCCTCGCGAAGGCCATCGACAAGGTGCTCACCGATGACAAGCACCGGGCGGCGTTGGTGGACACCGCGACTCAGGTGGTCGGCGAATACGACTGGCCGGTGGTGGCCGAACAGATCCTGCGGGTGTACGAGACGGTCACCGTCGGCGACACCAGGGTGCGGGCCGCCGGATGATCACCTTCTCCGCGACAACGGTTCTCGTCCTCGCGCTGATCGCGGCGGTCATCGTCGCGATCGGCCTCTGGGCCTACTCCACCGCCAACCGGCTCGACCGGCTGCACGTGCGCTCCGACCAGTCCTGGCAGGCACTGGACGCGGCGCTGGCCCGGCGGGCCGTGGTGGCCAGGTCGGTCGCGATGGCGGTCGCCGATCCGGTCGCCGACCCGGCACTGGCCGATCAGGGCAAAGTGCTTGCGCTGCTGGCCGATCGGGCCGAACGCGTCCCGCGCGCCGATCGTGAGACCGTGGAAAACCAGCTCTCCGGGGCACTTTCGACGATCGACATCGAGAAGTTGCGCCCGCAGCTGGTGGCCGAGCTGGCCGACGCCGAGGCACGCGTCCTCATCGCGCGCCGCTTCCACAACGACGCCGTCCGCGACACCCTCGCGCTGCGCACCCGCCGATCGGTGCGCATCCTGCACCTCGGCGGTACCGCGCCGCTGCCCACCTACTTCGAGATCACCGAGCGCGCCACTCCGGCCGCGTCCACCGGACTCACCGTCGACACCACCCGCACCACCGCACGCATCGTGCTGTTCGACGAAAACGACCGCACCTTGCTGATGCGCGGCAACGACCCCAAAACCCCCGACGTCTCCTTCTGGTTCACTGTCGGTGGCGGCGTCGACCCGGGCGAGACACTGCGCGACGCCGCCGTGCGCGAGCTCTACGAGGAGACCGGGCACAAGGCCGATCCGGACAGCCTGCGCGGCCCGATCTGGCGCCGAGTCGCCGTGTTCCCTTTCGACGGCGACCTCATCCGCTCCGAAGAACTCTTCTTCGCCCTGCGCGTGCCCGGCTACGAACCGCAGGCCACCAACCTCACCACCATCGAACGCCGCTCCATCACCGGCAACAAATGGTGCACCGCCGAAGACATCATCGGTTTGGACCGCTCCGGCGAAACCGTCTACCCCTACAACCTCGACCAACTGCTCCCCGAAGCCGCCGCGGCCGCCTCCGGCATCGCTCACCCCGAGGTCAGATCCATCCGCTGAGCGGGTGTGATGTGTTTCACCATCGTGCTACGGTCGCGACTGGATCGGCGCGGGCCGGGTAGTGCTTTTCGCAAGGCACTCGAATGCGGTGCCGCGGCCCTCGCCGGTGGTGGGGGAAATGCTCGGTGTGCGGAGGTACGTAGTACATGTCCTACCTGTTGTTCGATTTCCTGTTGCCGCTCATCGGGCCGGCCGCCGCCGAGTACTGGGCGCAGTTGCTGGTCGTCGGCCCGCTCTGAGCCGCCGCCGGAAGTTAGCGGGGGTGGGTGAAACCGCCCCGCTGCCCGGCGAATCCGTTCCCGTGGCTCGGACGACCGGTCCAGTGCGTCGCGGCGGCGGGCAGAACCGCTGGTAGGTGACAAGGCCAGTCATCTCCGACTGGCTATCAAGTGGCCTGGGTGGCACGCCTAGAATTGGGGCGATTCAATCCCTTGCGACCCGATTGGCGCAGATGACCCAGGAGTTTGCCGTGACGACGCCCGACACCACCCAGACCATCGGCACCGCCCGCGTGAAGCGCGGCATGGCCGAGATGCTCAAGGGCGGGGTGATCATGGACGTCGTCACCCCCGACCAGGCCAAGATCGCCGAAGACGCCGGCGCGGTCGCGGTGATGGCGCTGGAGCGGGTGCCCGCCGACATCCGCGCGCAGGGCGGCGTGTCCCGGATGAGCGATCCCGACATGATCGACGGCATCATCGCCGCCGTCTCCATTCCGGTCATGGCGAAGGCGCGCATCGGCCACTTCGTGGAGGCGCAGATCCTGCAGAGCCTCGGCGTCGACTACATCGACGAGTCCGAGGTGCTCACCCCCGCCGACTACGCCAACCACATCGAGAAGTGGAACTTCACCATTCCGTTCGTGTGTGGCGCCACCAACCTGGGTGAGGCGCTGCGCCGAATCACCGAGGGCGCGGCCATGATTCGCTCGAAGGGCGAGGCGGGCACCGGCGACGTCTCCAACGCCACCACGCACATGCGCAAGATCCGCGGCGAGATCCGCAGGCTGTCCTCGCTGCCCGCCGACGAGCTGTTCGTCGCCGCCAAGGAACTGCAGGCCCCCTACGAGCTGGTCCGCGAGGTCGCCGAGACCGGCAAGCTGCCCGTCGTGCTGTTCACCGCGGGCGGCATCGCCACCCCCGCCGACGCCGCGATGATGATGCAGCTCGGCGCCGAAGGCGTCTTCGTCGGCTCCGGCATCTTCAAGTCCGGCAACCCCGCCGAGCGGGCCGCCGCCATCGTCAAGGCGACCACCTTCTACGACGACCCGGACGTGCTCGCCAAGGTGTCCCGCGGCCTCGGCGAGGCCATGGTCGGCATCAACGTCGAGGAACTCCCGGTCGATCACCGCCTCGCCGAACGCGGCTGGTGACCTCGCGAGCGGTGTGAACTGAACAGGCAGGGACTCCGCCGGGTCCCTGCCTGCGCGCGTTTGCGGCCAAGAGCTGCACCTTCTCTCGGGACATGCACTCTCTATGGGGCCCTATTGCGAGTGCATGTCCCGAGAGAGAGTGCAGATTTTCAGTGGAATTGCGGCAGTTGCGGTACTTCGTGGTGTTGGCGGAGGAGTTGCATTTTCGGCGGGCGGCGGAGCGGTTGTTTGTTTCGGCGCCGACGCTCAGTCAGCAGATCAAGGTGTTGGAGCGGGAGATGGGTGGGGCGCTGCTGAGCCGGGAGCCGCGGGTCGAGTTGACCGCGGCGGGGGAGGTGTTGTTCCGGACCGGCAAGGAGGTGTTGCGGTCGGTTGATTCGGCGGTGCGGGAGACGCGGCGGGCGTCGGCGGCGGGGGCGCCGGTGGTTCGGTTCGGGTTGCTCAACGGTGTACCGCCTTGGCTCCCTTCGCGAATCGAGGAATTGCTGCCGTCCGGCACTCGGATGGTGCTGACCGGTGGCACCACTGCCGACCAAGTTCGGTTGCTCGATGACGACGAGGTCGATCTCGCGCTGGTGCGTGCGCCGGTCGCCCTGCCGGACCGCTTCGCCCAGCGGCCGATCGCCCGCGACGAACTCGGTGTGCTGATGTCCGCGGCGCATCCGCTGGCGACTTCCGACGAGGTCGAACCGGCCGACCTCACCGATCAGGAGCTGATCCTGTTCGCCAGAGAATCAGCCGCCGGACTTCACGACGAACTGTTGCGTGCGCTGCGGGAACGGGGCGCTCGGGTGCAGCTCAGCGAAAGCGCGATGGGCCACGCCCAAATGCTCACGGTGCTGCCCTTACGCCCGGACCTGATCGGCCTCAGCTCGTCGCGCGCCGCCGACCGCCCCGGCCTCGTCTGGCGCCCACTTCGTGGTGGCCCCTTGGAGGTCAACTACGCCGCGATCTGGCGGGTGCCTACCCGGAATCCGGCCGTGCGCGCCCTGGTCGAGGTGCTGGCCGCAGACCCACAATGGCGCGCGACGGCCGATCGAACCTGACTACGCTGCTCGCATGTTCAGGATCGAGATGTCGCGGAAATTCGCTGTGCGACAGGGTCTTCCGTCGCCGGTAAGGCGGGCTCGTGGGATTCCGACGAGGTCTACCGGCGAGCCATTCGAGGCTGAGTTGCGGATCGGCTTCGTCTTTGAAGACGATAAGCTCCGCCACCATGGCTGGTTCATCGACACCGATGAGCTCGACAACGTGATCGACGGATTGGTTGCCGAGTTGACGGCCGATATCTGGACCGAGACGTTCTCGTTCCGTCCGACTTTCGAGCTGGTCAGCCGGTGGGCTTATGAACAGCTGACAACCTCGGTACCGCAGCTTTCCTATGTCGAGCTGACGAACCTTTCGCTCGGCGTCGCGACCCGGTACAGCCGTAGCTGACCGACTCTTCTCCGTACCTCACCATCGTCTTACTGTTCTCACAATTGCGCTGGGTAGCTTCATATTTCGATGCCTGTCGACCATCGCGTCGGTAGCGCGTGCCGCATCACCGTCGATGTATCAGCCGAACGCAAAGGACGAGCAGTTGAAGCTTCGTAAGACCGGACGTATCGCGATCGCAGGCTTGGCCGTGGTTGCCGCGCTTGGCCTGACGGCCTGTGGGAGCGATGACAAGAAGGATCCGCCGAAGACCTCCAGTGTCACGACCAGCGCGACTGCCAACCCGAACCAGCCCGCCCCGCCGACCGTCGACGAGTTGAACGCGCTGCTGCAGAAGGCGCTGGATCCGTCGGTGCCCAGCGCGCAGAAGCTGGACCTGGTGCAGGGTATCGAGGCCGATCCGGAGCTGCCCAACCGTCTCGCCGAGGAGTACAAGAAGGCGGGCGCTCAGGTCACCATCACCGGGGTGACCGCTTTCGGCGACTCCGTCAGTGCGCAAGGGAAATTCACGATCAACGGTTCCGAGAACATGGTCGACGTGCCCTTCGTTCTCGACGGTGGCAAGTGGAAGGTCCAGAAGACCTGGGCCTGTGGCGCTCTCACCAACCTCAACCTGCAATCCCCGGCCTGCACCAGCTGACCTGCTGCGTTAGTTCGACGCTAACGCGAATTCGATAGCGCGACATGGACACTCGATCGGTGCGGTGGTCGGGTGGAGGCATGACAGATAGCGCAACAACAGAACGGGTCGTCATCGTCGGCGGCAGCTCCGGCATGGGATTGGCGTTGGCCGACGCGGTGGTGGCGGCAGGCGGGGAGGTCATCATCGCCAGCCGTTCGGCCGAGCGGCTCGCCGCCGCGGAACGCACCTTGTCCGATGGGCCGGGCAAGGTGCGTTCGATCGTCGTCGACATCACCGATGAGGCCGATATCGAGCGGCTGTTCACCGAGGTGGGTCCGGTCGATCACGTGGTGACCACCGCGGTCGACGTCGAGGGCGTGTATCAGCCCATCGCCTCGTTCGATGTCGGACTGGCGCGAAAAACCTTGGACGCCAAGCTGATCGGGCCCGCACTACTCGCCAAGCACGCCCGGATCGTCCCCGGTGGCTCGCTCACCTTCACCTCCGGCATCGCCGCCTACCGTCCCGGCCCTGGCTCCTCGATCGTCGCCGCCGCCAACGGCGCTCTCGAATCCCTCGCCTACGCCCTGGCCGTCGAACTCGGCCCCGTCCGCGTCAACGTCGTCTCCCCGGGCTGGATCGACACCCCGATCTGGGACACCATCGCGGGCGACGCCAAAACCGAACGCCACCAACAACTCGCGGCCCGCCTGCCGGTCGGCCGGATCGGCAAGCCCGCTGAAGTCGCCCAGGCCATGCTCGCCGCGATGCGCAACCCCTTCATCACCGGCACTGTCTTGCACGTCGACGGCGGCCACCGGCTCGTGTAGATCCTCGGTGAGTGGCACACGGCAGGTGTGCCACTCACGGGGCGAAGTGGGTGGATAGGCGGTCGCACAACGTCACCAGCTCGGTGGGGGTGATGCGAGGGGAGTCTCGCCACGAGTCGACGTCGGTCCACGGAGTGGTTGGCGGGGTGCCGATGGGGCGGGCGAAGATGTGCTGGTGGAAGTGGGCGACGGAGCGGCCGGTGATTGCGGAGAAGACGAATTCCGGTGCCAGCTCTTGTTGCAGAGCGTGGGCCGCTCGGGTGACTGCTACGCCGATGGCTGCGGCTTCAGGGTCGGTGAGGGTGGAGACGGTTGGAGTGTGCCGGCGCGTTTCCACGAACAGGTAGCCGGGGATGGGGGAGCCCTGGTCGAGGGGGCGATGCGTCACTACGACCAGTTCGTTCTCGAAGAGCACTGGGCCCACCAGTGGTCCGACGCCCCGATGCTTCGTGCAGATAGCGCATTCACTCCCCATTCGGTCACTTTAACGATGGTCACCGGGATCTGGCTGTTCAAAATCGGGAGGAAAATACATATAGCTACGTGGATATGCGCATTTAACTATTAGCAGGCAAAATGACGCTTTGGAAAAGAAAAGCAAGGACGGGCCTGTGATGTCGGCACCATCTCTGGGTGGGATCGGTCTGGTACTCGGGTATCGCAAGGCGGCGCGTAGTTGGCTCTCGGGGGTGAGGTGTGTCCGGGCGGGGCTGCCTAGCGTTGGTCCTGACGATCCGTGGAGGACGAAATGCGTAGGTACACCATTATTTTCGGCGCTGTTTGCGCTACTGCCGCACTGACGCTGTGTGCGTGCGGGACAGGGGATAACGCGGGTGCCGCGCCCCCACCCAGCTATACCGATACACAGAATATTCTGCAGCGGTTGACCACTGTCGACGGTGCACCGGGCGTCTTGCTCGAAGTGAACGATGCGCGCGGCCGGACGGTGTTGACGAGCGGCGTTGCGAACATCGGGACTCAGGCACCGATGGTGGGGGACAGTCGATTTCGCATCGGCAGCATGACGAAGATGTTCGTGTCCACTGTGGTGCTGCAACTTGTGAGTGAGCATCGGGTGGTACTCGACGCGCCGGTGGAGCAGTATCTGCCAGGAGTGGTCCGGGGCAACGGCAATGACGGACAGGTCATTACGGTGCGGCAGCTGCTGCAGCACACCAGCGGCGTGCCCGACTACCTGGCTTCGCTGAGTCAAGAGGAAGTCCTGAAAAATACTCTCGTACACCATGATCCGCTGGAATTAGTGAACCTTGCGCTGGCCGATCCGTCGCTGTTCACGCCGGGAACCGGCTGGTCGTACTCCAATACGAACTACCTGCTGGCGGGCATGATCATCGAGAAGGTCACCGGTCGGCCGTATGGGGTGGAGATCGACCAGCGCATCATCGGTCCGCTCGGCCTGCGTGACACTTCTGTTCCCGGAGACCAGTCGAGCATCCCCGGCGTGCATCCGCAGGGTTATGTCAAGCCGGGCGACGCCGCTCCCATCGATCTCTCCGAATTCAATCCGTCGATCGCGGGGGCCGCTGGGTCGATGGTGTCCAGCGCTGCGGATCTGAACCAATTCCTCGGTGCCCTCATGAACGGTCGCCTGCTGAATCCGCCTGAACTCCAGGAGATGATGACGACCCGGCCGACCGGCGATACCTTCAACGATGACTACGGGCTGGGTTTCCAGAGCACACCGCTGCCATGCGGTGGCTTGTACTGGGGACACGACGGCGGCATCTTGGGCTTCGAGACGTTGGGTGCGACCACGACCGACGGTCGCACCGCGACGATGATGGTCAATCTCGACCCCGGCCAGAGCGCGGCACAGGACGCGGATATCCGGGCTGCTCTCGCCACGGCGCTGTGTGCGAGCAGTCCGTCGAAACCCAAGCCCTGAACGCGACGATCCCGGACCGTCCCGTCATCGACACAGCACTTAGTCGACGCGCAGGGCCGGGCGGTCAGGGTGGTCCCATCGGGCGAAGAACGTTGGGGTGGTGTTGTTCTCGTGATTGTCGACGAGCGCGGGGATGGTCCAGTGGTCTTCGGGCGGGGTCGTTCGGCGCAGGGCTTGTGCCGACATGTCGAGGCGGACGGTCAGGTCGAACTGGAGGTAGTGGTCGAGCAGCATGGGGCCCGCGATGAGCAGGACGGTGTCCGCGGGGGCGGGGCGAATGGCGGCGCGGGCCGAGCGATCGGTCGCCTCGTCCCACAGGGCGGGCAGCCAGCGGCCGTCGGTGTGCAGCGCGTCGATGACCTCGCGGCGCAGCGCGTCGTAGTCGAACCACGCGGTGCGATAGGAGATGTCGTCGCGGCCGAACTCCACCCGCAGGGAGGCCGGGCGGACATAATCATGCAGCGAGACCACGTTCGCGGGTCTGCCGGTGTCGCGCAATGCGGCGGCGACCCGATCGGCGAGATCGACCGGCCGGGCGGCGTCGGCGCCGTCGATCGCGATCACCCGGTGGCCGGGCAGGGCGCGCAGGCGCTCGACGAGACGTTCGATGAGGACGTCCTGGGTGATCGGCACGAACTGTGGCACCGGTCCATCAGAGCAAACCGGGGGACCCGCCCTCGTCGGCGGCATGTGATCTTGCCGGGTGGCAGCGCATTGCTGGCCGATCACCTGACGGCCGAGGAGCAGGCGGGCGGTGTGGCGAGTTAATCTCAGCCCATGGCGACAATCGAAGAGGCGCTGGAGATAGAGCGGCTCGAGCGCGACATCTTCCGTGGCGCGTCCACGAAGACTCAGCTTCCGCGCACGTTCGGCGGACAGGTTGCCGGCCAGGCGCTGGTGTCGGCGGTGCGCACGGTCGAACCGCGGTATCAGGTGCATTCGCTGCACGGATACTTCCTGCGGCCGGGCAACCCGGACCAGCCGACGGTGTATCTCGTCGAGCGGATCCGGGACGGCCGCTCGTTCTGCACCCGCCGGGTCACCGGCGTGCAGGACGGTCAGGCGATATTCACCATGTCGGCGTCGTTCCACATCGGTGACGAGGGCCCGGAGCATCAGGATGTGATGCCGCCGGTGCAGCCGCCCGACGAACTCCCGGACGCCAGCATCACGATGAGCCCGGAGCGCCTGTGGGCGATGCGCGAGTGGGAACACTGGGACATCCGCACGGTGCCGCAAGACCAGGTGGCCCGCCGCGAGGGCGTGGTCTCCCAGCAGCAAGTGTGGTTCCGCTACCGCCACCCGCTGCCCGACGACCCGCTGTTCCACGTCTGCACCCTCGCCTACATGAGCGATATGACCCTGCTCGGCTCCTCGAAGGTAATCCACCCCGACGAGCAAACCCAGAACGCCTCCCTGGACCACGCCATGTGGTTCCTGCGGCCCTTCCGCGCCGACGACTGGCTCCTCTACGACCAGGCGTCCCCGTCGGCAGGCTTCGGCCGCGCCCTCACCGGCGGCAAAATCTTCAACCGCGAAGGCCAACTAGTCGCCGCAGTCGTCCAAGAGGGACTCATCCGCAACCTGCGCGACTGACCGCCACCGACGCCGCGCACATCATGGCGCGCGGCGTGCGAATTCGTCATCGAATCGTTGCGCAGCAGGCGAATTGATGCGCGGCGCCGTGTCCGTCGACAGTCTTGGCTCGCAGTATTCGCGGCGGACCGGGCCGCTCGGCGTAGGTTCGCCGCGCGCATCGTGGTGCGCGGCGCATGAATTAGTCAGCGAATCGGTGCGCGGGTGGAAGGTTAGTGCGCGCGAAGGGGATTCGTGCGCGGGGAGTTGTCGACTGCGGTGGTGTGCGTGTGGCCGACGCACACCACCGCGGCCGCCTGAATTCGATCAGGTTTCAGCCCACCTGGACGCGCAGGTGGCAGACTACTGTGTCGGTCATACGGCGCAGGACGCGTTCCAGTTCGTCGCTGCGGTGGCTGGGCAGCACGCGGTTCCAGCCGACCGGCGGATCGACCTCGGCGATGACGACGACCTTGCGGCGGCCTTCGAAGTTCTCGCTGACGTAGCGCGCCACCGGGCCGCCGACTGTCGCGTCGCTGTCCTCGAGGAGCACCAGTCGCACGTCCGGGTGCCAGGCCTCCCATGCCTTGGTGAACGCCTTGACCGACTCGCCCGGCAGGCAAACATGCACCGCGACAACGTCTTTGCCGATCGAGAGCGCCGCGGACAGTGCCTCGCAGCTCAAGTCGGAAACCTCGGACACCGGCACCACGATGACGGCGTCACGCGGCCGCGGCGGGGGCGGTACCTCGTCGGACCGGCGGAACGCGCCGATCTTGCCGTAGGTGTCGCGAATTCGTTCCATCCCGACCACCAGCGCGGGCAGGATCAGCACGATCAACCAGGCGCCTTCGGTGAATTTCATTGCGGTGGTGACGATTGCGGCGATGAAGGTGAGCAGCGCGCCGAATCCGTTGAGCGCCATCCGCCACTGCCAGCCGCCGGTCCTGGCCAGCAGCCAGTGCCGCACCATGCCGACCTGCGCGATGGTGAATCCGACGAATACGCCGATCGCGAACAGCGGGACCAGCGCGTTCATATTGCCGTTCGCGCCGATCAGCAGCGCGCCGGCGGCGACGGCGAGGGTCAGCACGCCGTACCGATAGACCTGGCGTGGCGAGCTGACCGCGAACCGGTGCGGCAGGCAGTTGTCGTCGGCGAGGATCTTGGTCAGCGTCGGCAGCCCGCCGTAGGAGGTGTTGGCGGCCAGTGCCAGCAGGATCACGGTCGCGAATTGGACTACGTAGTAACCGATTCCGTGTCCGAGCGCGGCCTCGGTCAACTGGGAGAGCACCGTGGTGCCGTCGATCGGGTGCACCTCGAACTTCTCGATCAGCAGGGCGAGCCCGATCAGCATGATGCCGAGCAGCGCGCCCAGCGCGACCTCGGCCCGTTGCGCGCGAACGACTTTCGGCGCCTCGAAGCTGGGCACCGCGTTCGCGATCGCCTCGACACCGGTCAGCGCGGCGCAGCCGCTGGAGAAGGCCTTGAGCAGCAACAGAACTCCAACCGTGTGCATGTCGAGCACGGTCGCGGCGCCGGCGCTAACGCTCGAGGGCTCCGAACGCAGCAGTCCCGCGATGATCACCGTGAAGATGCCGACCACGAAGACGACGGTCGGCACCATGAACGCGCGGGCGCTCTCGGTGATACCCAGCAGATTGAGTGCGGTGATGCCGACCAGGATCGCCAGGCAGATCCACAGCGTGTACGGCAGCAACGCGGGAAACGCCGAGGTGAGTGCGGCGACACCGGCGGCGATCGACACCGCCACGTTCAACACGTAGTCGATGATCAGCGAGGCCGCCGCGGTCAGGCTGGTGCGATGCCCCAGATGCGCCTTGGCCACCGCGTACGCGCCACCGCCGTTCGGGAACGCGGCGATCACCTGGCGGTAGGAGGCGACCAGCACGGCCAGCAGCGCCGCGATCGCCAGCGTCACCGGCAGGGTCAGGCCGAGGCCCGCGCCGCCCGCGGTGGCCAGCACCAGCACAATGGCTTCCGGGCCGTAGGACACCGACGCCATCGCATCGAGGGAAAGGCCGGCCAAACCGGTCGGGACGGTGAGTCCGCGGCGGGGCCTGGCGGTATTCGCATCTCCGCCCGGTGCAGGCACCTTGCGCGGCAACACAGCTATCACTTCGATAGTGTCGGCCTGTCGCGGCCGGATTACTCCGGCGTTGACGGAACCCTGACGGCGACCGTGAGCAGGCGCACATCGCCGCGGCTCGTAAACTTTCCGACGTGAACGCTTCCCCGGTCGCCGCACCCGCCGCCGACCTCGCCCCGACCGGCCCCACCATCGGCGTGCTGGCCCTGCAGGGCGACGTGCGCGAGCACATCGCGGCCCTGGCTCATTGCGGCGCCGAACCCGTACTGGTGCGCCGCGCGTCCGAGCTGGCCGCGGTGGACGCGCTGATCCTGCCGGGCGGCGAATCGACCGCCATCAGCAAGCTGCTGGAGGTCTTCGAACTGCTCGAGCCGCTGCGCGCGCGGCTGCGAGATGGCATGCCCGCCTTCGGTTCCTGCGCGGGCATGATCCTGCTCGCGAGCGAGGTGCTCGACACCCGCCCCGACGCGCAGCACCTGTCCGGCATCGATATGACGGTGCGCCGCAACGCCTTCGGCCGTCAGGTCGATTCGTTCGAGGTCGATCTGGATTTCACCGGACTCGACGACGGTCCGATGCGCGCGGTCTTCATCCGGGCGCCCTGGGTGGAGCGCGCCGGTGCCGGCGTCGAGGTGCTGGCGACCGTACCCGGCGGACCGTTCGCGGGCCGCATTGTGGCAGTGCGGCAAGGCAACGTCCTCGCGACCTCGTTCCACCCGGAGGTAACCGGCGATCTGCGGGTGCACCGGATGTTCGTGGACCTGGTCCGGGACGCGTAGTTCACGCGCCGTTCAGACCGTCATGACCGGCCGAGTAGGCTGGAGAAGTTGTTCGTCCGGCCGGGCCGGTACGGTACACACCACCAAACGTGCCATCGACCTGAAGGAAGTAGGGAATGAGCGGCCACTCCAAATGGGCCACCACCAAGCACAAGAAGGCGGGGATCGACGCGAAGCGCGGCAAGCTCTTCGCCAAGTTGATCAAGAACATCGAGGTGGCGGCCCGCACGGGTGGCAGTGACCCCGGAGGCAATCCGACGCTCTACGACGCCATCCAGAAGGCGAAGAAGTCGTCGGTGCCCAACGACAACATCGAACGTGCCCGCAAGCGCGGCGGCGGTGAAGAAGCCGGCGGCGCCGACTGGCAGACCATCATGTACGAGGGCTACGGCCCCAATGGTGTCGCGGTGCTGATCGAATGCCTCACCGACAACCGCAACCGCGCCGCGGGCGAGGTGCGTGTCGCGATGACCCGCAACGGCGGCAACATGGCCGACCCGGGTTCGGTGTCCTACCTGTTCCACCGCAAGGGCGTCGTCACGCTGGAGAAGAACGGCCTGTCCGAGGACGACGTCCTGATGGCCGTGCTCGACGCGGGTGCCGAGGAGGTCAACGACCTCGGCGACTCCTTCGAGATCATCAGCGACCCGAGCGACCTGATCCCGGTGCGCAAGGCGTTGCAGGTCGCCGAAATCGACTACGACTCCGCCGAATCCGGCTTCCAGCCATCGGTGTCGGTCGAGGTCGACGCCGACGGTGCCCGCAAGGTGATCAAGTTGGTCGACGCGCTCGAGGACAGCGACGACGTGCAGAACGTGTACACGAACGTTGATATCTCGGACGAGATCCTGGCGCAGCTGGACGACTAGTCCGGCAGCGCTTCGTAGTACTGCTTCATCGAGGGGTAGTAGTCCTCCCACTCGGGGCGGTCCGCATCATCGCGGGCCGCCCGGAGTGCGTCCAGGTAGAACTCCCAGCCGGGACCGACCTCGGCGATCGGCGCGTCGGGCTCCAGGTGATGGGTGAAGACGAGCTCGGTGACGCCGTCGGTCTCGGTGAGGACCGCTTCGAGGCGCCAGCTGCCATAGCTGTCCTTGGTGGTGATCGAGAGCCGCCGCGGTGGTTCGCATACGTCGATGTGGGCGTTGCACCAGGGCGCGCCTTCCTCGTGCACCATCTGGATCTTGATGTTCCCGCCGGTGCCAGCTTCGCCCTCCCATGGGCCGAACCAGCGTGCGGTGCGGTCGGATTCGGTGACGCTGGCCCACACGTCCTCGATCGGCGCGCGATAGGTTCTGGTCAGGATCAGATCGCGCTTACCGTCGGTGCGGTCGAGGCGGCCGTTGGGTCGGTTGGTCATCCCGTGTGTTCCTTCGGGTTACGGTCGGCCGGTGCCGCGCGGTGCTCGCGACGCGTGCGGTAGACCTCGGTGTCGAGTGCGTCGAGCCGGTGCTCCCACGCGGTGGGCGTGTCGAAGCGGGCGATCCAGTCGGCTAGTTCGGTGAGCGGTGCCCGATCGAGCACGTAGTAGCGCTGCCTGCCGATGAGTTCGTCACGGACCAGGCCGCTTTCGCGCAGGACGCGCAGGTGCCTGCTGATCGCCGGTCTGCTGATCGCGAACTGTCCGGCGATCTCACCGGCGGTGAGCCGGGCGCCGCGCAGCAACGTCAGGATCTCCCGTCGCACCGGATCGGCGATCGCGCTCGCCACTTCGTCCACCCGTAAAGCGTAACCAGCTGGTTACGCATCTGTCCATGGGTTGCCCGCTGTTGCCTGGGCGGGCAAGGAGAAGGCGGCCGGTCGGTGATCCGACCGGCCGCACAGGACGATTATTCGCGCGTCACTTCGGGAGTTCGGTCCGGCTGGACCACTCGTAAACACGCAACCGCCCCTCCGGGGTGTCCTTCTCCTTGCGGGTCACCTTGAAGTGTTCGTAACCACCCTTGAACGGGACTTTCAACTCGATTCCCGGCGGGGTGATGGGAACGATGCGCGCGGGCATGTCTTTCGGCCCGCCCTCGAGGACAGCCTTCACAACAGTGCTCATCATCGGATGGTAGAAGCGTGACCGCCCCGATTTCGCGGATTCACCGAAGCGCCGCGCGGAAAAAGTTTCGGCGTCAGGGCACAGTGACAACCAGTTTGCCGACGGTACGGCCGGTGTCGCCCAACGCATGCGCCTTCGCGGTGTCCGCGAGCGGGAAGGTGCCCGCGATCGTCGGCCGCAACGTGCCGGACTCGACGAGCCCGGACAACGCGACCATGCCCGCCTGGTCGTCCTCCACCAGCATGCGCAGCGCGCGCACGCCGAGCTTGCTCGCCGCGCCCGCCAGATCGGCCTCGCCGGTCGGGCGCAGCGTGACCAGCAGGCCACCCGGGCGCAACGTGCGCAGCGACTGGACGCTGTTGTCGTCACTGATCGAATCCAGCACCACGTCTACGTCGCGAACCGCATCGGCGACATCGGTTGTGCGGTAGTCGATCACCTCGTCCGCGCCGAGGCCGCGCAGGAATTCGTGATTGGGCGCGCTGGCCGTGCCGATGACGTAAGCGCCGCGGGCCTTGGCGATCTGGACGGCGAAGTGCCCGACGCCGCCCGCGGCCGCGTGGATCAACACCCGCTGGCCTGCCTGCAGGTCGGCCAAGTCGACCAGGGCCTGCCAGGCGGTGAGTGCGGCCAGTGGGATCGCGGCGGCCTGCACATGATCGAGGCTCGCGGGTTTGCGGGCGAAGGCGCGGGCCGGGCCGACGACGTACTCGGCGGTCGCGCCGTGGCCGTTCGGGTACGGGAGCATGCCGAAGACCTCGTCGCCGGGTTGATGCAGGGCCACGCCGATGCCGGTTTCGGCGACCTCGCCGGAGACGTCCCAGCCGAGCACGAAGGGCGGCGGGGGGAGGAAGGCGTTCGCGTTGGCCCGGTGCTTCCAGTCGGTCGGGTTGAGCCCGGCGGCACGTACCCGCACGAGAATCTCGCCGGGACCGGGGACCGGCCGGGGGAGTTGCACCTCGGTGAGGACCTCGGGGCCACCGAGGGTGTCTTGACTGATCGCACGCATACTTTCGCTCATTGCACTGAGTTTGCCGCTCCGGCTTCGGCCAGGAAATGGCATGATTGCCATTCTTCGATATGATCGTGCCATGGCGTCTTCGGTTCATCTGATCGCGGTGCTGGCGCTCGACGGGGTCTATCCGTTCGAGCTCGGCATCCCGAACCGGGTATTCGGCAGTGCGGGCGGCCGCTACGAGGTGCGTACCTGTTCGCTCGACGGTCGGCCGGTGCGCACCGTCGCGGACTACTCGATTTCCGTCGCGCACGACAGCGGCATCATCGACACCGCCGACACCGTGATCCTGCCCGCGTGCGACATCACGATGACCCTCGGCGGCGAGCTGCCCCAGCCCGTGCGCGACGCGCTCGCCCGGATCCGGCCCGAGGCCCGGCTCGTCGCGATCTGCACCGGCGCGTTCGTCGCGGCGGCCGCCGGACTGCTCGACGGGCGCCCGGCGACCACACATTGGAACGAGGCCGACCTCTTCCGCCGGACGTTCCCGCGCGTTCGCCTCGACCCCGACGTGCTGTATGTCGACGACGATGACATCCTCACCTCCGCAGGCGCGGCGGCCGGTATCGACGTGTGCCTGCACCTCGTACGCCGCGACCACGGCAGCGCGGTCGCCAACGCGGTGGCCAGGCGCTGCGTCATGCCGCCGTGGCGCGACGGCGGCCAAGCCCAGTACATCGAGCAGCCGGTACCGCCGTCCACCTCGGCGGGCACGGCCGCCGCCCGGCAGTGGGCACTGGAAAACCTGCACCTGCCACTCACCGTCGACGAACTCGCCGTCCGCGCCCGCATGAGCAAACGCACCTTCGCCCGCCGGTTCAGCGAGGAGGTCGGAATGAGCCCGGGCCGCTGGCTGATTCAACAGCGCCTGTTCCGCGCCCGCCACCTGCTCGAATCGACCGACATGACGGTCGACCGCATCGCAGGCGAGGTCGGCTTCGCCACCGGAACCTCGTTGCGCCAGCACCTACACGAGGCAATCGGCGTCTCACCCCAGGCCTACCGCCGCACCTTCACCCGAACTCTGTCGCCAGCTTGACGCCGAACGCCCGATCTCGAATCACGCTGTCGCCCTGAGGCTCCCGAGCGTAGAACCGCCAGTCGGACGGCCGTCGGACCGCCACGCCAACGGGACATGGTGGCGGCGAAGTGCGAGTGGGGCCGCCGTCATATCCCGTTGGGCGGGAATCGGTTAGGTGGCGTTGGGGGTGGGGAGGCCGAGGCGGGCGGCAATCCAAGGCAGGGACGAGGTGAACGCCGCCGACGCGAACTGCCAGGTGTGTCCGCCCTGGGTGGTGTGGATGGTGCAGTCGATGCCGACCTCATGGCCCTGGTTGCACAGCTTTTCGGCCGCGCCGACCTCGCCGGTGTCCATGACGCCGTCGTGGCCGCCCATTCCTGGGTTGTCGTCGTCCGTCGGAGGCCGGGGCCCGCGCGGTGCGCCGTTGCCGGTGGGGTAGTGGCGCTGCGGTGGTGTGAGATCGTCGAAAAGGCCTGCCAGGCCGGTGTATTGGCCGTGTTTCGCCATGACGGTGAGCGGGTCGAAGGCGGCCCACCGGTCGGCGTCGCCGCCGTAGAGGCGGGCGATGGTTTGGTCTTTGGTGCCGGAGACCGGGCCGATGTCACCGGCGATGTCGACGAAGGTGTGGATCAGTTCCGGGTGCATGACGGCCAGGTCGACGGCGCAGGTGCCGCCCATGGACCAGCCGACCACCGCCCACTGCGCGGGATCGGCGGCGGCGCCGAAGCGGGATTCGAGGTAGCTGGGCACGTCTCGGGTCAGGTGGTCGGCGGCGTCGCCGCGCGGGCCGTTCACGCATTCGGTGTCGTTGTTGAAACTGCCGCTGGAATCGACGAACACGAGGATGGGGGCGAGGCCGCCGTTGGCGGTGGTGAACTGGTCAACAGCGGGCATGATCTGTCCGCTGCGGATCCAGTCGGCGGGGGTGTTGAATTCGCCGCCGATCATCATCACCACGGGCAGCGTGGGCGGGGTCGGCCCGGCGAACCAGGCGGGCGGCAGGTACACGTACTCGGTGCGATGCGGAAAGTTGCTGCCCGAGTCGGGAATTCGGACCGGCACGATCTTGCCCGTGGACACGGTGGTGTTGCGCAATCCGGCCAGCGCGTCGAGGTCGGTCTGGTTCGGCAGCGGACCGGCGGTGAGCGCACTCCACGCGGACTGCGCGGTGGGGTAGTAGCCGACCCATTGGTTGAGCACGAGACCGGTACTGAGCAGGGCCAACGGAATGGCAAGCAGCGCAACCCCGCGCCGCCACCACCCGGCGCCCCGCCAGCCGAGCACCGCGACGGCCAGCGCACCCGCCGTGCCGCCGATGCAGGCCCACAGCAACGCGGGTGCGGGATCCGACGCCAGCCCTTGATTCGACACGTACCACCGCGCGACCAACGCGCCGAGCACGCCGATCAGCACACACACCGGCACCTGGATCGCCCACCACCGCCGGGACCCGCGCGCGACGGCGACGAGCAGAAACACCACCGCGACGATCTCCACGGTCAACGGCAGCCACCCGTGCAACAGGGAGATCCCGTGATGAAAGGTGTTCTGATAGTTGGGATTCAGATTCGCCGACGGCAACTGCGGGGCCGGCGGGGGCACCGGGATCGCGGGCGCGGCAAACGGCACTCCAAGGGCAGACACCTACGGCATTGTGGACACCGTTCCTCGAGAGACCCTGTGAATCCGCTCCAGCCAACCTGGGTGGTTCCGGGGCGGCTCAACTTGTCGGTGGGTGCTGGCATAGTCGGGCTCGTGACGTTCAGTACTCGCTTAGAAGTCCGTGTGTCCGACCTGGATCCGCAGTTGCATGTCACCGGTGCCGCCTATCACCAGTACGCCGACCACTCGCGTTTCGCGTGCGTGCAGGCGGCCGGGATTTCCGTGGACGAGTTGATCGCAGATGGGTTCGGGCCGGTCAATCTCGAGACGACGATCAAATTCCATCGAGAGCTACGCGGCGGCGACACGGTCGACGTGTCGTGCGCGTGGCTGTGGGGGACCGGCAAGACGTATCGGGTCGAACAGATCCTGACCCGCGCGGACGGTGAGGTGGCCGCCACGGTGATCAACGTCAGCGGGTTGCTCGATCTCACCGCGCGACGTCTCGTCGTCGATCCGGCGCGCGAGTGGGCGGCGCGTGCCAGTAAACCGGAGCTACTCGGCTTCCCGGCGGCGCCGTAGCGCACTCCGGCAGACGGCCTGGCGCACCCCGTGTCGCTGGGCCGTGAAAGACCCTGCCTCCGCTAGACTCTCGAACAGTTGTTCGTGTCTGCGAGAGGGGATTTCGTGCGGGTGATGGGCGTCGACCCCGGGCTCACCCGGTGCGGCCTCAGCATTGTCGAGGGCGGCATCGGCCGGAAGGTCACCGCGATCGCCGTCGACGTGGTCCGCACCCCGCCCGACATGGACCTCGCGCACCGCCTACTCCAGGTCGCCGACGCCGCCGAATTGTGGTTGGACACGCATAAACCGGGGGCCGTCGCGATCGAACGCGTCTTCGCCCAGCACAATGTGCGTACCGCGATGGGCACCGCGCAGGCGGGCGGCGTGATCGCGCTGGCGGCCGCGCGCCGCGGCATCCCGGTCGCGTTCCACACGCCCAGCGAGGTGAAGGCCGCGGTCACCGGCAACGGCACCGCGGACAAGGCACAGGTCACGGCCATGGTCACCCGAATACTCGGCCTGCAGGTCGCGCCGAAACCGGCCGACGCGGCGGATGCGCTCGCGCTGGCCATCTGCCATTGTTGGCGGGCGCCGCTGATGGAGCGGATGGCCAAGGCCGAAGCCCAAGCGGCCGAGGCACAACGCAAGTACGCGGAACGGCTTGCCGAACAACGGAAGGCGGTACAGAGGTGATCGCGTCGGTACGCGGTGAGGTGCTGGAAATCGCCCTCGACCACACGGTGATCGAGGCGGCGGGCATCGGTTACCGGCTCAACGTCACCCCCGCGACGCTGGCCACGCTGACCCGCGGCGAGGAAACCCGGCTGTACACCGCGATGATCGTCCGCGAGGACTCGATGACGCTGTTCGGCTTCGCCGACACCGAGGCGCGCGACCTGTTCGGCCTGCTGCAAACGGTGTCCGGCGTCGGCCCTCGCCTGGCCATGGCGGTGCTCGCGGTGCTCGAACCCGAGGCATTGCGCAAGGCGCTCGCCGAAAGCAATGTCGCCGCGCTCACCCGGGTGCCCGGCATCGGCAAACGCGGGGCCGAACGCATGGTGGTCGAACTGCGCGACAAGGTGAATCTCGTTCCGGTGCAGTCCGGTCCGCCCGGTGCCGCCACGCCGGTCATCACGCCGGTGCGCGACCAGGTGGTCGAGGCGCTCACCGGCCTCGGCTTCCCGCTCAAGCAGGCCGAGCAGGCCATCGACTCCGTCCTCGCCGAACAGCCCGCCGCCGATACCTCTGTTGGCCTGCGTGCCGCACTGAACCTGCTCGGCAAGAATCGGTAGTACCGCATGGATTTCGCAGAAGAACCAGACGAATCCCAGGTCACGCCAAGCTATTTGAAATCCGACGGCGAGATCGAGGCCAGCCTGCGCCCGAAGTCGCTCGACGACTTCATCGGCCAGCCCCGCGTGCGCGAACAACTCGCGCTGGTGCTGCGCGGCGCCAAACAGCGTGGCGGCACACCGGATCACGTGCTGCTGTCCGGGCCGCCCGGGCTCGGCAAGACCAGCATGGCGATGATCATCGCGACCGAACTCGGCACCGCGCTGCGCATCACCTCCGGTCCCGCACTGGAACGCGCGGGCGACCTGGCGGCCATGCTCAGCAACCTGGTCGACGGCGACGTGCTGTTCATCGACGAGATCCACCGGATCGCCCGCCCCGCCGAGGAAATGCTGTACCTGGCGATGGAGGACTTCCGCGTGGATGTGGTCGTCGGCAAAGGACCGGGCGCCACCTCGATTCCGCTCGACATCGCCCCGTTCACCCTGGTCGGCGCGACCACCAGGTCCGGTGCGCTCACCGGCCCGCTGCGCGACCGCTTCGGCTTCACCGGCCACATGGACTTCTACGACCCCGCCGAACTGCTGCTCATCATCCTGCGTTCGGCCCAGATCCTCGGCGTGCAGATCGACCGCGAAGCCGCCGCCGAAATCGCAGGCCGCTCCCGCGGCACCCCCCGCATCTCGAACCGCCTGCTCCGCCGCGTCCGTGACTACGCCGAGGTCCGCGCCGACGGCATCATCACCCTGCCCATCGCCCGAGCCGCACTCGAGGTGTACGACGTCGACGTGCTCGGCCTCGACCGCCTCGACCGCGCCGTCCTCACCGCCCTGGTCCGCAGTTTCGGCGGCGGCCCCGTAGGCGTCTCCACCCTCGCCGTCGCCGTAGGCGAGGAAGCCGCCACCGTAGAAGAGGTCTGCGAGCCCTTCCTCGTCCGCGCAGGCATGATCGCCCGCACCCCCCGAGGCCGAGTAGCCACCTCCGCAGCCTGGGAACACCTAGGCCTAATCCCACCCCCCGACCTCGTCTTCGGCTCCATCGAAGTCCGAGGCCGCACCCCCCAACCCACCCTCGACCTACTGGAATAGCCACCGCCCCGAGCCATACGGCGGCTACCGAAGATCAACTAGCCACCATTTGACTCGACTCGATGGGCGCTGCCGCGTTGTGGGTGGTAGCGCGTGCCGTGGCTGGCCCCGGTGTGTGCGGCGGGGTGGGGGTGATGTCGAGCAGAGTCAAATGGCTGCTGCGGAAGATCAATTGGCGACCTTTTGGCTCGGCTCGGTGGATGGTGTGGGGCGCAGTGTTACTCGCCGGCGTCGCGGTGGAGGGTCCAGCGGTGGTGTTGGTGTTCGGCGTGTTGTAAGGCTGTGACTACCAGGTCCATGAAGGCGTCTACCTCGTCGCCCTGGTAGCCGCGGGTGCCGAGTCGGGCGCCGCTGAATCGTACTGAGCGCACGTCCGCGACGGTCAGGCTGCCGGGGCCGCCGTGGGCCAGGGTGGCGGCGACTAGGTCTAGGAAGGCGTCTACCTCGTCTTCGTGGTATCCGCGTCGGCCTACCGGGGCGTAGGTGAAGCGCATGCGCTGGACGTCGTCGGGGGTGAGGATCGAGTGGCCGTTGCCTGCTGGGGTCGGGCGGGTGCCGCGTTGGCGGGCCTCGAGTTCTACGCGTACCTGATCGAGGTATTCGTCGACCTGGTCCGCGCGATAGCCGCGGCCGCCGGGGCGGGGGGCGGCGAAGGCTACGTGGCGCAGATCGTCGGCGGCGAGGGCGCCCTGGCCTGCCATGGTCGCGGCGACGAGGTCGAGGAAGGCGTCCACCTCGTCCGCGTGGTAACCACGCTGCCCGAATGGTGGTGTGGCGAAACTGATCCGGCTTACATCCTCGGGGGTCACGGGCGACATTCTGTCAGGCCCGACCCGCCGGGCCGGTGGAATGTTCGGTTTTCGTACTCCCTGGTCTCTTGCGACCACGAGCGCCCCCTGGCGGACACGTCGGAACTGTTCCCACACCTTAACGCCGCCGACGCCGTCAGGGGGCTTATCGATTTGCTCAATCCTTGCGGACACCGTCGATCAGCAGCCGCCGAATGGCCTCGTTGAGACCCTGAATGGACCCGGCGTCGGTATCACGCAGACCGTGCACGATGCCGGCCAGCAGCATGCCGGTGACCGCCCGCGCGGTGTTGACGGTATCCAGATCCGCTCGCAGATAACCGAGTTCGACGCCGTGGTCGAGATAACCCGCGGTGAGCGCGTCGGCCATGTCGAGCAGGCCGTAGAGGCGCGCGGTCAGTTCCTCGTCGATGCCGGGCGCGTGCACGAGCAGCAGTTGGGCCACCCGGCGGTCATCCATCAGGATGTGCGTCAGCGCCTGGCCGATCCGGTCGGTCTGCGCGCGGTATTCGTCCAGCGTGGTGGCGGCGTCGGGGGCGTTCTCGGTGCCGAGGGTGTCGATGATCTTGGCGGACAGGTCGTCGATGACGTGGTCGATGATGTCGCGCTTGTTGCTGAAGTAGCGGTAGAAGGTGCCGTGCCCGATGCCGAGGTGACCGGCGATATCGGCGATCCCGGTGCCGTGATAGCCCTTCTCCGAGAAGCAGATGAACGCGGTGTCGATGATTTCCTGGCGGAGCTCGGCTTTGCGCCGCTCGGCCCGCGTCAATGGCTTCGTCACGCCACCGATGATACAGTCGTCACAAACGGAATGATGTGTCATTCTGTGATAAACGGTTCACATACCTGGAGGTTCGGAGTGGCGCCTCAGTACGACGCGGTCGTGGTCGGTGCGGGATTCGGTGGCATGGGGGCGGGCATCGAGCTCGATCGACTCGGCCTGAGCAACTACGTCATCCTCGAACGTGAGGACGATCTCGGCGGCACCTGGCACGTCAACCATTACCCCGGCTTGGCGGTCGACATCGCCTCGGTCACCTACTCGTACTCCTTCGAGCCCAACCCGTATTGGACGCGCCTGTTCGCGCCCGGCGCGGAGCTCAAGAAGTACGCCGGGCATATCGCGGACAAGTACGGCCTGCGCCGCCGCATGCGCTTCGGCACGGTGGTCGACGGCGCCCGCTGGGACGAGGAGCACCAGCACTGGGTGGTGTCGGTCGCGGGCGGTGAAACCCTCACGGGCCGTTACCTGCTCACCGCGACGGGCTTCCTGTCCCAGCCCTACACCCCGCCGTTCCCCGGCATCGACTCGTTCGCGGGCAAGATCATCCACACCACCGCCTGGGAGGACGATTTCGACCTCACCGATCGCAAGGCGGCGATCATCGGCACCGGCGCCACCGCCGTGCAGCTGGTGCCCGAGGTGGCCAAGAAGGCGAAGGCGCTCACCGTCTTCCAGCGCACCCCGATCTGGGTGGTGCCCAAGATCGACACCGCCATCCCGGCGCCGGTGCAGAAGCTGTTCGACCGGGTGCCGGCCACCCAGAAGGCCGCGCGCCTGTTCAACACCAGCCTGCTCGAGGCGCTCATGGTGGTCGGCGTGCTGCACTACACCCAGGCCAAGCCGCTGAACAAGGCCGCGGGCATTCTGGCCAAGGCGCATCTGCGTACTTCGGTGAAGGACAAGGAAACTCGCAAGCAGCTCACCCCGCACTACGACTTCGGCTGCAAGCGCCCCACCTTCTCCAACACCTACTTCCGCAGCTTCAACAAGCCGAACGTGCGCCTGGAGACCAATTCGATCGACCACCTCGAGGCCGACGGCATCGTCACCGCCGACGGGCACAAGACCGAGATCGACACGCTGATCCTGGCCACCGGCTTCAACCTGTGGGACGTGAACTTCCCGGCCATCGAGATCATCGGCCGCGACGGCGTCAACCTCGGAAAGTTCTGGCGGGACAACCGTTTCCAGGCCTACGAGGGCATCACCGTGCCGAAGTTCCCGAACTTCCTCAGCCTCAACAGCCCGTACTCCTACAGCGGCCTGTCCTACTTCACCACCATCGAGGCGCAGATGAAGCACATGGGACGGCTCTTCGCCGAGCTGTTCCGCCGCGGCGAAAACACCTTCGAAGTGACCGAGCAGGCCAACGCGGGCTTCCTCGACAAGGTCACCGACAAGCTCGGCACCTCGGTCTTCTACGGCGGCGACTGCTCCACCGCGCGCAGCTACTACTTCAACCCGCACGGCGAGGCCGCGCTGCTGCGCCCGACCAGCACCCTCAACGCGCACCGCGAGGCGGTCAGCTTCCCGCTCGACGACTACGTCTACGGCCAGTCCGCCTGAGCCAGGACGCCCCGTTGCGCAAGCCCCGCCGGACCGGTTCCGGCGGGGCTCGCCGCGCTACTTGGCGATCTTGCGCAGCACCCATTCCGCGAGCGTCGGTGTCACCATCGAGTGCTCGGTATTGGTTGCGTTGCAACAGAACTCGGTGAGCGCCGTGTGCTCGGCGGTCACCTTGCGCAGATCCTTGCCGAGGTCGACCTCCCAGGTTATCGGGTCGAAGTCCAGCGCGATCGCGCTGACCGACGGGACGAAGCAACTCCAGCGCTTCGCCTCCTCCATGTCGATGCCGAGCGTGGTGGCGACCTGGCCGAACGAATCCAGCATGCCGCCGGGTGCGCCGTCGAACGGCGCGACCTCGGTGGTCGTCGACGTGCGCGCGGTCAGCCCGAGGTGCATGCCGCCGATCGGCTGCTTGTCACCGAAGGCGGGCTGATACCGCGCGGTGGCACTGCCGACCAGGCCGCCGAGGAACTTCTTGTCGAACGCGATCTCCCCGGCGGGCAGGTCGGGTCCCTGTCCGTCGGCGCGCCCGTTCGCGACACCGAGCCGCACCGGCCGCTGCGGGAAACCACCCAAATCGGCCAGCTCCTGGACGAATTGGGCTCGGAGCGGGGACGCGGTGGCGACCGGACCCGAGGACCGCGCGTCCTCGACCCAGGCCCACAACAGCTGCTGCGCCGCTGGGCTGCGAATCAGGCTGGCTTTGCTCGCCTTGCCCGGCCCGGTCGCCTCGAAGGACTCGAAGAAGTACGCCATCTGCTGCAGGATCAGCGGAATCCACGCACCGTTGTGCGGGGTATCCCAGGACAGATAGGTCCCGGTTTGGTGATCCTCGTCGGCGCGTTCCATCGCGGCGAGCGCGTAGCGGGTGATCATGCCGCCCATGCTCACGCCGCCGACGATCAACGGTGCCTTGCCTTCCTGCTCGGCGATGACCTTGCCGATGCAGGCCCGGGCGACGCCCGAGTTGACCTGGATGTAGTCGTGCCGGGTATCGAAGCCGAGCAACACGATGTCGATGCCGGCGGCCAGCAACTGGTCGAACAGCCGCTCACCCGCGTCCGAGTAGGGATGGTTGAACCACTGCCACAGCCCGTCGAGGTCGCTGGGACCGTAGTTGAAACCGTCGGCGAAGATCATCGGATTGACCAGCCGCTCGTGCCCGTTCCCCAGATGCACCGCCGCCGTGCCCTTGCCGTACTTGCCCAGGTAGGAATGTTCGGAAACGAGCGGCCACTCGTAGTCCGGGCGCCGCGCGGGCTCGCCGTTCCTGGCCTCCGGTGTACCGAACCACGGTCCGGCTTCGGCGCTCCGTGCCAGGTCGTACAGCTCCGGCGCGGCCAGATCCCCTGCGGCTTTCTGCAGTAGTGTCTTGACGTCGATTCTGGCTTCCTTGGCCATCATCGTCCCCTTTGTGAAGGCACAGAAGGTCCCGGGACACGGCTCGACGAGCGATGAGTTCGTGCGTAGATCAGGCTCCCCGGCCACGCCGTCGGGACGTCCTGCGCTGATGAATTCCCTGCGATTTATACTGTAGGGCAACGTAATTCGTTACGGACGGGTTTCCCGCCGAAGAATTTCCGAGCAAACCGACCGGGCTATTCGGGCTCCGGTGGTGGCCGCGGATTCGCTGTGCGATATGGCCGATCGGCACGTCCGCGCTCCCCAGCAGGTGTGCCGGTGTGGCGACGGAGACACGAACTGGCAGACTGTCTGGGTACATACCCATCCCACCCACAAGACTAGGGACTGACTTCGACGATGGAACTTCTGTTTCCGCTGCTGCTGGTAGCCCTGCTCGTGCCGATGTTCCTCGGCGTCCGCCGCCAGAAGCGGGAAGCCGCCAAGGTCACGGAGATGCAGGACACCCTCAAGGCGGGCGACCAGGTCATCACCACGTCGGGGCTGTACGGCACCGTCGTCGATCTCGACGACACCACGGTTGATCTCGAGATCGCCGAGGAGGTCGTCACGACGTGGCTGCGCGCGGCCATCCGCGAGGTCCGCGTCGAGACCGAGCCGGTCGCCGACGACGCTGACGCCGACACGATCGCGGTCGAGCCGGCCGCCGCCGACACCAACGGCGCGCACGTGGCCGACGCCGTCGAGGAATCGGCCGCGCAGACCGAGACCCGGCTCACCAAGGACTGAGGTCCTACGGCGTGCCCGCGCGCCGGATGCTACCGCGACGATGGCCTGCGGGCCGCAGCCGCGGCGGTGTCCGATCCGCGGGCCCCGTCGCCTACGCCACTACTGTCCGCACCCGGCGTCGCTGGTGTGTGCCTGCCTGTTCCATTCTCGACTTCCCGCCTAGGAGATGACGTACTGTGCCACCTTCCCAGGGATCGGCGCATCCGCTCCGGCTGCTCGGCGTCTACGCCGCGCTGCTGGCCGTGATCTATGCGCTGGTGTTCTTCACCGGTGACAAATCCTCGACACCACGGCTCGGCATCGACCTCCAGGGTGGTACCCGGGTCACGCTGACCGCCCGAACGCCGGACGGCGGTAGGCCGAACCAGGACAGCCTGAAAAAGGCGCAGGACATCATCGAGAACCGGGTCAACGGTCTCGGTGTGGCCGGGTCCGAGGTCGTCATCGACGGCGACAACCTGGTGATCACGGTGCCCGGCGACGACGGGCAGCAGGCGCGCGCGCTGGCGACCACCGCCAAGCTGTACATCCGTCCGGTGCTGAACGCCGTGCCCGCCGCCCAGCGCGGCCAGGCGCAGCAACCGGCACCGGGCGCGGTGCCGCCGGGCGCACCCGGCGCACCCGGTGAGCTGGTGCCACCCGCCGCGGGTGGCGAGGCCCCGCCGGCCGCACCAACCGACGCACCTTCCGTCGGCGCGCCCGCCTCGGGCGGCGCACCCGTCGCACCGGCCCCGCAGCAGCGGGTGTTCCCGGCGCAGGGACCCACGCAACCACCCGCCAATCCGAACCTGTCGCCGCAGGAACAGGCGACCAAGGACATCCAGGACGCCAAGACCATCCGGCAGAGCGCCGACCCGACCATCCAGCAGGCCGCGATGGCCACGCTGGACTGCAGCAAGCCGGACCCGTTGCAGGGCAACGACGATCCGAACCTGCCGCTGGTCGCCTGCTCCACCGACGGCCAGGAGATCCTGCTGCTCGACAAGAGCCGGATCGACGGCCAGGAGATCAAGACCGCGAGCTCGGGCCTGAACACCCAGCAGGCGCGGCACGAGGTCTACCTCGAGTTCAAGTCCGCGGGTAGCGACGCGTGGGCCCAGCTCACCGGCGAGTACGTCTACAAGCGGGTCGCCTTCGTGCTCGACACCAAGGTGGTCAGCGCGCCGACCGTGCAGCAGGGACCGCAGCAGGGTGGCCGCACCCAGATCTCGGGTAACTTCACCGCGGCCTCGGCCAAGGAACTGGCCAATACGCTGAAGTACGGTTCGCTGCCGCTGTCGTTCCAGACCTCCGAGGCCGAGACGGTGTCGGCGACGCTGGGCCTGTCCTCGCTGAAGGCGGGTCTGCTCGCCGGTGCGATCGGCCTGGCCGTGGTGTTGCTCTACTGCCTCGCCTACTACCGGATGCTCGGGTTCGTCACCGGATTGTCGCTGGTGGCTTCAGGTCTCGCGGTATACGGGATCATGGTGCTGCTCGGCAGATGGATCGGGTTCACCCTCGACCTCGCCGGTATCGCCGGTCTGATCATCGGTATCGGTATGACCGCCGACTCGTTCGTGGTGTTCTTCGAACGCATCAAGGACGAGATGCGCGAGGGCCGTAGCTTCCGGTCGGCCGCCCCGCGCGGCTGGCAGCGCGCCCGCCGCACGATTCTGTCGGGTAACGCGGTCAGCTTCATCGCCGCCGCGGTGCTCTACATTCTCGCGGTCGGCCAGGTGAAGGGCTTCGCGTTCACCCTCGGCCTCACCACCATCCTCGACGTCGTCGTGGTGTTCCTGGTGACCTCGCCGCTGGTGTTGCTCGCCTCCCGCACGAACTACTGGGCCAAGCCGTCGGTCAACGGGCTCGGTGCGATCCAGCAGGTCGCGCGCGAGCGGAAGGCGGCCGAGGCCGCACTCGGGAAGGCGTGAACGAGATGACGAACCACACCAGCACGTCGCGCACCCCGAGCCCGGCCGAGACCACGGACGTCTTCGCCGCGGTGACCGACCAGCCCAAGCACGGCTTCTTCAACCGGCTCTACACCGGCACCGGTGCCATCGACGTCATCGGCAAGCGGCGCAACTGGTACCTGATCACCGCCACCATCATCCTGATCTCGTTGGGCAGCATCATCTTCCGCGGCTTCAACTTCGGGATCGACTTCGAAGGCGGCTCGCGGGTCCAGTTCCCGGCGCAGGGCGCGAGCACCAGTCAGGTCGAGGAGGTGTACCGCTCCGCGATCGGCTCCGATCCGGTGTCGGTGCAGACCGTCGGCAGCGGCGGCAACGCCACCATCCTGATCCGCTCCGAGGCGCTCAACAAGGATCAGGTGGACGCGCTGAACAACGCGCTGTTCACCAAGTTCCAGCCCAAGGGCAAGGACGGCACGCCCAGCCGCGCCGCGATCAGCGCCTCGGACGTCAGCGAGACCTGGGGCAGTCAGATCACCCGCAAGGCGCTCATCGCGCTGGCGGTATTCCTGGTGCTGGTCGCCGCCTACATCGCCATCCGCTTCGAACCGCACATGGCGATCGCCGCGCTGGCCGCGCTGGTCTTCGACGTCACCGTCACGGCGGGCGTGTACTCGCTGGTCGGCTTCGAGGTGAGCCCGGCGACCGTGATCGGCATCCTGACCATCCTCGGCTTCTCGCTGTACGACTCGGTGGTGGTGTTCGACAAGGTCGAGGAAAACACCAGGGGCATCCTGCATTTGAACCGCCGTACCTACGGCGAGCAGGCCAACCTCGCGGTGAACCAGACGCTCATGCGCTCCATCAACACCGCCCTCATCGGCATCCTGCCGATCGTCGGCCTGATGGTGATCGCGGTCTGGATGCTCGGCGTCGGCACGCTCAAGGACCTGGCGCTGGTCCAGCTGGTCGGCCTGCTGGTCGGCACCTACTCCTCGATCTTCTTCGCGACGCCGCTGCTGGTGTCGATCAAGGAGCGGTGGGGACCGGTGGCCCGGCACACCGACAAGATCAAGGCCAGGCGGGCCGGCGTCGCCAGTGCGCGTGCGGGTGTCGAGGCGGAGCGGCGCGCGACCGCGGCGACCGGCCGCGATTACGACGACGAACCGCGCAGGCCGAGGGAACCGGGGCAGGCGCCCCGGCCGGGCGCGCGCCCGAGCGGAAAACGGCAGAAGCGGCGGCACTGACACAGGCAGGGGTTTCATGCGAAAGCCAGGTAGCCGAGCAGTACGCCTGATCGCGGTGCTGGCCGCGGGTGCCATGGCCGCCGGGCTGGCGGCCGGGTGCTCGAGCAAGAACCAGGTGCCGTCCATCGGCTATGCCGTCGACGCCACCATCGCCAGCTACAACGGCGGCAGCACACTCGGCGCGAGCACCGGATCGACCGCGGTGTTCGGCCGGGTGGTCACCGGGTTCTTCTACACCGGACCGGACGGCCAGCAGGTCGCCGACACCGACTTCGGCACCGCCAAGGAGGTGCCCGGCGACGTACAGACCATCCAGTACCGGCTCAACCCCGACGGCGTGTACTCCGACGGCGTGCCGACCTCGTGTGACGACCTGGTGCTGGCCTGGGCCGCGCGCAGCGGGCGGTTCACCAAACCCGTTGACCGAACCCAGGTTCCGCTGTTCGACGCGGCCGGCACCGCGGGCTACGCGGACATCGAGCGGGTCGACTGCCAGTCCGGTTCACGCGACGCCACCGTGGTGTTCCGGCCGGACCGGCACTATTCGGCGTGGCGCAACCTGTTCACCGCGGGCGAGCTGATGCCCGCGCACGTCGCGGCGCGGGTGGCGAACGTGCCGAATGTGGTGTCCGCCTTGCAAACCGGTGATCCGAGCGGGCTCGGCCGGATCGCCGAATTCTGGAACACCGGCTGGAACTTCGGCTCCGGCAGCCTCGACCTGACCAAGTTTCCGTCCTCCGGGCCGTATCGGATCGAATCCTTCAGCGACAAGGACGGTTTGGTGCTGGTCGCGAACGAGCGGTGGTGGGGGAACAAGCCCGCGACCGGCCGGATCCTGGTGTGGCCCAAGAACATCGATGTGAAGTCCAAGGTCGGTGACAGCGCCATGGGCGTCATCGATATCGGCAGTGGATCGGTGAAAGACCTGAACCTGGACGGGTTCCGGGTGCAGAACGTGCCGGGCCGCGGCGTCGAGCAGCTGGTGCTCGCGACCGGGGGAGTGCTCGGCTCGGTCGACCTGCGCCGGGCGCTGGCGCTGTGCACGCCGCGGCAGGCGCTGTTCGACAAGCTCGGCAAGATGCCGGACGCGCCCAAGGCGGGGCTCGGTTCGGGGCCGCTGAACGCGCATATCGTGCAACAGGATTCGCTGTTCTACCCGTCGGTGACCGGCGCGGCGGGCAAGTTCAACGGCGGCGACGTGCAAGGCGCGACGCAGGCGGTCGCCGCGTCGCGGGCGAACAATCCGACCATTCGCATCGGCTACCTGCGTCCCGATGACCGGCGCGCGCAGACCGTGGCGATGATCACGGAAGCCTGTAAACCGGCCGGTATCACCATCGTCGACGCCGGCGCGCCCGATTTCACGCCGTCCCAGCTCAGCGAGGGCAAAGTCGACGCCATCCTGGGCAGCACCGCGTCCGCGGCCGGTCCGGCCGGATCGCTGTCCGGGGTCGCGGCGACCAGTGCGTTGCGCACCGGTAGCGGGCTCAATTTCGGTCGATTCGGTAACGGCCGTTACGATGCGATCACCGATCAGCTTGCGGCCGACGACAACTCGACCACACAGCTGAATCTGCTCACCGAAGCCGAGAACTTGCTGTGGGCGGAGTTGCCGAGCATCCCCCTGTTCGCCACCCCGCGCACCATCGCGTTCGGCGCTGGTCTGCAGAACGGGATAGCCGCACCCAACCAAGCGGGATCCGGGTGGAATATGGACCGCTGGGTGCTGAAAAGGTGACAGGTGCTGTGGGTGTTGTGATGATGGAGGTGTGTCGATGAGTAAGCATGCGGCGATCGAGTCCGATGAGCTAGCCGCCGATCGGACCGGCCGGGCCGCCGAAGCGGTCGAACGCCTGACCCGCTGGCGCGACGACTTCCCCACTCCCGGAGTCCGTTTCGCCGACCTCACCCCCGTCTTCGCCGATGCCGAAGGCTTCCGCACCGTGGTGGACTGCCTCGCCTCCTGCGCGCCCGACGCCGACCTCGTCGCGGGCGTCGACGCTCGCGGCTTCCTGATCGGCGCGGCCGTCGCCGCCAGCCTCGGCACCGGCGTCCTCGCCGTCCGCAAGGCAGGCAAACTCCCGCCGCCCGTCCTCACCCGCGAATACCAGCTCGAATACGGCAGCGCCGCACTCGAGATCCCCGCCGACGGCGTCCCGCTCGCCGGCAAGCGCATCCTGCTCCTCGACGACGTCCTCGCCACCGGCGGCACCCTCGCCGCCGCAGCCGACCTCTTCGCCCAAGCGGGCGCCGAAGTCATCGCGGCCGCAGTAGTCCTGGAACTGACCTTCCTGAACGGCCGTGCGCGCCAAGGGAACTACCCCTTGACCTCCATCGTCAAGATCTGATCGGCGCGACTCAGGCTATCCGCGCGCACGAACTGCCGAGGTCGGCACCATCGCCCACCACCTGGACCGGGACGGCCCGCCCGCTCGCGAGGCCGCCGGGTTCGAGCTCGATGGCGGCGATCATATGTTCGCCTTTCCACGTCGGCGTCCAGGCAATCGTGGCGGTACCGGTGTCCGGGTGATATTCGACGAGGCCTGGAATCGGCGCCGCGTGGTCGTAGAACGTCACTGCCGCGGGCTGTGACGGGGGTGTCGTGAGGTCCGCGGAGACGATATAGCTGCAACCGGTCAGCAGCCCGTCCGGGATATGCAGACTGATCAGCTCGGCATCGGCCGTCGGAGCCGCAATGGCCGATAACGCCGCGATAAGAAACGCGATGGAGCAGTTCCGAGTCGTTCGCACGATCATGAAAACCTCCTCCGTTTCGAGTCCGGATAACCAGCGCCGCCACCCGAACAGGTGTGCGCCAGTCAAACGTCACACTACGTCGTAGCAGGTCAGGAGCGGTATCTCAACACTACGACGGCCCATCACGCCATAGCCACTGGCCATCCGTTCCGTCGTTTATTCGGTGATTGTGCCGGATAATCAGTTTGCTCCGCATTGAATTGTTCGTACCGTGGGCGGATGGGTTCTGTAGCGGTCAGGTCGATGTGTGCGGGTGACTTGCCTGGCGCGGAGCGAAGTTCTGACGTGGTGTTCCTTGATAGCGATCGGCGGGGTCGGCGGGTCGGTGAGCCGGAGCCGGAACCGCGGTCGGACGAGGGGGTCAAGCGGTGGATTGATCGCATGCGCTATTTCCTCGAGGTCGACCCGGACGGGTGCTGGGTCGCGGCCGACGAGGATCGGATCGTCGGGTTCGCGATCTCGCAGAATCGAGATCGGTTGTGGTACTTGGCGACCTACGGTGTCTTGCCGGGGCAGCAGGGTAAGGGGATCGGGAAGCGGTTGCTCGATGCTGTGCTGGCGCATGCCGATGGGCGTCAGGGGATGTTCTCCTCGAGCGTGCATCCCGGGGCTACGCGACGGTATCGGTTGGCTGGGTTTTCGTTGCATCCGCAGATGCGGATGGTCGGCACTGTCGATCGGTCTCGCCTTCCGGTGGTGACCGGACTGGCCGAAGGGGTGGCCGACGATTTCGACTGGATGGACCGGCTGGATCAGGAGATTCGCGGAGCCGGGCACGGAGCGGATCACCAGTATCTGCTGAACAATCACCGTTTGGTCGTATCCCGTGGCGCGGGGTATGTGTACATCGACGATCGAGGGCGTCCGATTCTGCTGGCCGCCGCTGATCGCCGAACCGCAGCAGATCTGCTCTGGGAAGCGCTGGCCTCCGCACAGGCAGACACCCTCGTCAACTGCATCACCACCGCCAACGAGTGGGCTGTGGACGTCGGGTTGGCGGCGGGGCTCGATCTCGGCCAAGAGGGTTATCTCGCAGTCCGCGGCATGCCGACTCCCGCGCCTTACCTGGCCAGCGGGCAGTTTCTCTGATCGCCGAAGGTGCGTCGATAGGTAGCGTGCGGGGAATCTGGGCGTGAATCGAGTAGTTCGCTACGTATGACCGAGTCCGGTTCTGGTGTCACTCTTACCGTGTCATTCGAGAATCACGGAAATGAGGTAGGAGTCAATGGACGGACAATCGCTACGCCAAACCTGGGCTTGGACCACCGGCTCGGACAACTTCTCGCACTCCGGGGAACATCGATTCCCGCCGAAGTCGACGTTGGCGGAAATGAATCTCGCCGACTTCTATGAGTTCGACGACAAATCGCATGTGGATGCTGGATTCACCAAGGTCTCGTATATCGATGACTCCGGTGTACCACGAACCGATACCTTCCCTGATATCGACACCTTCGACGCGACGCATGTTTTCGGCCGCAACCAGATGACTAGCGCCTTCTGGGAAATGCGTGTCTCCAACGTCGGTGCCGCGGTCACCTTCAACTACTGCTTCTGGGGGCGAATTTCATGAGTGAGGCACAGTGGTTGAGCGCCGGATCGGCGCCTGCGGTCGAGTCGACGCTGGTGGTGGCGCTGTATGAGCCGACGACAGGCCAGATTCGACACCTGCACTCGGTGACCGTCTTCCGCGGCGCGCAACGCGCTGACGAAGCGGAAGCCGTTACCGCAGCCAAGCAGAGTGCGGCGAAATATCATGATGACGCGGCAAGATTCGCGGTAGCGACTTCCGACGACGCGCGCCATCTGGCACCGCACAGAATAGATCCGTCCAACGGACGCTTCGTCCCGTTGGACGGTCCCGGCAGAAAGTAGGGGGACGTGGCGCTTGTGGACTTCGATGTGTCGGTCGTGCACTCATTCGGGCTGGAGATCGATGGTGTTGTGATCACAGGGATTACGGAGGTCTCCGGTCTTGCGCTGGGGCAGGATGTCGTCGAGTTGAAGCAGAACACATCGGACGGCAAGTATGTCGTCGAGTCGTTGCCCGGGCGTCCGAAAGCCGGTGAGGTCACTGTGATACGTGAGGTCACCGGCGAGGACAGCTTCGAAAAATGGGTCAGGGATAGTCGAATCGGCGACTCGCGGAAGAACGGCGCGATTCTGGTCTACGGTGTCGAGGGGCAAGTCGTGCGGCGGTATGCGCTGACCAACATCTGGCCGAAGTCGCTGGAGACCGGTGCGCTGACGGCAGGGGATACCGGTGTGCTCACCGAGAAGCTGGTCGTCGCCTACGAGAGCCTCGAGGTCGAGTAGCGCGCGGGCGGGTCAAGCGCCGGGGCGTGCGGAACCTGGGCCGCGCTGGCGTTCACCTTCGGTCACGGTGGTGGTGGGTGGCACGCGGTGACCGAGGGTGGGGTACACAACGACGAGTCCGTCGGTGTCGATGTGCAGGTCGCTGGTGAAAGACCCTGCGGCGTAGCGGACTTGGGCTCCGTCCTCGGTGGTGGCGAGGTGGGTGTAGGTCTGTTTGGACGGGATCACCCGCAGGCTGGGGATCTCGACGAAGGCCATCAGGAAATCGGCGGTGCCAGGGTGTTGGTGCAGGCCGGTGCGGATGATCGGCATGGTGTTGGTCAGGGGTGAGCAGGCGAGGTCGCAGTCGCGGGCGGCGGCGAGTTCGGGGCGGGGGACGCCGTCGACGGACCAGGTGTCGCCGTCGTGGCGGAGGTCCAGGGTGCGCCGGTCGGTTGCGGTGACCGAGGTGACTTGCAGGCGGGCGGTGACGGCGTGTTCGTCGGTGTCCAGGGTGTAGGTCACCCAATATGGTTCCGGGAGTTGGCCGACGGACCGGCCTTCGGCGTGCAGACGCAGGCCGTCGAGGTCGATCCAGGACGACTCGAAGCCTGCGGTTTCGTCGACCTGCCAGAGGATCTGGCGGCCCTTCGGCGCTTCCGACTTATCGATCATGCGACTGGATCGTATTGCCCGCGCGCCGATTCGGTGTCACAAGCCGGGTAGCCAGTCCATGGCGGCCGCGCACGCGTGCAGGACGGAGACGTGGCCGTCGTCCGGTCGACTCCACAACTGGGCCTCGGGAAGTCGTCGATGAAGCCAGACGGCGTGCGCGGGTGGGACCACGCGGTCCTGTTCGCCCTGGACGAGCAGGACCGGGGCGGTGATCGCAGTCAGGTCGACGCCCCATGGCGTCACGAAGGCGACATCGTCGTCGACGAGCCCGGCGCTACCCGCCTCCCCGGCCCGCTGCGCATCCGCGCCGAGACTGGACCACTGCCCGGAGAGCGCGTCCCAATCGGCGGAAGTGAAACTGGCCGTGTCGAATTCGGCGGTCTCGGCGTATCGCGTCCTGGCCGCGCTCCCGTCCATCGCGGACCGCAGACCACCCGGCGACACCATGCCCGCGAACCAATCGAACTCGTCGGTGAATGGCGCGAGTCCGGCCAGGCAGACCACCCCGGTGACCCGATCCGGTAGTTCGGCGGCGCAGGCGAGCGCATGCGGTCCGCCGCCCGACGCGCCCATCACCGCGAACCGCTCGATGCCGAACGCCTCGGCGATCTGCTCGACGTCGCGCGCCGCCGACGCGACGGTGCGCCCGGACAGCCGGGTGGAACCCCCGTAACCGGGCCGACCGTAGGACACGGGCCGGATCCCACGCTCGCTCGCCGCCGCCAGCAACGGCTCCAGCAGTGCTCCGGTCTGCGGCGAACCATGGTGCCACACAAGCACTCCCGCGCGCCCGCCCTGCGCGCTGTCGTAAGCGCGAACGACCCGCCCATCCTGCAGTTGCACATCCCGCGACGCGACCATGCGGCCACGGTATCGCTACCCACCGACAAGTCCATCGGTATCTCGCCGGCTATTTGACCCGCAACGACTGAACCTTGTCCGGGGATGATTCCGGAGCGTCGTCCCGATAGGGCCAATCGCGTTGGCGTTCGGCGGTCGGACTGCAAGGATCTGCGCGTGAGTGTTGCGCCGCCGATGCGGCAGGTCAGAGCTGACTATGACACGGCGACCGTGGTTGTCTATCAGGCATATCCGGCGGACATCGCCGAGGCGGCCGTCGCCGCAGGAACTTTCGTCGACCCGTTCGAACGGGACCGGATGACGTGGATCAAGCCGTCGTTCCTATGGATGATGTATCGCTGCGGATGGGCGACCAAGCCGGGGCAGGAGCGGGTGCTCGCGGTGTCGATCACCCGCGCCGGATTCGAGTGGGCGCTATGGCAGTCCTGCCTGAGTCACTATGTGCCGGAAATGTATTCGGACCGGCGGGTGTGGATGGCCCGGTTGCGGGTGAGTCCAGTTCGCATTCAATGGGATCCGGAGCGCGACCTGCATCACCGGCCGCTGGCCCATCGGTCGCTGCAGGTCGGGCTCGGCGGTCCGGCGGTCGGACTGTATGTCGATCGGTGGATCACGGGTATTCGCGATGTCACCGCTCAGGCGCAGCGGATCGGGCAGCTGGTGGCGGACGGGAAACTCGACGCGGCCGCGCGGGCGCTGCCGGTCGAACGGCCCTATCCGCTCACCCCGGAGATCGCCGGTGTGATCGGTGCGGGGTAGGCGCAGAGCGCGAAAAGTGGCTGTGAGCGGGTGTGATTCAAATATCACTGGCGTCCGCCACGAAAGTATGGTTAATCTAGATGGGTCTTGTTCCCGTTGATCGGAGTCATGCAGTTGAACTCATGAGGTAGCCACTCGGGCGGTCCGCAGTCGCGCACCGCGTACCCGTTGGGAACCTCTGGAGTCACCATGGCAATTCTGTCATTTTCCGATCTCACTTTCGCCTGGCCGGACGGCACACCTGTGTTCGAAGGGCTCGACGGCGGCCTCGGCCCCGGGCATATCGGCCTGGTCGGCAGCAACGGTGCGGGCAAATCCACGCTGCTGCGGCTGATCGTCGGCGAGCTCACCCCCGCCCGCGGCTCGATCACGGTCACCGGTCATCTCGGCTACCTGCGGCAGGACCTCGGTCTCGCCGCGGGGCAGCGAGTGGACGCGGTGCTCGGCATCGCGGATATCCGGAAAGCCTTGCACCGCATCGAATCCGGTAGCGCCGCGGAGTCCGACTTCGACATCGTCGGCAACCGCTGGGATGTCGAGGAACGGGCGATCGCGCTGCTCGGGCGGCTCGGCCTGCACTACGTCGCCGACTCGGCCGACCAGCTGGATCGCCGACTGGAGACCCTCTCCGGCGGCGAGACGACGCTGCTCGGACTGGTCTCCGAACTGCTGGCCGAACCGGAGATCCTGCTGCTGGACGAGCCGACGAACAACCTGGATCAGCTTGCCCGCGAACGGCTTTACGAGGTGGTCGCGCAATTCTCCGGCACCGTGCTCACGGTCAGTCACGACCGTGCACTGCTGGAGCGCATGAGCGTCATCGCGGAGCTGCGCCAGGGCGAACTACGCATGTTCGGCGGCAATTTCAGCGAGTACGAACGGATCATCGAGGCCGAGCAGGAGGCGGCACGGGCGGCGATCCGGGACGCGCGCAGCGATGTGAAGAAGCAGGCGCGCGAACTCGTCGACACGCGGATCAAGCTGGATCGCAGGCTGCGCTACGGGCAGAAGATGTGGGACACCAAGCGTGAGCCGAAAATCATTATGGCCGAACGCAAACGGCAGGCGCAGGTGTCCGCGGGCAAGTTGCGCAACCAGCACATCGGCAAGCTGGAGACGGCCAAGGATCAGCTCCAGCAGGCCCAGGAGTTGCTGCGGGACGATCGGGAGATCCGGGTGGATCTTCCCGACACGCGGCTCTATCCGGGCCAGGATGTGATCGAGCTGGACGAGGTCGAGTTGGCTTGTGGGTTAACCGTTTCGCTGCGGGTCAGTGGGCCCGAGCGGATCGCGTTGACCGGGCGCAACGGCGTCGGCAAAACCACGCTGCTGAAACGGATCTCGGCCGCGCACCCGAAGGTGCCGTGGCGGATGCTGCCGCAACGGCTCGACATCTTCGACGAGCAACGGTCGGTGTTCGAGAACGTGGCATCGACGGCGCCGCACGCGTCGCCGGAACAGATCCGAGCCCAGTTGGCCCGCTTCCTGTTTCGCGGCAGCGACGCCGATATCGCGGTCGCGGCGCTGTCCGGCGGTGAACGGCTCAGGGCCGCATTGGCCATGCTGCTGCTCGCCGACCCGGCGCCGAAGTTGTTGCTGCTCGACGAGCCGACCAACAACCTCGACCTGCCCAGCCTCGAGCACCTCACCCAGGCGCTGGCCAGTTTCGAGGGTGCGCTGATCGTGGTCAGCCATGATCCGCGGTTCCTCGACGACATCGGCCTGACGAGGCGGGTCGAGCTCACGCCCGACGGGCTGAGTGAGGTCGTGGACCCGTAGTGGGTTGCGAAAAGCCGCACACCCTTTGATCTCCCGCATCAGCGATTGCGGTGCGTCTGATCAGAGGGTGTGCGGTAGCAATTTAATCCTGGCGGACGCGCGGTGAGGTTCGCTACGCTGCGCAGATGGTGCCCCTGTCGCATGCCGCAGCGTTCGCCGTTGCGGCCCTTGTCATCATCGTGATTCCCGGCCCGAACGTGCTGTTCGCGATCGGGCGCGCGTTGGCGCATGGCCGTCGTGCGGCGGTGGTGTCGGTGCTCGGCTCGATGGCGGGTACCGCCGTCCCGGTGCTCGGTGTGGCGGTCGGCCTCGGCGCGATTCTCGCCGCCTCTGCGATCCTGCTGACGATCGTCAAGATCGTCGGCGCGTGTTATCTGATCTACCTGGGGGCCATGGCGATTCGGGACCGGAAGAAGCTGACGCTCGCGGTGCGATCGGCCGACGCCGAGCCGTCGACGGGGCGCATGGTCCGGCAGGGTTTTGTCGTCGGCGCGACCAACCCCAAGACCATCGTGTTCTTCGCCGCCGTGCTGCCGCAGTTCGCGGTGCCGGAAGCCGGTGCGCTACCCGCGCAGTTCCTTACCCTCGGTGCGATTGCCATTACAATCCAACTGTTTTCGGATACGGCGTGGGCCATGGCTGCGGGCACCGCGCGGAGCTGGTTCGCGCGCTCGCCGCGTCGGCTGGAGGCGATCGGCGGCACCGGCGGGCTGATGATCATGGGAGTGGGTGCGAGCGTGGCGTTCAGCGGGACCAACTGAATTCAGTCGAGTTCGGCCACCAGCTTTTTCGGGGCGACCTTGCGATAGGCGTCATGGATGATCTCGGCGAACTCAGTCCAATCGGGATCGGCGTCCAGTCGAACGCCGATCCAACCACTGTGGCCGACGTACGGCGGTATGAAGAACCGTTCGGGTTCGGAATCGACCAGTTCGGCCTGCACGCCCTCGGGCGCGGGGCACCAGATGGTCGGGCCCGGCTCGTCGTAACCGCCGTCGATGTATTTGACGAACGAGGTCTTCGAGCGCACGAAGAAGGTCGGGCAGCCGTGGCTGAGCCGTTCGCTGCACTCCGGTAGGTCCAGGCAGATCGCGCGGATCCGCGTCAACGGGTCCATGCGCGCAGTCTACGGTGCGGGCGTGCGACGCATCGCCCTTCGCAGCACGCCGGGGTGCCTGAACAGGCCGGGAGCAAGCCACACCGCGAGCGCCGTGAGGGGTAGCCACGGTCGCAGGTGCGGGTTCAGCTTGCGGATACGGCCGTCGTCGGCGAGTTCGAGCACGAGCGCTTCGGTGAGCCGGAATGGTCCGACGGCCGCCTCGGCCAGCAGTACGCGTCGGGTTCCGTCGCCGATCTGTTCGGTCCATCGCAACGTCGAGAGTCCGCCGTAGGCCGCGGTCAGCAGCACTCGCAGGTCGTCTTTGCCGCGGAACACCAATCGGCCGGACAGTGGTGAGGCGAGCGTGGCGTCGGGGGTCAGCGTCTCCATCAACGCGTCGAAATCGGCGGCCGTGGTGGCCGCGCAGAACCTGGCCACCGCGTCGGTCGCGGTCGCCTCGTCGTCGGTTGCTATGTGCATGGCACCGAACCTAGCCGTAGTCGCTTGCAAAAAGCAATGGACTACGATGGCGGCATGCCCAAGGCCGCTCTCTCCGACATCGTCTGCTCGATCGCGCGCACCGTGGATGCGATCGGGGAGCGGTGGACGCCGCTGATCCTGCGCGACCTGTTCGTCGGGTTGACGCGCTTCGAGGACCTCCGGCGCGACCTCGGCATCGCGTCCAACGTGCTCGCCGCGCGGCTCGACGCGCTACAGGCCCACGGCATCGTGGAAACCCGTGTGTACCAGTCGAATCCGGTGCGGCACGAGTATCTGCTCACTGCTAAGGGGCGCGATCTGTATCCGGTGCTGACCATGCTGGTGGCTTGGGGGGACACCTGGCTCGCCGGAACCGAGGGTCCGCCTGCGTTGGTCGTGCACGACGACTGCGGGAAAGTCACTGCGGGAGTGGTGGTTTGCCGGGAATGCGGATCAGAGATGACCGCGGACAATGTGAGTTTCCATCAAGGTCCCGGCGGGCACCGTGGGCCGGGGACCATGCTGGTCGGCGACCATATGGTGGCGCCGACCTGAGAGTTCTCCGCTCGGTGATTGTTGGTCGCGCGGTCAGTTGACCGAGACGACCTCCGCGCCGGTGGCTGCGACCAGTTCGTGGAAGGTGGTCGGGAAGACCGTGTGTGGGTGTCCGGCCGCGGCCCAGATCTCCGGCTGATCGGCCAGTGTTTCATCGATCAATGTCCTGATCGGGGCTGGATGACCGAGCGGAGCCACACCGCCGATGGCTTGGCCTGTGTGTGCCCGGACGAATTCTGCACTGGCACGCGACAACTCGGCGATGCCGAGGTGGGCGGCGACCTTGCCGGTGTCCACCCGATGCGCGCCGCTGGTGAGTACCAGCAGCGGCGCGCCCTCGGCGGCGAAGATGAGGCTGTTGGCGATCGCGGCGACCGAGCAGCCGAGTTGTTCGGCCGCGGCGGCCGCGGTCGGGGCCGTCTCCGGGAGTACCCGTACCCGCGGCGTCACGCCGGCCGCGCGCAGGGCGGCCTCGACGGCGAGCACGGCCGGCTTCCTGGCGATGTCGTCCATGGCGGCGATCCTAAACCGCCGTCACCGCCAGGAGCCTGCGATTTTCTGAGCTCAGCCCGCGGCGACGACCTCGACTTCGACCAGCCAGTCGTTGTCGAGGGTCTGCGCCACGATCGCCGTCGTCGGCACGGCGCGTCCGCCCAGTGCCGCGACCCGGGCGGCGGCGTTCGCCTCGGCATCGGAGGCGTCACGCAGGTAGCTGGTGAGGCGGACGATGTTGTCCACGGTCATATCGGCCGAGGCGAGGATGGCGCGCAGGTTCGACCAGATCAGTTCGAGTTGCTCGGTGAGCGTCTCGGCCGGCTTGCCGTCCGGATCGAGACCCATTGTGCCGGAAACGAATAGCAGTCGTTGGGCGCCTCGGACCTCCATGGCGTGCACGTAGTCGTCGGCGGCGGCGTAGATACCTTCGGTCGGATTGTGCTGTAGGAGATCCACCCTCTCGATCTTGCCAGGGAACCGGGTTTACCGAGGGGATTCCTTGACGTCCGTAGTTTTAGTCGCTTACACTAAAACAAGCTTCACGAGAGGAAGTGATCACATGGGATACGGAAACTGGGACGACACCGCCTACCGGGCGGCCAAGACCTTCCGCGCCAGCCGTGGCCTCGACGACTTCGGATACACCGCCGAAATGCGGTCTGTGCCATATATGGACTGGCAGGCGCACCCGACCCTCGACCCGCTCGGCGTCACCGTGCGGGAATGCCGCGATTCGGCCGACCACGGAAACTCGCTGCCCATCGCGGTGCTGTTCGACGTCACCGGGTCGATGGGGCGGGTGCCGCGGATCATGCAGAGCAAGCTCGGCAAGCTGCACGGACTGTTGCAGCGCAAGGGGTACGCGGACGATCCGCAGATCCTGTTCGGCGCCATCGGCGATGCCGACACCGACCGAGTTCCGTTGCAGGTGGGGCAGTTCGAGTCCGACAACCGGATGGACGAGCAGCTGCGCGCGATCCTGCTGGAGGGCGGCGGTGGCGGGCAGAAGTCCGAAAGTTATGAGCTGGCCGGATATTTCATGGCCACCCACATCGTCACCGACGCGTGGGAGAAGCGCGGCAAGAAGGGCTACCTGTTCCTGATCGGCGACGAGTTGAACAAGCCGAAGCTGGCCTCGCGGCACATCCGCAGCGTCATCGGTGACAGTGTGCGGCGCGATGTTTCGGTGGAATCCATCTACCGCGAGCTCGCCGAACGCTGGCACATCTACTACATCCTCCCGAATCAGTCGAGCTACTACGACGATCCGGAGATCGCCGAGCACTGGCGGGGACTGCTCGGCCAGAGCTTCCTGAAGCTCGACGATCCAGCCGCGGTGTGCGAACTCATCGCGCTGACAATCGGTTTGGAAGAGGGACGGGTCGACGTGGACGCCGGGCTCGCGGATCTGCGCGACGTCGGATCGGTGGCCGAGGCTGCGGCTGTCGGTAAGGCGTTGGGCGCCAAGAGGCCTCGGATGCGGGCGTTGCCCAGCGGTCGTAGCTGACGTGCGCTCTCGGCTCCTGGGGCGACCGGGACAGCGGCAACACCTATCGGATCGCGCTGCTGCGGACGGCTGATTCGCCGCGCGGGGCCACCGGCTTGGGCCGCGACAGGTGACAGCGAGCGAGATGCGAAGGTGCGCGGCCGGGCGGCGGCGGCACTTACCGGATCGTCGTGGAGTGGCCGGTGCGTTGCCGTGCGGTGGTTATCGGTTCGAAGTGGCTGACAGCGGGCGAGATAGGAAGGGGTGCACTGTGTTCCGGTCGCACATAGTGGTGGTCGACCTCGGCTTCGGTGATGCCGGGAAGGGGGCGACGGTCGATTGGTTGTGTTCCGCTGAGGCGGGGCTCGGGGTTTCGGCCGTGGTGCGGTTCAACGGGGGAGCGCAGGCTGCGCACAATGTGATCGCCGAGGGGCGGCATCACACGTTCGCGCAGTTCGGGTCCGGGACCTTCTCTGGTGTGCCGACATTGCTGTCGCAACACGTGCTGGTCGAGCCGATCACGCTGGCCGGGGAGGCCCGCCAATTGGCGGTGCTCGGTGTGCCGGATCCGTTGGCGCTGGTGCACATCGACGGCCGGGCGCTGCTCACCACGCCGATCCACATCGCCGCCAACCGTGCCCGCGAGGACGCGAGGGGTTCCTCGCGGCACGGTTCGTGCGGACGGGGGATCGGCGAGACCGCAGCCTACGCACTGGACCACGATGCGCCGACCGTCTCGGATTGCTTGCGCCCCAGGGTTCTTCACGACAAACTCCAGGCGCTCGCCGCGCACTACGGTGCGCTGATCGCCCCGAGCGAACATCGCTACGAGCCGATCGACACCCTGGTCGACATGTATCAGGAGTTCGCCGCCGCCGTCCGCATCGTCGGCGGCGACCAACTCGCCCGCTTCGCCCGGCGTGGTCGACTGGTCTTCGAAGGTGCGCAAGGCGTGCTCCTGGACGAATGGCGCGGCTTCCATCCGCACACCACCTGGTCCACCGTGGAACCACGCAACGCTCGCGCCATGCTGTCCGAAATCGGCTCCGCCGGTTACATTCTCGGCGTCACCCGCACCTACATGACGCGCCACGGCGCAGGCCCACTCCCCACCGAAGACCGCGCGCTCGACTTCCCCGAGCCACACAACACCACCGGTCGCTACCAAGGCGAATTCCGCCTCGGCCACCTCGACCCGATCCTGCTGCGCTACGCCATCGCGGTATCCGGCGGCATCGACGGCCTCGCCCTGACCCATCTGGACACCCAGCGAACCCGTTACGCGGCAACGGAATACGCCACCGCCGACGGCCCGATCACCCACCTCCCGCCAGGCACCTGGCAAGACCTCACCCACCAGCAACACCTCACCAACCTCCTGGCCACCGCCCACCCGATCCTCACCGAAATACCGGACGACATGGTCCCCTGGCTGGCACAGACCCTCAACGTCCCCGTAGTCCTGACCTCGAACGGCCCCACCCGAACCCACCGCACACCCACCCCAGCAACCATCGCCGCGGCATGACCCCCGCCCCGCCCGCCACCAGCCAGAATCCGCACTCTCTCTCGGGATCGGCACCGCCTCTAGGGCCCTATAGCCAGTGCAGATCCCGAGACAGAGTGCAGATCTCTGGCGGGACCGACCGGCACCGCCGCTCGTTCGATGCCAGGGCAATGGTGGGTCGGTGACGTGCCGCTCGGGATCGAGTGCGCCAGGCCGGGTGCCGGTCGGCGGGAGTGGTGGTCGGGTGCGGCAGGATTGGCAGGCGTGGAGCAGTCCGTTGTTTCGGTGGATGTGGTGGCGTTGCGGTTCTGGGCCGACGACGCCGGGGTGAGCGTGGGGATCGCGCCGCGTGCGATGGCGCCGTTCACCGGGCAGTTGGCATTACCCGGTGTGCTGCTCGGTCGCGGCGAGCGACTCGCCGGAGCCGCGCGACGGGCGGTGCACACGAAACTCGGGGTCCCCGAAGCCGCGATCGGTGCGGTCGGACAGCTGGTGACCTTCGACGAACCGAACCGCGACCCGCGTGGCCCGACCCTGTCCATCGCCATGTGGGCAGTGGTCGGCCCACACGAGGGCCCCGCGCAATGGATCGACTTCGACGCGGTCCCCGAACTCGCCTTCGACCACAACCGCATCATCGACGCATCCCGCAGCCTGCTGACCGGCCTTCTCTGGAAGGACCTGCCCTTCACCCAAGCCCTGCTCGGCAACGAATTCCCCGCCACCAGAGCCGTATCGGCCACCGCCGCCCTATCCGGCACCCGCCCCGACCCCGGCAACCTCAACCGAACCCTCGCCGCCCTCCCCGGCCTGGCCCGCACATCCGAGCGCCGTCGCGTGAAAGCCACCGGCCGCCCCGCCGCCGTGTGGGCTTTCGGAGCCGACGACTAGGCCGTGTTCAAGAATTAGGTTCGTACCGGTGTTGTCTCGGACCGCAACGCGCGCCGACGCGGAGTCCGGCCGGGCGGGGTCGGTCCACTGATCCGACCGGACACTTTCGCTGTTTGGGGCGGAGCGGTCATCATTTTGTGGTCCGGATCGGGGTGGGGGGTCAGCCACTGTGGTGGCTGTGGGGAATCCCGTATCACGCAAGAGAATTGGGGGACAACACGATGGCACGATTGCACAACTCGGTGGCGATATCGCCGGGCTTCGACGTATTCCGTATCAGAAACGGGCGACTGACGGTCACCCACTCCGACCTGCGCGGTGGCTGGCAGGGACCGATCGGTATCGGCCCGTTCCACCAGTTCGCCGACAGCGAGTACACCTCCGTAGCGACCTCGCCGCAGTACGGCACCGATCAGACGGATATTTTCGCGGTCGGCGACAACGGACAGCTACAGGTCTTCTGGGGCCAGGGCGGCGACAGCTGGCAGGGGCCGGTCGGGCTCGGGCCAACTGATTTCTTCCCGCCCGGCGCCCCCCTGTGCGCCTCGCCGCAGTACGGCGTACCGGACCAGACCGACGTCTTCCTGGTCGGCAACGACGGCAGACTCTACGTGTTCTGGGTCCACGGCGGCGGCACCTGGCAGGGACCGATGGGGTTGGGGCCGGCTGATTTCTTCCCGCGCGGCGCCGTGGTTGTCGCATCCCCACAATACGGCGTCCCGAATCAAACCGATGTCTTCGCCGTCGGCAACGACGGGCGGCTGTACGTGTGCTGGATCCACGGTGAGGACACCTGGTACGGGCCGATGGGGCTGGGGCCGTCCGAGCTCTACCCGGCCGGCGCCGGTGTCGCGGTTTCGCCGCAGGACAACGGGCGCGGACAGACCGACGTGTTCGTGATCGGCAACAACGGGCAGCTCTACGTCACCTGGATCGAGGGCGAAGACACCTGGCTGGGACCGGTGGGGTTGGGCCCGACCGACCTCTACCCGGCGGGTGGCGCCATTGCGACCACGCCACAGTACGGCGTCGACCGGCAATACGATGTGTTCATCGTCGGGAAGAACGGGCAGCTGTATGTGAATTGGGTTGTCGGCGGCGACAATTGGCAGGGTCCGGTCGGATTGGGTCCGGTCGATGTCTTTCCGGCAGGCGCGGCCCTGGCCGCGACGCCCGAGTTCAACTGGTTCGGTTCGGGCTACACCAGCACCGATGTCCTGGGCGTAGGCAACAACGGTGTGCTGCAAGAGTTCCGGGTCGATCTGACGGCCGATTGGACCGGGCCGATCGCCGCGACCGACATCATCACCGGGGGCGACGACCGGATCGACTTCGACTTTCCGTCGATCACCTTCGACAACGGTGTTCCGGTCGGCGGGTTCGCGCACCTGACCCTCTTCAAGAGCGGAAACTGCCGGTTCACCGGTCATTTCCACGATTCCGGCGCAACCGAATACAACATGGCCACGGTGTTCACCGTGCAGGATTCCGAGGGCACGCTCTACACGTCCGGGGTGCAGGGACACGTCTCGGGCACGTTCCAATCCGGATCGCGCGACTTCGATTGGGACCAGAACGTGCAGGACGACCAGGTCGCCAAGAACTGGCCTGCCATCGAAGCCGGATGTCGTGCCCGAGTGCACAGTTCGGCCGATGGTGACCTCGTCAACCTCACCAATACCGCGATCGGCGCTGCCGGACTGGTGCTCGGTGTTGTCGGTTTGTTCGGCTCGGGTTCCGACCACCACGGGTCGAACGCACAGGGGTCGAACGATCCAGGGACCGCGGCCTGACGGGAGCGACGCGGGTGGGTGGATGGTTCGCGTTGCGGTGCCCGTGAGTGGCGCATGGCTGTGACGTATCGCCGGAAACGCCGGACGGTGGTGCGCCACTCGCGGGTCGGCGATCAGCGGGTCAGCAGGGATTGGATGGCGCCGAAGTCGATGGCGTTCTCCAGGGTTGTGTAGGTGCCGTGCTCGAGGAGTTCGGCGGTGGCGGTTTCGGCCAGTTTGTAGGCGGCCTGGGCTACTGCCGAGCCGACACTGACTCGGCGGACGCCGGTTGCGGCGAGGTCGGCGATGGAAGGTGCTCCGGCGCCGGCCATTACGTTGATCGGCAGCGGGGACTTGGCGACCAGGTCGGTCAGGGTCGGCAGGTCGAGCAGGCCGGGGACGAAGAAGCTGTCGGCGCCGGCGGCGGCGTAGGCGGCGGCCCGGGTGAGGACCTCGTCGAAGCGGGTTTCCGGGGCGCCGATGCCGAACAGGTAGACGTCTGTTCGAGCGTTGATCACCAATTCCGGGAGACCGGCCTGCTTGGCGGCGTCGCGGGCTGCGCGCAGTCGGTCGGACTGGGCGGCGGTGTCGAACAGCGGGCCGCCGGGGGCCGTCGAATCCTCCAGGTTCACGCCGACGGCACCGGCCGCGATGGCGGCGATGACGGTGGTCGCGACGTCCTCGGGTGCGGGGCCGTAGCCGCCTTCGATGTCAGCTGTCACCGGTACGTCGACGACGGCGGCGATCCGACGGATGACGCCGATCGCGTCATCCCTGGTGAGTTGCTGACCGTCGCCGGTGCCGAGCGACCAGGCAACAGCCGCACTGGTCGTCGCGATCGCCGGTGCGCCCGCACTCGCGATCACCGCGGCGCTGGCCGCATCCCAGGCGTTCGGCAGCACGAACAGTCCTTGCTCGTGCAGCGCCCGGAAGGCGGCCGCCGCGTTGCGCTGGGTGTCGGTGATCTGGATGTCCTGTGCCACGGTGGCTCCTCGCGAGATGGTATCGATGACCGGTCGCCTGTAGGTAACACCGGAAACCGCGCGAGCCATCCCGATTTCGTGCGCCGAAACCGATGTGGCAGAACATGTCTGCCAGCCGGTCAGTGCCGCGGCGCGTACATGATGATGGCGACCCCGACGAGGCAGATGGCCGCCCCGAGGTAGTCCCACCGGTCGGGGTGAAACTTGTCGACGAGCATGCCCCAAGCAAGCGACCCCGCCACGAACACACCACCGTACGCAGCGAGGATGCGCCCGAAGTTGGGATCGGGCTGAAACGTGGCAACGAAGCCGTACGCCCCGAGCGCAACGACGCCCGCCGCGATCCACAACATCCCCCGCTGCTCCCGCCACCCTTGCCACACCAACCACGCCCCACCGATCTCAGCAACAGCAGCCAGAGCGAACAGCAGCAGCGACCGGACGACCGTCATGGACTCAACCTACCGACCGCCACACCCCCCGCCGGACGCGACAGCCCAGCTCGCCCACTCGCCTCAGCCCGCCGCGCGCGAACCGGCCTCGCGCGTACGAAATTGCCAGCAATTTCGTACGCAGCGAGCAAGAACCAGCGCGTCGACCACCGTGGCGCGGGGCAACTCTGGGCGCAGCGACTTCGCGACTGTCACTGGCAGGCCGTTCGATAGCTGTGCCGCGCATGAATTCGCGGGCCGCGCGCGTACTGGCCTCACGCGTACGGAATTGCCAGCAATTTCGTGCGCGGGGAGCGAGAACGAGCGCGGCGAGCACCGTGGCGCGGGGCGGCTCTGGGCGCAGTGACTTCGCGACTGTCACTGGCGGGCCGTTCGATAGGTGTGCCGCGCATGAGTTGTTCAGGCGCGTACGGAACTGCTAGCCATTCTGTGCGCGGCGGGCAGAATCGTGCGCGGCGAGTGGCAATGCGCGGCGGTGTCGACGGGGGTGATCGGCGCCGGTGTTCGGTGGCGGTTGGGTGTTCGCCGGATGCGGTTGGTCAGCGTCTTGGAGCGATTGCCGGGGTTACGTCGTAGACGGCGTACGCGCGGCCTATCACCGGGTATGACACGTTGCGGACGGGGACTCCGCCTGCGGTGCAACCGATTTCGGTGCCGCTGTGGGCGTGGCCGTGTAGGGCGAGGGTGGCGTGGCCCGCGTCGATGGCTTCGGCGAGGGCGTGGCAGCCGAGGCCGGGATAGATCTTGGGGGGTTCGCCGATGAGGGTGTCGATGGTGGGGGAGAAGTGCATCAGGGCTATGCGGATGTCGGTGGTCAGGGTGTCGAGGGTCTGGCGTAGGAGTAGGGCGTCGAGGGGGCCGCGGCGCATGCGGGTTCGGTGTTCTTCGGTGCCTTCGTCGGGGGTGCCGGGGTAGTCGGGGAAGCCGCCGCTGCCGCCCATCACGCCTGCTATGCCGACCTGAATTCCGTTCAGCTCCAGGGTGATCGCGGTTCCTTCGAGCATGTGCACGCCGATGTCGGTGAGCTGGGCGGCGATTCGGAAGCCGAGTTTGTGGTCGTGGTCGTGGTTGCCGAGCACGGCGACGACCGGCACTGGGAGGTCGGCGATTTCGGCGCAGAGCAGGCCGGTTTCGGCGCGGGTGCCGCTCTCGGTGAGGTCGCCCGCCAGTAGCAGCACGTCGGCGTGCTCGGCCAGGCGCAGGAAGTCGGGCCGGAATCGTCCGGCCACGGCGGGTCGCAGGTGGGTATCGGCGACGGCCGCGATCCGGATACCCCGCTGCGCGGAATCGGCAGGCATGGCGTCAGCCAGCCACATCGGCGGCGCGGTGTCAACCGCAATCTGACGTTCACCCGCTCGCCATTCACCCGTGAGCTGGAGACATAGCTGACGGCTATTGAGAGTTCAGTCGGTGTTCAGCGAGGCAACGTGCGGTGGCGTGACCGATGAAACGTCAATGAACAGTGCCGCGCCGGGCTATCCACCGGGCCGCCTCGCCCCGCATGGTTCGGATTATGAGCGAGCGCGGCAAGCGAGCGAATCCTCGGCCCGGCAGGTGTCTCGGATGGCAGCGCGATGAGGGCGTTGCCGATCGACCGGACCGGACCGAAGGGCCGCGCGCATGAGCGGACTCTGGACGAAAGCGCTTGCCGTGCTGGCTGTTACCGTCCTTCCCATGACGATGGGAGCCGGTGGGGCGCAGGCCGGCGCGCCCGCCGACAAGGTGGTCCTGATCGGGCTCGACGGGCTGATGTACGACAAGGTCTTGCAGGTGCGCGCGCCGAACCTGTTGCGGCTCAGCGCTGAAGGCCTGCTCAGCCGTTCCTCGATCGCGCCGCACATCACCATCTCCGGCCCGTCCTGGGCCACCGTGCTGACCGGCGTCTGGGATCGCAAGCACGGCATCAAGGACAACAATTTCACCGCCGCGCCGTTCGCGCGGTATCCGACCGTCTTCACCCAGCTCGAGCGCGCCAACCCGGCCCTCAAGACGCACTCGATCGCCACCTGGGATCAGATCGCCACCATGTCGGGCAGCGGCAACCCCCGCGCCGACGTGGTCGTCTCCACCGCCCCGGTCCCCGATGATCCCGATGAGGCCAAGACCGACGCGGCCACCGCCACCGAGGTGGTCAACGCGATCACGAAGTTCGCCCCCGACTTCCTCTTCACCCACCTCGACCAGGTCGATCACGCCGGTCACAGCGACGGCGCGGCCTCCGACGAGTACCTCGACGCCGTCCGTCGCATCGATGAACAGGTCGGCCGCATCGCCGCCGCCGTGGACGCCCGCGCCAAGGCCAACCCCGCCGAACACTGGACGATCCTGGTCACCGCCGATCACGGCCACAAACCCAAGGGTGGCCACGGCGGCCAATCCCCCGACGAGACAACCAATTTCGTCATCGCCCGCGGCCCCGACTTCACCGCGGGCGACACCACCTCCCGCTACACCCTCGTCGACATCACGCCCACCGTCGTCGACCTCCTGCGCGTCCCGGCCAGCCCCGACTTCGACGGCCAGTCCATGATCAACCGGGAGCCGGCGTCCCCGTCGACCATCCGCTAGCCCCCCACCAGGCCGCGACGCCACCCCATCGCTACTCCACCTCGGAAAGCCCCAGCGAATCCAGCGCCATCCCGGCAGGAACACCCGCATGACGCCCGCCGCCACCGCGTGCCGGACGTCAGCGCGCGGCCGGGACTAAAGTAGTGGTCTGGGCGGTTGCGGCGGTCGGATAGGGTTGTTCGATCGAGGCACGCGGCGTGTACGACAGGCCCGGAGGCGGTTGCCCGCGTACCCACGGACGGACCGTGGGCGCCGCGATCGGGCACTGAGAGGTGGTGGCATGACTCAGCACTTGGGCGAGGCGAATGTCGAGCAATCGGACGACGCCCCGCAGTCGAATGGTGCCGCCACCGGGGGAGAGCAGCCGAGCAACGGCACTTCCGCCACCCCACCTGCGTCCACGCCCGTCCGTCAGCCGGGCGCCTCCGCCGCCGTGCCGACCTCGGCGTCGCGCCGCGTGCGCGCCCGCCTCGCCCGCCGGATGACCGGTCAGCGCGGTATCGCCGCGGTCAAGCCGGTGCTCGAGCCGCTGGCCAGCGTGCACCGCGAGCTGTACCCGAAGGCGAACCTGACGCTGCTGCAGCGCGCGTTCGACGTGGCCGACGAACGGCACAAACACCAGTTCCGCAAGTCCGGCGACCCGTACATCACCCACCCGCTCGCCGTGGCCAACATCCTGGCCGAGCTCGGCATGGACACCACCACGCTGGTGGCCGCGCTGCTGCACGACACCGTCGAGGACACCGGCTACTCACTCGAACAGCTCACCCTCGATTTCGGTCCCGAGGTCGCGCACCTGGTCGACGGCGTGACCAAGCTGGACAAGGTCAACCTGGGCGCGGCCGCCGAGGCCGAGACCATCCGCAAGATGATCATCGCGATGGCGCGGGATCCGCGGGTGCTGGTGATCAAGGTCGCCGACCGGCTGCACAACATGCGCACCATGCGCTTCCTGCCGCCGGAGAAGCAGGCGAAGAAGGCCAAGGAAACCCTCGAAGTCATTGCGCCGCTTGCTCATCGGCTCGGCATGGCGACGGTCAAGTGGGAGCTCGAGGATCTCGCGTTCGCGATCCTGCACCCGAAGAAGTACGACGAGATCGTGCGACTGGTCGCCGACCGGGCGCCGTCGCGCGACACGTACCTGGCGAAGGTGCGCGCGGAAATCGTGAATACCCTTGCGGCGTCGCGGATCAACGCGATCGTCGAGGGCCGGCCGAAGCACTACTGGTCGATCTACCAGAAGATGATCGTCAAGGGTAAGGACTTCGACGACATCCATGACTTGGTCGGCATCCGCATCCTCTGCGACGAGGTGCGCGACTGCTACGCGGCCGTCGGCGTGGTGCACTCGTTGTGGCAGCCGATGGCGGGCCGGTTCAAGGACTACATCGCCCAGCCGCGCTACGGCGTCTACCAGTCGCTGCACACGACGGTCGTCGGCCCCGACGGCAAGCCGCTGGAAGTGCAGATCCGCACCCAGGACATGCACCGCACCGCCGAGTTCGGCATCGCCGCGCACTGGCGCTACAAGGAGACCCGCGGCAAGCACTCGAACGACTCCACCGAGGTCGACGACATGGCGTGGATGCGCCAGCTGCTCGACTGGCAGCGGGAGGCGGCCGACCCGGCCGAGTTCCTGGAGTCGCTGCGCTTCGACCTGAAGTCGCCGGAGATCTTCGTGTTCACGCCGAAGGGTGACGTGATCACGTTGCCGCAGAAGTCGACTCCGGTCGACTTCGCCTACGCCGTGCACACCGAGGTCGGCCACAAATGCATCGGCGCGCGGGTGAACGGTCGCTTGGTCGCGCTGGAACGTCAGCTGGAGAACGGTGAGGTCGTCGAGGTGTTCACCTCGAAGGCGCAGAACGCCGGACCCAGCCGCGACTGGCAGAACTTCGTGGTCTCGCCGCGCGCCAAGGCCAAGATCCGCCAGTGGTTCGCCAAGGAGCGCCGCGAGGAAGCCCTGGAGAACGGCAAGGAGCAGATCTCCAAGGAGGTCCGCCGCGTCGGCCTGCCGCTGCAGCGGTTGATGAGCGTCGACGCGATGACCGCCGTCGCGCACGAGCTGCACTACACCGACATCTCCACCCTCTACACCGCGGTCGGCGAACACCAGGTCTCCGCGCACCACGTGGTGCAGCGCCTGATGGCGCAGCTCGGCGGCATCGGCGATGTGGAGAACGAGCTCGCCGAGCGGTCCACCCCGTCCACCACGCCGAACCGGCAGCGCACCACCGGTGACGCGGGCGTGCTGATCCCCGGCGCGTCCGGCACCGTCGCCAAGCTGGCCAAGTGCTGCACGCCGGTGCCCGGTGACGAGATCATGGGCTTCGTGACCCGCGGCGGCGCGGTCAGCGTGCACCGCACCGACTGCACGAATGCCGGATCGCTGCGGGATCAGGCCGAACGCATCATCGAGGTGTCCTGGGCGCCGTCACCGTCCTCGGTGTTCCTGGTCGCCATCCAGATCGAGGCGCTCGATCGCACTCGGCTGCTGTCCGATGTGACGAAGGTGCTGGCCGACGAGAAGGTGAACATTCTGTCCGCATCGGTCGCCACGCACGGTGATCGAGTGGCGATCAGCAAGTTCACCTTCGAGATGGGCGACCCGAAGCATCTCGGACATCTGTTGAATGTGGTCCGGAATGTAGAAGGCGTCTACGACGTCTACCGCGTCACCTCCGCCGCCTAGCGCACTTATTGCGCGAATGCGCGCGTCCGCCTGAAATTCTCCACCGCGGGCCAGTCCCCTTGACGTGTCAATTGTTGTGTCGCTAGCAACCTCTCGGCGAACGAGCAGCGACGGTCGGGGTATCTGCATGAATGCCGAAGCGATCGGGCGAACGGAAGATGGAGTCCCGCTGCGGAATTCGGATGACCGGCGGGTCGCCAGGCGGTTGCTCTCGATTTCGGGCCATCGGAAAGTTGCCGGGCGATGTTGCTCGGCACGCGGGAATGTGTGAAACCCGTTTCGGCAGTTCATGGAAAGTTTTCGGCGATGCCCCAGCAATAGCCGGAATCTGTTACGGTCTATTGCGTTTCATGGCGTTGAGGGTAACTGCGGCAACACGGATTGATTGCGGATCGCTATGACTAATTATTCGGCAAGAGTCGCGGGGGTGCTGACAGCACTCACCGTGACCGTGGCTACGGCGGGTACCGCCGCGGCCGGTCCGCCGAATCCCGCAGGCCCCTCGACCGCCATCGCGCTCAGCGCGTGTCCGGCATTGTACGCCTTGGGAATTCAGGGCACCGGCGAATCGTCACCGGATGCCGCGCCGTCCACCGACACCGGCATGCTGTCCACCGTCTTCCGGCCGATGCTGGCCAAGGCCACCGCGCCCGGACTGGTCGATCGGGCCTATGTGCCCTACGAATCCGGCTTCGGCGGAGCGACTCCGGGCGGTGCGGTGCCGTACTCCGAATCGGTGACCGGCGGGCTGGCCCGGCTGCGGACGATGGCCAAGGCCGTCGCCGATCGGTGCGCGGACACCAGGTTCGCGGTGGTCGGCTACTCGCAGGGCGCACACGTTGCCTCGATGTTCGCGCAGGAAGTCGGGCAAGGGCGAGGTGTGCTCCCGGCCGACAAGGTCGCTGCGGTAGCGCTGTTCGCCGACCCGACCCGCAACCCTGGTGCGCCACTGTTTCCCGGCTCGCCGGGCAAAGCGTCCCCGGATCCGGCTCCCGGCACCCAGGGCGACGAACTCGCCGCCATCGCCGCGCTACCCCAAGCGCCCGCCACCGGCGGCGGCATCGGCCCGGATCGCGACCTGGCCGCCAACTTCGGCGCCCTCACCGGCCGCGTGGCCAGCTTCTGCGCGGCGGGCGATCTCGCCTGCGACGCACCGCAGGGCGCGCCGATCCTCAAGGCCGTCACCAACGTTGTCGGCCAGTCCAAGCTGAGCGGCGGCGACCCGATCGCCTCGCTGACCTCCATCGCCCAGGCGCTCGCCTACACCTCGATCAAGACCGCGACCAAGATCGCCAACGAGGACGTGCAGGGCAACTCGCTGGCGACACTGGCCATCTCGCCCAAGAAGTCGATCTCTCAGCGCCTGGCCGACGCCGCCGACCCGCGCACCCCACTCGACCTCCCCGCCGCGCTACAGGCGCTGCTGAAGGTCGGCATGATCGGCCTGAACGCGGTCGTCACCGTCGTCAAGACGGTGATCAACCCGGCGACCATCGCCGACCTGGCCACCGCGGGATTGTCGAACCCGCCCGCCGCATTGCTCTCGCTCGGCACCAAGTTGGCCGGCGCCGTCGCCCAGCTCGTGCCGCCGACTACCGGCGCCCGCCTGGTCACCCAGGCGTTCGACGCGGTCGTGCAAAACATCACCGACAACAGCGAACTGCTCAATACCGCCACCTGGGTGCGATATTGGGACACCGTCCAGCGGCACGGCGCGTACAACACTGCGACGGTCGCCGCCAACGGCGACGCGCCGACAACTTTCGTCGCCGACTGGTTCGCCGCGGTCGCCCACGATATCGCCGGTAAATTCGGTGCGAACGCCAGGCCGCAGGGTGGCGCGGACAAGCCGCCGACCGGATTCTTCGGTCCGCAATCCGGCGCGCCTGCTACGCCGAATGTGTCCGGTACGGGACAATTTCCGTTCGGGACAGGAGCCGACGGCGCCTCATCCGGCGGCGCGACGTCGATTCCGCCCACCGATCGACCCGGCACACCCAACACCTACCCGTTCTCCACGAACTGATCGCCGAGAGGGTCCGACGATGAGCTATGTGCCTCGCGCAGCGGGAATGGGGGAATGTTGAAGTCGTACAAAGAACTGTCCCGGTGGTACGCCGCCCTGGAGCCGGAGACGGCCCCGGTGCCGCCCGCCGCGAACTCGGTGCACGTGGACGAAGACGGCCCGGCCCGGTATCCGCACTACATTCGCGACGAGCCGCAGCCCGAGGTCCCCGCGGACCTCTCGGCGCAGCGCAGCGAATTCACCGGCGGCTGGTCGGACTGGGTGGGCCGGGCTCCCGGCCCCGACGACGAGTACACCCCGCGCGACGCCGACCTGGTGCGATTCCCCTGGCCCGACGACGAGGACTACGACGACCCGCTGGACGAGCCGCGACCGCGCTCGTCCAGCGCCTTGCGTCTGGAGGCACGCGCCCGGCGTTCCCGGCGCGGGCGGGTGTTCGTCGTGCTGGTCATCGCGGTGCTGCTGCTCGGCGCCGCGGCCGCGGGCGTGCTGTTCCTGCTGCACTCCTCGAACAGTCGCGCCGCGTCGCCGCGGCTGCCCGCCTCCTCGGCCTCGGTGCAGTTCACCGCGGGCAGCCTGCAGGCCGGCGTGAGCACCGACAGCCTGCGCGGCAAGTCGCAGGCCGGGGTCACCACGCCGCGCGGGTCCGGCGCCTGCCCGACCGAGCGCACCGCGTCGATCGTGCGCGGCGCCGAAATGGGCAGCACCACAACGGGTCCCGACGCCATCCTGGCGTTCCAGTACGCGTACTACGTCGAGCGCTCCGGCGAGCAGGTCCGGCAGGTCGTCGCACCGGACGCCACCGTCTCGCCCGCGCCCACCATCCAGCGCGGCATCGACACCATTCCCGTGGGCACCACGCACTGCGTGCGGATCGTGACCCTCTCGGACAATCGGTACTCGGTGGAGGTCACCGAGTACCGCCCCGGCGGCGTGCCCGCCACGTACAACAAGCAGACGGTCACCACCGCGGTGGTCGACGGCCGCACCCTGATCACGGGTATCGCGGCCGGATAGAGGAGAGCAGGAAGCGATGGGAGAGGACTGGAGCCGCTGGCTCGACGAGGCGCCCGATCAGGGTGAACCGTCGGGCCGGCCCGTGCGCTCCAAGGCTCCGGTGGTGCGGTTGCGGCGCGGCAAGGGCGGCGGTTCCGGTGCGGAACAACCTTTGCAGCGACCCATCCTGGTGGTCGGCGGCTGCGGTGGTGCGGGAACCACCACGACGGCACTGGGTATCGCGGGTGAGCTCGGCATGGCAGGCACCCCGACGGTGGCGGTGGACGCGACCGCGGCGGGCAGCGACCTCGCGCTGCGCGGCGCGGACGAACACCTGCACCCGATCAGCCTGCAATCGTGGCTGTACGGTCGCGGTGACGACGAACCGGCGCCGCTGAAGGAATGCCTGTCGCGCGCGACCTCCGGAATCGGTTTACTGTGGCGCGATTCCGCGCCGCTGCGCAGGCGTGCGACCTATCTCACGGTGGCGCGCGCGGTGTACGACTCCGGCTTCACCGCGGTCTACGACGGCGGCAGCCCGATTGCCGGACGGCAACTGCGCCCGCTGCTCGACGACGCGGATGTTGCTCTGGTACTTGCCATTCCGGCGCGCGCCGACGCCGCGAACCGGCTCCGGGTCACCCTGGAATGGCTCGACGACCAGTTCGGCGACTCGACCGAGGGGCAGGGCGGCGGCATCGTCGGCGACACCACAATCGTTGTCTCGCACCAGCATCCGGGCACCGAGTCGGGCGTAGCCGAGCATTTGCGCGAGCACCTGTCCGGCTGGGTCCGCGATATCAGAGAGATTCCCTACGACCCGCACCTGGCCAGGGGCGAACTGGTTCGGCACGCGTCATTGGCCCTCGATACGCGCCGGGCTTATGGGCGCCTGCTGGCCGGGGTGGCATCATGACGGCCGCTATGAAGTTTCGACGTCAGACCGAATCCGCACCCGCAGGCGTGGTCGCACCGCCGGAGTCGCGCCGCGCCCCGATCTGGGACCGTCCGGTGCCCGGGGTCGGCCGGGCCCCGCTGGTGTGGATCATGGGCGTGCACGGCGGTGCCGGAGCCAGTAGCCTCGCGCATGTGCTTGCGCCCGCGGCGGATTCGGGCCGCCGCTGGCCCGGCGTCTTCGACCGCGAGTCCCCCTTCGTCGTGCTGGTGGCCAGAGAGACCATCGCGGGCCTCACTCGCGCGCATGACCTACTGCGCCAACATCATTCGGGCTTCGCCGGTTCCTGCGAGGTGCTCGGGCTGATCACCGTCGCCGCGCGGCCCGGTCGGCTGCCCGCCGAGATCCGCCGCTACCGCGACGTGGTCGGCTCGCTCGCGGGCCAGACGTGGCAGGTCCCGTGGTATGAGGAATGGACGCTGGTAGAACCGGAGAAGCTGCCGGTATGGGCGCCCGGTGACGCACTGCCGCCGAAGAAACGCAAGATCGACCCCTTGGAGGAGGTACCGCTCGATGTCAGGGAGCTCGGCGCCGACATTGTCGCGGCGGCTCGAACGGCACTGGAGGAGGGCCAACTCGACGATCCGGCGCAGGACCGGGCCGGCAGAAAGCCACCCGATCAGTGAACGTAGGCATCGAATCGGCGACGACACAACTACTTTCGAGAAAGGCACCCGATGAGCACGATTCTCCTCGCCGTGCAGGACACGTACGGCACCGTACTCGCGCAGGTCGGTAACCCGACGCCCGAGGCGCCGCCCGGCTCGGAGAAGATCCTGCAGCTGGTGCGCTACCTCACCTGGTTCGTGCTGCTGTCCGGCATCTGCGGAATCACCTACGCGGGCGGCAAGTTCGCGTGGGAGAAGTGGACCGGTGGTGGACTCGAGTCGCCGAAGATGGTGGCCGGGGCCATGATCGGCGGCGTCGTCGCGACCAGCGCCGGCACCATCATGAACGCCGTTATTGGAACCTGATGTCCGACATATCTACCGTGCGCGCGTCGGCAGCCGAGCTGCTGGCCTACAAACAGATGCCCGCCGAGGTACTGGAACCGCTGATGCAGCTGCTCAACTGGCTGCTGTGGTTCGTCCTGCTGGTGTGTCTGGCGTGGATGATCGTCTCCGCGGGCAAGCTGTGGATCGCCTTCCGCAGCGACCTCGCGATGAACGACGCCTCGCACGGGGTGCTGATGAGCCTGCTCGGGGCGATAGTGGCGAGCACAGCGTCGGGAATCGCGCTGGCCTTCCTGCCGACATGAGCGAGCGACGGGGGACAGCGGGGGCGTTCGGCGCGGTGTTGCTGATCGCGGCGGTCGGCTGCGGCGGTGGCGACGACCGCTCCGGACCCGACCTGTCGGCGGCACCGACCGGCCTGCGATGGCAGCCGTTCCAAGGCGTGCCGCTGCCGCACACCGACCAGGGGCCCACGTCCGAGGCCGACGGCGCCGCAACGGGTTTCGAGCATTCGCCGCGCGGGGCCGGCGTCGCCGCGATCACCCATGCGGTGCGCTTGGCGGTGGCCTCCGACAGCCAATGGGCGAAAGTGGCCGCGCGGGAAGTGGTTCCGGGCACCGCGAAGGACGAGTGGGCGGTGAATCGGATCCAGCTGTCCATCACCGGACCGGCCACCCCCGACTACGCGCCGCGCGTGCTCGGCTACAAGGTCACCGGATACACCGACCAGCGCAGCACCATCGACGTCCACACCGAGTACTCGGACAGCTCGAAGGCGGTGAACCACACCACCGTCGAATGGTTCGGCCAGGATTGGCGGTTACGGCTGCCCGATCCGGGCTCGACCGTGAGACCGATCGAATCGATAGACGTATTACCTGATGACACTGTGAAATTGGAGGCACCGAAGTGAGTCAGAAGGAGCCATCCGCGCGTGATCGCGTCTCCTTCGGTGCCATCGCGTCCGCAGCTGCGCTGGCGCTCATCGTGATCGTCGGAATCGTCGTCTACTTCACCCGCGACGACAGCAGCCCCGCGGCCGGCGGGCCCGCGCCCGTCAGCTCGGCAGGCGGCACCGGTTTCGCGGCCCCCGAGGTCGATATCCTCGGCAGGCGCGTCGACGTGCCGAACAACGCTGCCGGACAACCACTTCCGCAGGATCCGGCGCGGCAGCGCAAGGCTTCCGACGGCGACTGGCTGACCGCGGCGCCCGAGGGCACCACCGCGCCGCACGGCTGGCAGCGGGTCTACGGCGCCTCGGTGCCGTTCTCCACCTCGGACGGGCCCGTGCGCATCGAAGACGGTCTGGCCGTTGGCTATTCGCACACGCCGCAGGGCGCGGTGCTGGCCGCGGCGCAGATCACCTACCGGCTCAACGCCCGGCCCGCCGACCGCGACCTGTACGTGACGCAGGTGCGCGTCTCGGCCCAGCAGATCGCCGCGTACGACAAGGCGCTGTCGAGTAACAAGCTGCCCGAACAGCAGCCGGAGAAGGTCACCAAATACTTCGTCGCCTCGGACGCGTTCAAGGTCGACGATTACGCCGACGACCTGGCCATCGTGCGGCTCGCCTCGCGCGGCCAGGTGGTCGACGGCAAACAGTCGTGGGCGGCGATCCGCCTGGTCATGGTCTGGGATGCGGGCGACTGGCGGCTCAAGCCCTCGACGTCCAATACCGCACAAACCGAGTACATCGAATCGTTGGGCGGGTGGACGAAATGGTGAGCACGATCGGAAGGGCACGAGCAGAGGTTGAGGGCCGACCTGCGGAGCAGCGAGGGGTGCAGACAATGGTGAGGCGACTACTCACGATCTTCGCCGTCATCTTCACGGTGATGATGGCGACGCCGACCATCGCCTATGGACAGCAGTACGGCTTCGACGAGACGTGCAACGAGATCCACGACACGCTCGACAATGTCGGCCTGCCCGGCATCTCCCTCGGTGACGCAGCCTCGGCCGCGTGCAAGGCGGGCAACGCCGCCTCGCATCCGGGGCAGGCGGCCACCGCGATCAAGGACAAGGCGTGGGACTCGACCTTCGGCAAGGTGGTCGACTCGCTGATGAACGGCCTCGGCGAGGCCATCATCCTGGCGCTGACCTTCTGGATGAAGGTGCCCAACGAGGCGGCCAGCGACTCTGGTTCGCTGTTCACGAAGATCAACGAATACACCTATCAGGCCCAGATATTGCTCTTGATAGCCTCGGTGATCCTGTCCGGCGCGCGGCTGGCCGAGGCCAGACGCGGGGCCACGATGAACGAGGCCGCCGAATCGTTCCGGATGTTCGCCAGGGTGGTGTTCAGTTCCTGGATGCTCGGCGCGGTGATCGTCGCGGGCACCCAGGCCTCGGATCGCTTCTCCGAGTGGATCATCAACGACTCGACCAACGGCAACGCCAAGGACCTGGCCGAGCTGATGGTGAAAACCAGTAAGCTGCAGGCATTTTCGCCGGGTCTGGTGTTGATCATCGCGATCGTCGGGCTGCTCGGCGCGCTCGCGCAGATCGTGCTCGCCATCGTCCGGCAGGGGCTGCTGATCATCGCGGCCGGGGTGCTGCCGCTGGCGGCGGCCGCGTCCGGGATGAACGTCGGAAAACAGTCCTACCAGAAGCTGATCGGCTGGATCATCGCGTTCATGCTGTGGAAACCGGTGGCCGCGATCGTCTACATGATCGCGTTCACCACTGCGGGCCATGTGGATTCGCTGACCGCCACCAACGGCCTGCCGGATGGTGAACAGGCGCAACGCATGCTGGTCGCCATCGTGCTGCTGTGCAGCGTCGCGTTCGTACTGCCCGCGCTGATGCGGTTGGTCACGCCCGCGGTCGCCATCGTCGGCAGCGGCGGTTCCGGTCTCACCGCGACCGGCGGCACCCTGCTCGCCGTCGCGGGTCTGGGCGCCATGGGCACCAAGGCCGTTGGCGTCAAAGGCACTGCGGCGTCGGGCTCGCCGGGCTACGTCGGCGGCAGCGGCGCGGGTCCCCGCCCGCCGGGCGGCGCGGGCGGACGCGGCAGCGGCGCACCGCGCCCGACCCCGCCGCGCGGTGGCGGCGGACCGGCCGGTGGTGCGGCACCGCGCGCCTCCGGGCCCGGCGGCGCGGCGGGAGTACCGTCCGGTGCGGCACGGGCGGCGGGGCGGATCGGCGCGGCCCGCGCCGCGACGAGCAGCCTGAACCGTGCGGACCAGGCAATGGGTGATGTGGCCGGTGACCGTTGGGCGAACCGCTCGCCCGACCTCGGGAGGAGCACCATTCCGCGATGACGATGACGACGAACGATACCTACGAGCGTCGCTCGTACGGGCTGTGGCAAAAGCCCCGCAGCGCAGGCCTTTTCGGGCTGCGCTGGGAAGAGACCGTGATCGGCTTCGTGGTGGTGATCACGGCGTTGATCACCGCGATGGTCGGCGGTTTCAAATGGGGTCTGATCGTCGGAGTCACCGGCGTCGTGATCATGGTTCCACTGGTGTGGCGGACGGGCGGCCGATCGGGCTACGAGACGGGATTGATGATGTTCAACTGGATGCGCTCGCGCAAGAACGGCGAGCACGTGTACCGAGGTGGCCGGTTCTCCCGGATCCCGGGCGGCGTCACCCGGCTGCCGGGCCTGCTCGCGCCGTCGAAGCTCTACGAGGGCATCGACGCGGGCGGTTACAGCTTCGGCATGATCCATCTGCCGCAGTTCGCCCAGTACACGGTGGTGCTGCGGGCGTGGCCGCAAGGTCACGAGGCCGTGGATCAGCCGGTGATCGATCGCTGGGTGTCGGCGTGGGGCACCTTCCTCGCCTCGGTCGGCCAGACCAGTGACATCGTCGCGGTCGTGCCGGTGATCGACACCGTGCCGGAGACCGGAAACCGTTTGCTCACCGAGGTTTCCACGATCACCCGGCCGGAGGCGCCGGAGCTGGCACAGCAGGTGATGTACGAGCTCGCCACCGAGCTGCCGCAGGAGCGGGTGCAGCTGCTGCCGCGCGTGGCCATCACCTTCAAGGCCACCACCGCCGAGCGGCGCAAGAACCCCGCCGAGGAGGCGGTCGAGATCGGCCGCAGGCTGCCCGGCATCTGCGCCGCGCTCGCCGAGGCCGGCGTGCGCGCCCAGCCGATGTCGGCGGACGAGGTCATCTCGTTCATCCGGCGCAGCTACGACCCGGCCTCGCAGGCCGATCTGGAAGTCGCGTCGAGCGAACCCGACGGGCATGGCCTGGATTGGGCGGACGCGGGCCCGGTGTCGCACGACGAGAAGTGGGATCACTTCGTGCACGACGGTGGCCGCTCGGTCACCTGGGAGATGGACGCCGCCCCCGAGGGCGCGGTGGACGAGCGGGTGCTGCAACGGCTGCTCGCGCCCAATCCCGAAGTGCCGCGCAAGCGCATCGCCATCGTGTACCGGCCGCACTCGGCCGCCGACGCCGCCGAGATCGTCGACGACGATTTCAAGAACGCGCTGGTGGCCCAGCAAAGCGAACGCGGTGTGGTGTCCGCGGCGGCGACGCTGCGGGTGGGCGCCACCCAGCAGGCTCGTGAGGAGCAAGCCCGGGGTCACGGTGTGACCCGCTTCGGGGCGCTGGTGACCATCACCGAGCCCCTGCGCGGCGACCTGCCGCGGATCGAAGCCATCACGCGCGACCTGTCCACGCAGGCGCGGTTGAAGATTCGGCGGTGTTACCGCTACCAGGCGGCGGCCTTCGCGGCCTCGCTCGGTTGCGGGGTGATCCTGCCGGAGCACGCGACAATTCCTAAGGCACTGGCGGGGTGAGTGATTCATGGCACGTGACAACGAGCCACCCGTACGGGACCGCGACGAGCCGGCGGCTCGGCGCGGTAGGCGGCGCGACGAGGACGAGTGGGGCGAGCGCCCGGCGGCCGAGCGCGGTCGCGGCGTGCGGGAACGATCCGGCATCGAGGAGATGCCGGACCGCGCACGGCGATTCGGCAGGGGTGCGGCGCGGGTGAGCGGCGACGACCGGTCGGGAATCGACGAGAAGTCCGCGCGGGAAGCGGCCGAGCGGCGGGCGCGGTTCGAGAGTTCCCGCGCCGACGGGTCGCGTCCCGAACGGTCGCGTGCCGAAAACGGCCGGGGCGAGCGTAGTTCGGATCGGGCGCGCGGGGACGCGGCGCGGACCGCGCGGGCGCGCGACGGCGCGAACGACCGTCCGGCGCGCGGTGAGCGCCCGTCCCGAGCGCAGCAGCCGGATCCGCGGGCCGGGCGCGCGGCCCGCAACGGCAAGGCCGAGCGCGGCGTGCAGGACCGCAACGGGTCGCGGGCCGCACGTAACCCGCAGCGCCCCACCAAGACCGACTACACCGCCGACCGGGCCATGGGCACGCCGGTGATGGACAAGGCGGCGCTGCGCGCGAAGGCCAAGGCCGACCGGCGCAAGACCTCCGGCCCGCCGCTGCTCGACGAGCCGACCAGGGCCAAGCTGGAGATGATCGTCCGCGAGCAGACCGGCCTGCGGGCGGCGTTCGCGCAGTTCCGGATTCGCACCGACGACATCCGCCGCCGCAACTACGCCGCGCGCGCCGAACAGGTCTTCGAGGACGGATTCGACCGCAGCACCGCCCAACTCACCGATCGCGGCTACGCGGGGGAGGGCGGCGGCCGGATGAACGTGGTCGGCCGTCCGGTCGAATACCGTGCCACCACAGCGCAGGTCGCGGGTCTGTGGCCGTGGTCGGTCGGGGCCGGCGCGCCGCTGATCGGCACCCCGCTCGGCTCGCATCTGCACACCGGCGCGCCGGTCTGCTTCGACCCGATGAACTGGTTCATGCGCGGCAGCTTCATCACCGCGCCGAGCCTTTTCGTGCTCGGCCTCAACGGTTTCGGTAAATCGTCGCTGGTGCGCCGGATCGTGCTCGGCGGCATCGCCCAGGGCATCACGCCGCTCATCCTGGCCGACGTCAAGCCGGACTATCGCCGGATGGTGGAGCTGGTCGGCGGACAGGTGATCGATCTCGGTTACGGCCACGGCAAGCTCAATCCGCTCGCCGCCGGCGTGCTCGGCGCCGTGGTGCCGATGCTGGATGACCATCCGGCCCTGCAGCTTCAGGTGCTGCAGGATCTGCGGGCGCGCCAGGTGACGCTGATCGCGGGTCTGGTCGAGCTGGTCCGTGGTGCGCGAGTGCGTGATTACGAAGAGACGCTCATCGCGACCGCCTTGCGCATCCTCTACCAACCGGGCAGCGGCTACACCCCGGACCAGCCGCCGATCATGGAGAACCTGCTCGACGTGATCGTCGCGGGCGGTGAGGAATTGATGCTCGACGCCGGCGCCGACGATGTCGACGAGTACAACAACGCGATCAAGAACCTGCGTCGCTCGCTGCGCGCGCTCACCCAGGGCCCGTTCGGCGCGATCTTCAACGGGCAGACCTCGGTGCCGATCGACACCGGCGCGGTCGCGGTCTGCATCGACGTCTCGCACATCCCGACCGGCGACAAGAAGCTCAAAGCCGCTGTGATGCTTGCCTGTTGGGCGGACGGGTTCGCCTCGGTCGAGGCCGCGCACGTGCTCTCCGACGCGGACCTCGGCCCGCAGCGCTACTTCCAGGTGGTGATGGACGAGCTGTGGCAGGTGCTCGGCCTCGGCGACTTCATGATCGACCGCGTCGACGAGCTCACCCGCCTGCAGCGCGGCATCGCCACCTCGCTGATCATGATCAGCCACACCATCAAGGACCTGCAGGCGCTCGGCTCCGAGGCCGCCATCGCGAAGGCGCTCGGCTTCCTGGAACGCGCGCGCGCCAAGATCTTCGGCGCGTTGCCCGGCGAGGAGGTCAAGCGGCTCGACAGCATCGTGCCGTTCACCTCCGCCGAGGAGCAGATGGTAACCGGCTGGTCCGCCCCGCAGGCGCTGACCGGTGAGGCGCTCAAGCCGGGCCAGCAGCGACCGTCGCCGCCGGGCACCGGCAAGTTCCTGCTGAAGATCGGTGAGGATCGGCGGCCAGGGATTCCGTTCCACATGGAGTTCACGCTCTCGGAGAAGGAGAGCGGCATTCACGACACCAACCAGCGGTTCAGCGAATTCACCGAATCGACTGGCCGAGGGACGGATTCGCCGAGCGGGAGCGCCGCATGAGAAATCAGCCGAGACGCCGGTTATCGATGTGCCGCCGTGCGGGGAGGTGCGTCGGATGATGCCGCACCGCTCCTACCGCCGGGTGTCGCCCGAGGTGCGCCAGGCCGCCGTGCAGCAGGTCGTCGCGCTCACCGCTCAGATGAGCAGTGAGTCGGAGGCCTGCCGGGTGGTCGCCGAACAGATCGGCGTGCACACCAACTCGGTGCGCAACTGGGTACGCGCGGCCGAGGGGCCGAGCCTGGAGCGGATGGACGCGTCCGCGCTGCGCCGCAAAGTAGCACTGCTGCAACAACAATTGGCCGCCGCCGCCGAAATGAACCGCACCCTCGCCGACACCCTCAACGAATCCCGGCGCGCCCAGTGACCCCCAACCCGACCCAAGGTGCCCTTCACCCTGTCTACCGGACCGAGGGTGCCCTTCGGTCGCCTCGGCCTGTCCGGATGGCGGGCGCCCTGGGTCGGTCTGACCGACTGAAGGGCGCCTTGGGTCGGGTGTGGGGTGGGGGGCCGGGGGCGGCGGGGGTGCGGTGACCGGGAAGGCGCTGTTGTGGGGGGCGCTGGGGGCGGTGCTTGCGTTGATGACGCTGGTGGTGGTGATTGTGTTGCCGTCGGTGGATGATCCGTGTGAGGGGTCGGCGCTGTTCGGCACCACCTCGAACTTGCCGCCGCTGGGCGGTTATCCGCCGGGCGCGAATCCGTCAGGGGCACCGGCGAGTCCGACCGGAGCCGCGTATCCATTCGGCACAACGGCGAGTCCAGCCGCCGCGGCACCTGCAGGGCCGCAGGCGAATCCGACCAGTGCCGGTGCGCCATCGCTGGCCGGGGGTGCCGGACCGATCCGGCGCACCATGCCGCTGGCCAAGGGCACCTTTACGGTGTCGGACGTGTTCGGTGCGCGCGGCGGCACCCACCTCGGTGTTGACCTGGCCGCCGCCGACGGCACCACCATCTACTCGGTGTCCGACGGCCGCGTGGTGGCCGCCGGTCCCGCATCGGGTTTCGGCAACTGGGTCGTCGTCGACTCGGTGGACACCAACGGCCGCGCCTACTCCGCCGTCTACGGCCACATGTGGGACACCGGGGTGCACGTGCGCGTCGGCGACACCGTGACTGCGGGTCAGCCCATCGCCCAGGTCGGCTCCGCGGGCGAATCCAGCGGCCCGCACCTGCATTTCGAGATCGTCCCCGGCGGCCGGTTCACCGGCGGACGCCAGATCGACCCGCTGCCTTGGCTGGACGGCGCGCCCACGCCGGATGTCGGTGGCGCACAGGCCTATTCCAACGATCCGCGGTGCAGCCGCGGCTTCGGTAGCGCGGGCGGCGCGCTGGCCGCCGGCAAGGTGCCGCCGGAACTCGAAATCTGGTATCGCCGTGCGGGTTCCCTTTGCCCGCAGATCACTCCCTCGCTGCTCGCCGCGCAGGGCAAGCAGGAATCCGGCTTCCGCCGCGGCGCCACCTCGCCCGCGGGCGCGCAGGGACTGGCGCAGTTCCTGCCGAGCACTGCGGTTAGCGTCGACCCGGATGACGGTCAGCCCTATGTGATCGACGCCGACGGCAACGGCACCGCGAGCCTCTGGGACGACGGCGACGCGATCATCGGGCAGGGCCGCTACATGTGCGCGATCGCGCACAAGATCGTGCAGTGGGAAGCCGACGGCAAGGTGCGCGGCGACGTCACCGCGTTGACCCTGGCCGCGTACAACGCCGGTGAGGGCGCGGTGCTCGCGTCCGGCGGCATGCCGAATCAGGTGGCGGCGCACCTGTCCGAGACCCAGCCCTACGTGGCGAACATCCTCGCGATGGAGGCGCAGTTCCGCGCGCCCGGCGCGCTCGGCCGCTTCGATCCGAAGGAGGGCGGCGGCGGCAACCAGATCGTCGAGGCCGCGCACGACTGGCTCGGACAGCCCTACGTGTGGGGCGGCGGCGGGCCGGAGGGTCCCAGTGGCGGCGGTATGGACGGGCCCGGCCTGACCTCGGCCGCGGTGTTCGCGGCCTCGTCCGGCTCGGTGACGTTGCCGCGCACCGCCGAACAGCAGTGGGAGGCCGGTGCCGAGGTGCCGATGGGCAAGATTCAGGCGGGGGATCTGGTGTTCAGCGCGTTCGGGCCGCGCGGTCCCGCGCAGGTCGGCATCTACTCCGGCAACGGGCGGATGATTCAGGCCGTGCCCGGCATTCGTGGTGGCGGTGGGGTCGGTGAGGTGCAAGTGCCGGGAGACAGCCGGGCGAGGAGGGTGTTGTGAGCTCCCGATCCGAACACGCGACGCCGGGACTGCCGAACTGTCGGTCAATGCGGCTAGCCTGGAATGACGGCGGCGCGAACGACGGGCCCGGAGGCGGTAGCTTGCGTGACCACGCAGGGCCCCGAGAGCGCCGCCCATCGAATACAGCACAGGTACGCGCGAAACTGGTGGTGATGCTGGTGGTGAGCGTCGCGATGCTGGGTGCGGCCTGTAGTAGCGGAGATCGCGAAGACGCGGGATCCGGTGGGGCGCACCCGGCCACGTCAACGACCCGGCTGCTCGAGGGTGTGCCCGCACCCGACCCGGTCACGCCCGACGGTGTCGCGGTGGCCGCGTTGAAGGAGATCTACACCTGGCAGCCGGCTACCGAAACCCAGGGTGCGTCGCTGGCGCGCGCTCGGAAGTGGTTGGGCCCCAGCTTGATTCGCGTGCTGGACGGCACACCGACCGGGCTGGAGACACCCAAGACGACGCTGCAGTGGGCGGATTGGGCCACCGCGAAGGCGACCGTCGAGGCGTTCACCTTCGCCTCCGGCGAGAAGGCGCCGAGCGGTGGTGATCCGAACCTGCAGCAGTTCAAGATCGGGATCGAGCAGACCGTCGTCTACCCGAACGGCCGCAAGGAACCGTTGCCGCCCGCGACGGTCATCGCCACCGTGGTGCGCACACCGGACGGCTGGCGGCTCGACGCGTTCCGCTGAACACCAAGACATTTCCCGTACCGAAATTAGGAGGCAGCCATGGCGAAGAAGGTGGTGAAGGATCCGGCCGCGGTCGGGCCGGACACGACCATGATCATGCTGTACGCCGGCATCGCCGTGGTGGCCACGCTCTGGATCGCGCTGCACCTCGGCAACATGCTCGCGGTGACCCCGCAGTCCATCCCGATCAACCCGATCGCCATCGTCGCGGATCTGGTCAGGGGCAAACTGCATTGGCCGCGCGCGTCCACGGTGATCGTGCTGCTCGTGGTCGTGGCGCTGGTGGCATGGGTGGTCGTCCGCAAGCGGCTGGCCAAGCGCAGGACCATCGGCGTGCTCCCGGTGGACGAGAAGGCCGACGTGATGGGTCAGGGCAGCGCGATCGCCCACCTCACCGCGAAGGGTGTGCGGGAGAAGGCGAAGCAGCTCGGGGTGCGGCTCGGTAGCGAGGATGTGCCCGGCGTGCCGATCGGCATCGGGATCGCCGACAACGAGATGCTGTACGGCTCCTACGAGGACCTGCACCTCGACATCTGGGGCCCGCGCCAGGGCAAGTCGACCTCGCGGGTGATCCCGGCGATCCTCACCGCGATCGGCCCGGTGCTGGCCACCTCGAACAAGCGCGATGTGGTGGACGCGACGCGAGATGTGCGGGAAGCCAAGGGGAGTCCCACGTTCGTCTTCGACCCGCAGGGCGTCGCGGGCGAGGAGCCGAGCTGGTTCTGGGATCCGCTGGCCTGGGTGGACGCGCGCCGCGAGGGTTGCGAGATGCGCGCGGCGCGGCTGGCCGGGCACTTCGCCGACGGCGACGACGGCTCGGACGCGAAGACCGACGCGTTCTTCGACCCGGAAGCCGAGGATCTGCTGGCCGGTCTGTTCCTGGCCGCGGCGGTCGGCGATCGCAACGGCAGCAGGCCGATCGTGCAGGTGTGGGAATGGGTGACCAACCCGCAGGATACCGAGCCCATCGAGATGCTGCGCTTGGCCCGCCATCACTACACGGCCTCCGGTCTGGCGTCCCAGTACAACGCCGACGAACGCACGCGCAGTGGCATTTTCGGAACCGCCAAGAAGATGATCCGCTGCCTCAAGCTGTCGAATGTACATCCGTGGATCACCCGCGGCGGTGATCGCCGGGAGTTCGACGAGTTGGAGTTCATCGAGCGCAACGGCACCCTGTACAGCTTGTCGCTGGAAGGCCGCGGCTCGGCGGCGCCGCTGGTGAGCGCCCTCACCGAGGCCGTGATCGACGTCGCCACGCGCAAGGCTTCGCAGTCTCTTGGCGGCAGGCTACCCATCCCGCTGCTCGCTGTGCTCGACGAGGCCGCGAACGTGGTGCGCTGGAAGGATCTGCCCAAGCAGTACAGCCACTTCGGCTCGCGCGGCATCGTCGTGATGACCGTGCTGCAGTCGTGGGCGCAGGGCGTGCGCTGCTGGGGCGAGCCCGGCATGAACGCGCTGTGGGCTGCCGCGAACATCAAGGTGCTCGGCAGTGGGGTCGACGACACCAACTTCCTGCGCGAGCGGTCCGAGGCGATCGGCGACTACGAGGTGGTCTCCGCCTCGGTGTCGGAATCCTCAGGCGGCAAGAGCTATTCGCGTTCGCTCGGCTCATCGAAGACGTTCAGTGTGCAGGCGCTGGCCCAGTTGCCGCGCGGTCGCGTGATCGTCTTCCCGTCCGGCGCGCCGCCGGTGTTGGTTCGCACCGTGCCCTGGTGGGAGGGCGAGTACGCTGCCGAGGTGACGAAGTCCATCTCGCACCATGATCCGCAGCGCAAGACGGAGATCGGTGACCTGATGCCGGGCACGCCTTCGCTGAGCAAGGGCACCACGCCGCCGGAGTACGGGAAGATCGAGGAGGTCAGGCCACTGTGAATGGGCACAGCGAGCGAGCCTGGGGCACAGCGTTATTGGTCGTGACGGGGCGTACCGAGGCTCGGTCATGACCGAGCCGCAGCAGCAACCGATGATCTACGCGAACGTGGTGGAGTTCGTCGAGAACTATCTGAGTCTGGTTTATCGTCGTCAGGTCACCGATCTCAGCGACACAGTATGGTGCCCGGAGTGGTTTCAGCATGCCGAAGCGGTCGCCCGTTTGGACGCGATGTGGCGGGCTTGGGAGCACTTCCGGCTCAACCCGTCAACGGGACTGAGTGTTTGGTTCCTCGACCATGCGGACCCGCACATGGCCAAGCTGTTCGATCCCAAGGGGCCCTTCAAGTATTGCAGTGTGCGCAACGGTCACAAGGATATGCTCAGCCCCTTGCCGTTGAAGTCGCCACAACACGGGATGTTCGGTGATCCGACGATGGGCGAATTCCACCACTGAGCGAGGACCGAATGTGCTTACGGGACACCTGGTCTCGCAAGCGCATGGTCAATGCCTCGGTCACGCTCAGCATTCCACCGCCGGCAATGGTGGGTGCGGAAGCTAGCGGGTACGTTCCAGGCCGCGGGCCCTGGCGTCCTGCTCCCTTGCCCTGGTGACCGCAGGCTCCTCCTCGGCACGGGTACGCACCGCCTCGATCGGCGGCTGTCCCTGGCCTACTTCGATCAACATCCGTACCGCGGCGAGTTCCGGCGCGACACCCATTTTCGCCAGATGCGCGGCGATCGCCATGCGACGTTCGGGGGAGTCGTACTGCAGCACCTGCGGCTTGGCGTGTGCCGCGGCGGCGATGCCTGCCATCCGGGTCGCCTCGGCCTGGGCCGTGAAACGGTCCTTCTCCAGTGACACACCGCGTTCCGGGATCGGCCTCTCGATCATCCGGGCCAGCTCGGTGTTGCGCGGGTCCTTGGCCTTCGCGTCGCGGGCCTCGCGGATCTGCATCTCGCGGGCCTCTTTCATGCGGGCCTCGGTGACCTTGACGCGCGCTTCAGCTTCTTTTTGACCACGCTCGCGGGTCCGCAGCGCGACCAGGGTCGCAAGCTGCAACATAGTCCTCATCATGGCCGCTGTCTCGCGGCCGATGTCGTCCAGTTCCTCGGACATGGCTGCTCCCCGATGCTGCAGTGATCACTATGGATGTTGTGGTGCTTCGTCTGGACACCGCCAGGGGACTGTAGTCCGTCCGACGATGCCCCGGCTGCAAACGTGGACACCGGGAGAACTCGTGTCGCCGCATTCCCTTTGCTCGGGGGTCGCCCGTTAGAGGGGTTGCCACGCTACGCGAACTCCGTGTTTCGAGGTTACCCGAGAAAGCACTGTCGCAACCGTACGGCCGTGCCGCTTATCAGCATATATCGCACAATTCCGACAGTCTTGGTAACTCGCCGGACGAAATCCGGTCTGAGCCAACCCTTACCGGAGGATTAGGGTGCCCTTCATCTGCGCGACACGTGTCGGGCCCCGCACCGACGAATCAGCGCGGGGCCCGAACGGTTTTCGCGGTCTCAGTCGATGCGGACCGACTGGATGTCGACCGGCTGGCTCGGCTTGCCGTCGCCGGGGCCGTTGGAGTTGTCCTGGCCCGCCTTCGCGATCTTGTCCAGGGTGCCCATGCTGTTGTCGTCGACCGTGCCGAAGATGGTGTAGTTCGGCGGCAACTGGGAATCGCCGTAGACGATGAAGAACTGGCTGCCATTGGTGCCGGGACCCGCGTTCGCCATGGCGAGCGTGCCGCGCTTGTACTCGATCGGCTTCTGCGCGGCTGTCGGATCGTTGGCGTCGAGCTGATCGGTCGGGTACTCGTTGTCGAACTCGTAGCCCGGCCCGCCCATGCCGCTCGCGGTCGGGTCACCGCACTGCAGCACCTTCAGGCCGTCGCTCGCGGTCATCCGGTGGCAGCTGGTGCCGTCGAAGAACTTCTGCGACGCCAGGCTGACGAAACTGTTCACCGTGCATGGTGATTCGGCGTTGGCCAAGGTCAGGCCGATGGGACCCTGATTGGTCTCCATGCTGACGCTGACCTTCGCGTCGTTGCCGGTGGTCGGGATGCCGTCGGCCTTCACCGGCTTGGTGGCCGGCTTGTCGGCGGGCTTCTGGCTGTCCTTGTAGACGCAGTTGACCATCGCGGGCTTGGCCGCCGCCGGAGGCGGTGCCGCCGCGGATGGTGCGCTGCTCGACTGGGTCGCGTCCTTGGCGTCGGAGCTGTCGTCGCCCTTGGTCAGGAAATACACGCCGGATATCGCCGCGACCAAAACGACAACACCGAGCACCGACCCGGCGATCGTGAGTTGCTTGCGCCTGCGTGCGCGCTCGGCCCGGTTGGCGAGCTGGCGCTCCAACTTGCGTTTCGCCGCTGCTCGCCGCTGTTCGTTGCTCGGCACTACCACGTTCCTCCCGTGTCCGGTTGTTACGGCAGGAGAGTCTGCCATCTAACACTTAGAGTGGGGTAAACATGCCACAACGACGTGTTCATAGGGCCCGAGGTTACAGCTACTGGATGGCTCTGTGGCGTGAGCGGATGCCGGGCGGTTCGGCCGAGGGGCGCGGATAGCCGGTCGGAGCCCTGTCACCAGTCGAGCGCGCAGCCCAGCGGTACCGTGTCCGGGATGCCGAGCGCGTGAGTGTTGGCGGCGGCGGTGCGGCCGCGCAGCGACGCGATGTCGGTGCGCCAGATCCGGCCCGGCGTGGCCGGTTCGCAGCGCACGGCGTCCACGATGACGGCCCCGGGCATACCGTCAGTGACCCATATCGGCACCTTTGTGCTCCTGCAGGAAGACAACGGAACTTCGAAGGTCTGTACCGCGTTTCTGCTCAGCGCCACGGGCGTAGCCTCAGCCGCGACTACGGATCTAGCAAACGAAAGGAGTGGGGGCAATGTCCGAGCGCAATCTCGTCACGAAGTACCGCTGGTGGTCGGTGCTCGCACTCGTCGCGGTAGCCGCCCTCACTTTCCCGCTCTATGGTGACTCGGTTGCCGACTTCGGGCAGGCGCTGGCCGATTCGGGCCGAGCCGACGGCGGGTTCCTCGGGGTGCTCGAGATTGCCGCCGCCTACGCCATTCTCCCCTTGGTCCTCGCCCTGGGGGCGATCGCCGGTTTGCTCACCGGCCTAGGCAAGCTGATCCTGGTGTTCGTCGCGGCCGGGCTCCTCGGCGCGGTGTTCATGCTGTTGCGGCGCCGCTGGTCACGCCGGGGCGCCGCAAGTCAGCCGCCCCGGCGCGACCCGCACAGCGGCTAGCCGGTAACCGGTGGTGCAAACATCAACGCGCTACCCCGGCAGCCTTCAGTCTGCGGATGCCGCGACTCAGTAAGGCGTTGTCCCATAGGCTCGGTGGGGTGCGTTCGGGGTCCAGCAGTTCGTTCTCCGCCAGCGGACTGTCCTCGTTCTCGACGGTGTCCGGCTCGAACCGCACCAACGTCCGGCCTTGGCCGCGCAAGGCCTCGACGGTGCGCAACAAGGACGAGGTCTCGGCGAGGGTGGTGTCGAACTCGGCGGGTTCGGCACCGAGGTGTTCGCAGATCAGCTGGCGCCGGATATCGAGAATGGTTGCCCGCAGCTGCTCGCCGTTCGCGGTGGTGGGGGTGACCTCAACGGCCAGATCGCATTCGGTGTCGAAGCCCATCGAACGGTTGTTGAGGTTCGACGAGCCGACGCGCAGCAGCCGATCGTCCATCACCAGGACCTTGGCGTGGACGTAGATGGGCGCACCGGCGGCGGTGACGGGATAGTAGACGGCGAACCGGTTTTCGGTGTCGGCCTGCCAAAGCAGGTGCAGTAACCGACGGCGAGCCCCGTCCATCGCCTGCTGTTCGAGCCAGCCGTCGGCGTGCCGCGGCAGCACCAGCACGATCTCCGGGCCGTCCGGTTCGCACAGTCGCGCGGCGATCGCCTCGGCGAGGGTGCGTGAGGCCAGGTACTGGCTTTCGATGTACAACGACCGCTTCGCGCCCGCGATCGCCGCCAGATACAGCGCCTCGATCTCCCGGACTTCGGCGCGATCGGCGAGTTCGGGGAAGGTCCGTGCGATACCGACGTCCACGGACCGCATCGTCGGCACCAGCCCTTCCGGCCACGGCGCGTCCCCGGCGATGTCGTCGATCGGGGCCAATTGCTGTCCCGTCGCCGCCTGCCACCGGGCCCTGGCCAGTTCGCCGATCGCCTTGGCCGCATCGCCGTCGACGGCGGTGGTCGCGTCGTGCCACGGTCCGTACCGGTTGCCGTTCGGCTCGGTGCGGTAGTGGTTGTCGTCGCGGTGGTCACCGGTGTCCCAACGGTCGACGGTCATATCTATGCCACCGCAGAACGCCAGCGCGTCGTCGATTACCACAATCTTCTGATGGTGCGCCGAACCTAACGGGTGCGCGCCGTCCATTTCGAAGTGCAACCGTCGATCGGTCATCCAATTGACGACGAAGATCGGAGTCATCCCGCGGCTGATCGCCGCGAACGCGCCGACATTCCATTTCAACAGATAGATGTCGAGATCCGGCCGCTGTTTCGGCAGCCAGGACAGGAATTTACCCAGCCGGTTGGGCCCGTCGAGGGTCTTGTCCTGCGGTTCGAACTTGATCCGGGTATCGAAGTCCCAGCCGATCAGCACAATGCGCTTGCGGGCCTGCAACATCGCGGACTTCGCATAGCGGAAGTAGTCCGCCGCGTCGACGATGCACGCCAGCCGGTCGGCACCGGCGATTTGCCAGCAGGTCTCGCCGGGGGTGAGGATTTGTTGCTCGTCGCTCATGTGTCTTTCAGTTCCCTCGTCCGGCCTGACACCTGTCCCCGCAGGTGAACGCATCCACAGTACTGAAGGTGGTGTGGCGGCTCGCGGAGCGCGACCGGTCCGACAGGTTTGCGGCACTGGCGGACCCACTCGAACATCGTGTCGCACCTGCGCCGAGCCGGGTCTGCGTCCCGCCGCGCTGCGAATCGTCGACAAAGCTGGATCTCACCTCCGACGTCGCAAGTGACCGATCGGCAGCGTGCGTACGCAACGGACAACGACGGGCCGAGGGCATAACCGGTTGGACTTGACGGGGCGTGGTGGTGAAAACTGGACCATCGTGACCAAGACCAGCAGCTTTTCCGCCCCGAAGGGGGTCCCGGACTACGTGCCGCCCGGCTCGGCCGAATTCGTCGCGGTGCGCGACGGGCTCATCCGCGCCGCCCGACTGGCCGGGTACGGACATATCGAGCTGCCGGTTTTCGAAGACACCGGGCTGTTCGCCCGTGGCGTCGGCGAGTCGACCGACGTGGTCAGCAAGGAGATGTACACCTTCCCCGATCGTGGCGACCGCAGCGTGACGCTGCGCCCCGAGGGGACCGCAGGCGTGATGCGGGCCGTAATCGAGCACGGGCTCGATCGCGGGCAGCTTCCGGTGAAGTTGGTCTACAACGGGCCGTTCTTCCGTTACGAGCGCCCTCAGGCCGGTCGATACCGGCAGCTGCAGCAGGTCGGCATCGAGGCGATCGGCGTGGACGACCCCGCGCTGGACGCCGAGGTGATCGCGATCGCCGACGCCGGCTTCCGCGGGCTCGGGCTGGACGGTTTCCGGCTGGAGCTCACCTCGCTCGGCGACGAGACCTGCCGCCCGCAGTATCGGGAACTGTTGCAGGAGTTCCTGTTCGGGCTGCCGCTCGACGAGGAGACCAAGCGGCGGGCCGAGCTCAACCCGCTGCGCGTGCTCGACGACAAGCGGCCCGAGGTGCGCGAGATGACCGCGGACGCGCCGCTGATGATCGATCACCTGTCGGAATCGGCCAAGACGCACTTCGATCAGGTGCTCGGGTACCTGGACGCGCTCGGCGTGCCGTACGTGGTGAATCCGCGGATGGTGCGCGGGCTCGACTACTACACCAAGACCACGTTCGAGTTCGTGCACGACGGGCTCGGCGCGCAGTCGGGCATCGGCGGCGGCGGGCGGTACGACGGGCTGATGGCTCAGCTCGGCGGACAACCGTTGTCCGGCATCGGATTCGGGCTCGGCGTCGATCGGACCGTGCTCGCGTTGCAGGCCGAAGGGAAGACCGCGGGCGAGGCCGCGCGGTGCGAGGTGTTCGGGGTGCCGCTGGGCGATGCGGCCAAGCAGCGACTGGTGGTGCTTGCCGCGCAACTGCGTGCGGCGGGAATCAGTGTCGATTTGGCCTACGGCGGGCGTGGCGTGAAGGGCGCGATGAAAGCGGCCGACCGGTCCGGTGCGAAGTTCACCCTGGTGCTCGGGGATCGCGATCTTACCGAGGAGACAATCGGATTGAAGGATATGGCAACCGGGGAACAGCGCCAGATCCCGATCGACGAGGCCATCGTCGCGATTCGCGAGGCGCTCGACGTTTCGTCTTAGGTGGTGGGTTCGAAGGGCGCACTCCGCCGGGGGTACGGGGGTAACGTAACTTCGCGCACGACGTGGCGCCGGAGTCACGGAGAGGTGGGCCTGTGTCGTCGAATGCTGGTGAGCAGCACACGGATCCACCCGTCGGGCTAGACCTCGTCGCGCCCGAGATGTACGCGCCGATGCTCCGTCGGCTGGCGCTGGCCGCCGCGGGCATCGGCATCGGCGCCGCGCTGCTGGCCGCGACCGTGGTCAGCTGGCCGATCGCGGTGGCCATCGGACTGGTCGTCGGCGCGCCGACCGTCGGCTACGCGGTCGCCCTGCGGCGGCGTCGAATGTGGATGGCGGGCACCGTGATCCACGCCCGCCGCCTCTTCGGTGAGCGTCAGGTCGAGGTGTCCGCGGCCACCGGCGTCGAAGTTTTGATCTTTCCCGCCCGGCTCAGCCGCATCGTGCTCCGCGTCACCGCAGGCGAACTCTCCCAGATCATCCCCCTGGCCATGTACACCGACGCGGGCAGCGGCCGCGAAATGCACCTACTCGGCCTCCGCCGCCTGGCCGACGCCCTGGCCACCAGCCAACTGGCCGCCGCCGTAGCGGTGTCATCACTCCTGGTCCACCAACTACGCGCCGAAGCCCGAGACGCCGCCCTCCCCGAACGCCCCCTCTACCGCGCCGTCCAAATGGCCCGCACCAAGGACGCCGTCTCCCCGATAGTCCTCACCGACCGCGAGGTAGCCGCCCTAACCTGACCCACCGCGCACATAATCGCCCGCAGAGCACACAATCGCCGGCAAATTCGGTGCGCGCGATGCGAATACGTGCACAGCGCGAGCCGAGCGGCTTTGCCGTCGACAGTCGTGGGGTCGAGGCGTAAGGCGGCGTCCGCGCGCCTGTTTTCGCCCGCCGCGTACGTAATTGCTGGCAATTTGGTGCGCGCGATGCGGATACGTGCGCATCGCGAGCCGAGCGGCTTGCCGTCGATAGTCGCGGAGCCGACGCGCACGCCGGCGCCCGCGCGCTCGTTTTTGCCCGCCGCGTACGAATTTGCTGGCAATTTGGTGCGCGCGATGCGAATACGTGCGCAGCGCGAGCTGAGCGGCGCGCCATTGATAGTCGCGGAGTCGAGGCGTACGGCGGCGCTTGCGCGCCTGTTTTTGCCCGCCGCGCACGTAATTGCCGGTAAATTCGGTGCGCGCGATGTGGATACGTGCGCAGCGCGAGCTGAGCGGTTTGCCGTCGATAGTCGTGGGGTCGAGGCGTACGGCGGCGTCTGCGCGCCTGTTTTCGCCCGCCGCGTACGCAATTGCTGGCAATTTGGTGCGCGCGATGCGGATACGTGCGCAGCGTGAGCTGAGTGGCTTGCCGTCGATAGTCGTGGGGTTGAGGCGTACGGCGGCGTCCGCGCGCATGCTTTCGCCCGATGCGTACGAAATTGCGAGCAATTCGGTGCGCGCGAGGCTAGTTCGTGCGCGGCGGCTGACTCAGGTGGTGGTCGCCGTTGGCGGAGCTGCCGCACGCGCGCGTGGGGCGTTCGCCGCGTGCGGTTTCGTTGGGTGCGGGCAGTTTTGCTGGCAGATTTGTGCGCGTGGGGAGGGAGTGTGCGCGGCAGGTGGTCGGCGGTTCGGGGGTGACTGTCGTGTTGCTCACCGTGTGGTTTCGGGGGCGGTGCGAGTCGTTAGGGTGAGATTCGAGAGTCCGCCTATCGCTAGGAGTTTTGTCGTGAACACCGCAGCTCGGACCGCGCCTGTGACCGTTGCCGTGACCGGAGGGGCGGGGCAGATCGCCTATGGGCTGCTGTTCCGGATCGCGTCCGGGGCGATGCTCGGTGCGGATACGCCGGTGCGGTTGCGGTTGTTGGAGATTCCGGCTGCGGTGGCGTCGCTGGAGGGGGTGGCGATGGAGTTGGAGGACGGGGCGTTTCCACTGTTGGAGTCCATCGACATCAGCGATGATCCGTGGGTGGGGTTCGCCGGGGCGAACGTCGCGGTGCTGGTGGGTGCGCGGCCGCGGACGGCGGGGATGGAACGGTCGGATCTGCTGGCCGCCAACGGCACCATCTTCACCGAGCAGGGTGCCGCGATCAACGCGAGTGCCGCCGATGACGTGAAGGTGCTCGTGGTCGGCAATCCCGCCAACACGAATGCGTTCATCGCGATGAACAACGCGCCCGACGTCCCGGCCGAACGGTTCACCGCGATGACCCGCCTCGACCACAATCGCGCGATCGCGCAGCTGGCCAAGAAGACCGGCGCGCCCGCCGCCGACATCGCGCGAGTTGCCATCTGGGGCAACCACTCCGCGACCCAGTTCCCGGATATCGCGCACGCCACTATCGACGGCCGCCCGGCCCTCGACAGCATCGGCGACCACGCCTGGCTGACCGACGACTTCATCCCCACCGTGCAGCAGCGCGGCACCGCCATCATCCAGGCCCGCGGCGCCTCCTCGGCCGCCAGCGCGGCCAGCGCCGCCCTCGACCACATCCACGACTGGGTCCGCGGCACCGCCGCCGGCGACTGGGTCTCGATGGCCGTCCCGTCCGACGGCTCCTACGGCGTCCCCGAGGGCCTGATCAGCTCGTTCCCCGTCACCTGCGCCGACGGCAACTACACGATCGTCCCCGACCTCCCGATCGACGACTTCGCCCGCACCCGCATCGACGCCAGCGTCACCGAGCTCACCCAGGAACGCGACGCCGTAATCGACCTCGGCTTCGCCAAGCGCGCCTAACCCTGCACCGAACGGGACATGAGGGCGGTGCTACTCGCACTGTGCCGCCGTCATGTCCCGTTCGACGTTTGTCTGGTCGTCGGGCGGGATGTGGTGGCGGGGGCACTCGCACTTTGCCGCCGTTATGTCCCGTTCGAGGGGGAACGTCCAGCTGGAACCAGTGTCGCGCTGATGCGTCAACTGGGCGGGCTCGCCCTCGGTTGGACGCCGACGCGCCTGGCCTTTGCCGAACGGGACAGCGAGGGCGGTGCTACTCGCACTGTGCCGCCGCCGTGTCCCGTTCGACGTTTGTCTGGTCGTCGGGCGGGATGTGGTGGCGGGGCACTCGCACTTTGCCGCCGTTATGTCTCGTTCGAGGGTGGACGTCCAGCTGGAACCGGTGTCGCGCTGATGCGTCAACTGGGCGGGCTCGCTCTCGGTTGGACGCCGCTGCGCCTGGCCTTTGCCGAACGGGACATGAGGGCGGTGCTACTCGCACTGTGCCGCCGTCATGTCCCGTTCGACGTTTGTCTGGTCGCTGAAGGGGACATGGTGGCGGGGGCACTCGCACTTTGCCGCCACTATGTCCCGTTCGAGGGACGGGAGCCGGGAGGTGGGGTGTGCTGGTGGATTCAGTGGTCGGCGATGGTCCAGGTTTCCTGGCCGGAGAGCAGCGACTGCAGTGAATCCTGGTCGACCGGTTTGCGTTCCCGGGCCATTGTCGTTTGGGCGCGTACGCCGTCGTCGTATGTCGGGCGGCTGACGCTGCGGAAGATGCCGGTGACGACGTGGTCCAGGCCCTGGTCGGAGAGGCGGGAGAGGGCGTAGGCGTACTCGGGGTTGTCGGTGTAGGCATCGTGCACGACGATGTCGGATTCGGCGACGGTGTCGGTGCCGACTACCTCGAGGCCGAAACCGCTTTGTACGACGGCGAATTCGCCTTCGGCGCCGAAGCGGATCGGTGCGCCGTGGTGCAGCGGGACGAGGTGGTCGGCGGCGTTGTCGCGGCGCAGGGCGTCGAATGAGCCGTCGTTGAAAATCGGGCAGTCCTGCAGGATTTCGACGAACGAGGTGCCGCGGTGTTCGGCGGCGGCGCGCAGCACCTCGGTGAGGCCGGCGCGGTCGGAGTCCAAAGCCCGTGCGGCGAAGGTGGCTTCGGCGCCGAGCGCGATGGACAGCGTGTTGAACGGGTGGTCCACCGAACCCATCGGGGTCGACTTGGTGACCTTGCCCTCTTCCGAGGTCGGCGAGTACTGGCCCTTGGTGAGCCCGTAGATCCGGTTGTTGAACAACAGGATCGTCATGTTGACGTTGCGGCGCAGCGCGTGCACGAGATGGTTGCCGCCGATGGACAGCGCGTCGCCGTCGCCGGTCACCACCCAGACCGACAGGTCGGGGCGGGTCACCGCGAGCCCGGTGGCGATCGCGGGTGCGCGGCCGTGGATGGAGTGGATGCCGTACGCCTCGAGGTAATACGGGAAGCGGCTGGAGCAGCCGATCCCGGAGACGAACATCAGGTTCTCCCTGCGCAATCCGAGCTCGGCGAGGAAGCCGCGCACGGTCGCCAGGATCACGTAGTCACCGCAACCGGGGCACCAGCGCACCTCCTGATCGGTGGTGAAGTCCTTCACCTTCTGCGGACCCGGCGCGGCGGGCACGCCGGACAGCCCGGTCAGGCCCAGATCCGTGCCGGCAAGCGAGGTTTCCACGATGGTCATTCGGTACCCCCGGTCGTGACGTAGCTGGCCCGCGCTCGGGCGGCGAAGGCCTTGTCCTGTTCCATCTCCTCGATCGAGCCGTCCAACGCGGCGTCGATCACCCCGACGAGTTCCTGCGCGGAGAACGCGGTGCCCGCGATCTTCGTCCACGGCCGCACATCGACCAGGTACTTCCCGCGCAACAGCAGCGCGAGCTGGCCGCCGTTCATCTCCGGCGCGACCACCGTGCGATAGCTCCGCAGTACCGCACCGAGGTTGGCGGGCAACGGATTCAGATGCCGCAGGTGCGCCTGCGCGACCGGCACGCCACGTCGGCGCGCCCGGCGACAGGCCTCGCCGATCGGACCGTACGAGCTGCCCCAGCCGATGATCAGCAGTTCGGCCCGCCCGTCCGGATCGTCGACTTCGAGATCGGGCACGCTGATGCCGTCGATCTTGGCCTGCCGCAACCGAACCATCAGTTCATGATTGGCCGGATCGTAGGAGATGTTGCCGCTGCCGTCGGCCTTCTCCAGGCCGCCGATCCGGTGCGCGCGCCCCTTGGTTCCCGGCACGGCGAGCGGCCTGGCCAGGGTTTCCGGGTCGCGGGCGTAGGGCTGGAACGGATCCGCGTCGTCGCCGTCGGGCTCGAACGCCGGATCGATCGGCGCGAGGTCGGCGACCCGCGGAATCGACCAGGGCTCTGAACCATTCGCGATCGAACCGTCGGACAGCAGCAGCACCGGCGTGCGATAGGTGAGCGCGATCCGGGCCGCCTCGACCGCGGTGGCGAAGCAGTCGGCGGGGGAGCGCGGCGCGAGCACGGCGACCGGCGATTCGCCGTTGCGTCCGTACAACGCCTGCAGCAGGTCGGCCTGCTCGGTCTTGGTCGGCAGGCCGGTGGACGGTCCGCCGCGCTGCACATCGATCACCAGCAGCGGCAGTTCCGTCATCACCGCGAGACCGATGGTTTCGCTCTTCAGCGCGAGCCCCGGGCCGGAGGTGCTGGTGACGCCGAGCGCGCCGCCCAGCGAAGCGCCAAGTGCCGCACCGATTCCCGCGATCTCGTCCTCGGCCTGGAAGGTGGTGACGCCGAAGTTCTTGTGCTTGCTCAGCTCGTGCAGGATGTCCGAGGCCGGCGTGATCGGATAGGTGCCGAGGAAAACCGGCAGGCCTGCCAGCTGTCCCGCCGCGACCAGTCCGTACGCGAGCGCGGTATTGCCGGTGATCTGCCGGTAGGTGCCCGGCGGCAGTTTCGCGGGCGCGATTTGGTAAGTGGTGGCGAAACTTTCGGTGGTCTCGCCGTAGTTCCAGCCCGCCCGGAACGCCAGCACATTGGCCTCGGCGATGTCCGGTTTCGCGGCGAACTTCTCCCGCATGAACTTCTCGGTGCCGCCGATCGGCCGCCCGTACATCCAGGACAGCAGGCCGAGCGCGAACATGTTCTTCGCGCGCTGCCCGTCCTTCTTGCCGACGCCGGTGGACTCGGTGGCACCGAGGGTGAGCGAGGTCATCGGGACGCGGTGCAGCACGAAATCCGAGAGCGTGCCGTCGTCGAGCGGGTCGGCGGCGTAGCCGACCTTGGTGAGGTTGCGCTTGGTGAACTCGTCGGTGTTCACGATCACCGTGGCGCCGCGCGGCAGATCCTCCAGGTTCGCCTTCAACGCGGCCGGATTCATCGCGACGAGCACGTCCGGCTGGTCGCCCGCGGTGAGGATGTCGTAGTCGGCGATCTGGATCTGGAACGACGAAACGCCAGGTAACGTGCCCTGTGGCGCCCTGATCTCGGCGGGGAAGTTGGGCTGGGTGGCGAGGTCGTTGCCGAACGCGGCCGCTTCGTGGGTGAAACGATCACCGGTCAGCTGCATGCCGTCGCCGGAGTCACCGGCGAACCGGATGACCACCTTTTCCAATTTCGCTGCGTCGGCAGTGTTTTGGGCTGTGCCGACCTCGTTGTGATGCGAAACCATCTGCCTGCTTCACTTCCTCGCTATGAGAGGGTGCCATCGCCAACGTACTCCGCACCGGGCGGTGCGTCCGCCCGATATGTGAGGTTCACTGGTAATGCGTGAAGTTCACCGGCGGCCCGGTGCTCGAGGCGTCAGCCGAACAATGCCAGCTGCGGGTCGGCGGCGTGTGGACTTTCCGGTGGTGTCACCGGTTCCGCCGGTATTTCCCGCTGCAAGGCGTGTCGCCGCAGGAGTGGGTCCAGTCGGCCGCGTAGCCAGGTCGCGTACTCGGGCGTCACATAAGCGCCACGGCCGTACAGCTGACGGTAGCGGCGGACCAGCGCCGGATGCTGCTCGGCGAGCCAGCCGAGGAACCAGCCCCGGGTGGCGCCGCGCAGGTGCATCGGGAAGGCGACGGCCGAGTGCGCGCCGGCCTCGGCGATCGCGCCGAACAGTCCGTCCAGGTGATCCTTGCCGTCGGTGAGGTACGGAATCACCGGCGCCACCATGACATTCACGTCGAACCCGGCGTCGGTGAGCGCGCGCACCATCTCCAGGCGGGCCTTTGGTGACGGGGTGCCGGTTTCCAGGCTGTGATGCAGGTCCAGATCGAAGATCGCGATCGATACCGCCACGCTGACCCGCACCTCGCGCGCGGCCAGGGTGAGCAGCGGCAGGTCCCGGCGCAGCAGGGTGCCCTTGGTCAGGATGGAGAACGGCGTACCCGAATCGGTGAGGGCGCGAATGATGCCCGGCATCAACCGGTATCGGCCTTCGGCCCGCTGATACGGGTCGGTGTTCGTGCCGAGCGCGACCGGCTCCTGATGCCAGGAGCGCCGGTTGAGTTCCTTGCGCAGCACCGCGGCGATATTCGTCTTCACCACGATCTGGGAGTCGAAATCCTTGCCCGCGTCCAGATCCAGGTACTCGTGGCTCGGGCGGGCGAAGCAGTAGCGGCAGGCGTGTGAGCAGCCGCGCATCGGATTGATCGTCCAGCCGAACGGCAGACCCGAGCTCTCCGGCATCTTGTTCAGCGCGCTCTTGCACAGCACCTCATGGAAGGTGATGCCCTCGAACTCGGGAGTTTGCACGGTGCGCGTCAAACCCGCCCGGGTGAGCCCGGGCAGCGCGCCGTCGTCGGCGTTGAGGGTTTGGCTTTGCCACCGCACCGATCCAGTCGAACATATGTTCGTCTGATGCGCAATCTGCTGCGTCAGCATGAGTGGCAGGACCGGCATGTCTATGCGTGTGCCGCACCCTCGGCGCGATAATTTTTGCGCATACTGGATGGCCGTTTGCTATCTACGCAAGCCGACCTAGCGTGACGGACATGGTCCACCCACGTCCGAGCAGCATCAGACGGCCTGTCGTCATGCGCACCTGTGTCTCGCTCACCGCCATCGCCACCATGATCACCGCCACCGTCGGCCTTGCCGCCACCGTCCCGGCCGACCCCGGCACCCGACCCGCCCCCATCGGCTTCACCGCCGCTACCGACCACCAATCGGCCACCATCACTGTCGACTCCGGCACGTTCGTGGTCGAGAATGGCGCGCTCGAGCTCGAATCTGCCGACGGTTCGGTGCTGGCCGGGACCGAATTGTCCTTCCGGGTAGACGATTTCACCTTTCCCATCGATACCGAGATCCGCGACCGTACCGCCACCCTGACTCCGCGCCTCGATCCGGCACGCGCGGTGTACCAGCCGGTCGCCCTCCCCTTCGAGGACACCGCATCGTTCAAGACGCCCTACGAGCGCGAACAAGCCGCTTGGGCGCGGATGACGAGCACCATCGGCGTCGGTACCGGCATCGGCGCGCTGGTCGGCGGCCTCGGTGGCGCGGCCGTCGGCTGCGTGCTCGGCGGCATCGCCGGTGCCACGGTGGCCGCCGCGACGATCGTGGGGATGTTCGGTCCGTTCATCCCGGCCGCCGCCGTCGGCTGCCTCGGCGGGGTGGTGGCCATCGGCGCCCTCGGCACGGTGGCCGGGCAACTACTGGTGGCCGCACCCATCGCAATCGCAGCCGCCGCACAGTATTTCGCCACGATCAACGCGCCGATGCCGCCTGCCCGGTGAACAAGCTATAGCACGTGACCCCAACCCTCGCTCGGCACACCGAGCGCACCGTATGGGCCGTCGCCCGGTGACTCATCGAGTCAGCAACCAACAACTACGGCCCGCGCGCAGCGGCCGAGGAGGTAGCAATTTCCGTGAACGTTTCCCATTCCGATTCACCCGCCGAATATGAACTCTGGCGTCAGGGCCGCTGGCAGGAGATCGCCGGGCCCCATGGCAAAGCGAAAGTGATCGCGACCGGCAAGATCGCCGGTCCCGATGCCCGCAGTCTGCCCGGCGTGCCCGGCCGGTGGAGCACCAACGAGGCCGGCGCCCTCACCGTCACCGCCACGCCCGCTGACGGTGTGCGGGTCAACCACTCTCTCGTTGCGGGAACCAGCGAAGTGCCCCCGGCCTGCGACCTCGAGTTCCCCGAAGGGCGCATCGGGTTGGTCGGCGGCGGCGAGGGCGCCTACTCGATGGTCGTCATGGACCACGCGGCCCTCGAGCACCGCGGCATCACCGGCATCGACACCTACCCGTACAACCCGGCCTGGGTCTTCGAGGGTGAGTACCGGGCAGCGCCCGGAGAACGTTGCATCGGCGTCGAGCGGTTGACCACCCCGAGGACCACCGAAGCGATTTCGGCGCCGGTCGACCTGGCCGTGACCATCGACGGCACCGAATACGTGCTGGCCGTCCTCGAGGACTTTCCTGGTCAGCGCCTGGTCGTCTTCACCGACGAGACCAACGCCGACACCACCCCCGAGATCGGCCGGTGGCTCGTCCTGCCCCTGCAGGAGCCCGGTACCACGGTGACCGTCGACTTCAACCGGGCCACCCTGTCCCACCACCACTTGAACCCGGCCGTGTTCGTCTGCCCGCTCTCGCCACCCGGCAACCACCTGCCCCTGCGCATCGACGCCGGAGAACGCCACCTCATCTACACGAACGCCGACATCGACCACGCCACCCATCCGGCGAAAGCAGAACAGCACACTATGAGCGAGGACCTCGACCACAAGGCCGTCACCTACCTACATGCCCTTGAGACCGCCGACTGGGCTGCCGCCCGCGCGATGTGCGCCGCCGACACCACCGTCTGGCACAACGATGGAAAGGGCGAGCAGAGCATCGAGGACAACATCAACGGAATGGCAGGGCAAGTCGATGCCATCGAGTCGATGCGCTACGACATCACCCGCCAGTTTTCCCGGCCAGGGGAAGTCCTCCAACAGCACGTCGTGCACGTCGCCACCAAGGAGGGAATGCGCGGCGAGGTCCACGCCGCGGTCTACTTCCGCTTCGACGATGACGGCCTGATCACCCGGATCGAGGAATACTCCAACTTCGTGCCTGCCGATGACTGAAGCGGCGAGCGTCAGGCGAGTCGGTAGCGGGCTCTGGTGCGGAGACGTTTGCCCTGGGGGCCGAGGATGCTGAGGAATTCGACCGGCTCGGTGTCGGCGTTGCCGAACCAGTGCGGCAGTTCGGTGTCGAACTCGGCGACCTCGCCCGCGTTGAGGACGAGGTCCTGGTCGCCGAGTACGGCGCGGAGTCGCCCGTTGAGGACATAGAGCCAGTGGTAGCCGTCGTGCGAACGCGGTTCGGGTCGGACGTCGGTCGGGCCGCCCGGCAGGACCTGCTTGAACACCTGTAGCCCACCGGGATTGCGCGCCAACGGGATAACGGTCATTCGGTTGCGGAGGAACGGCTGCGGGTACACCCGTGGATCGCCGCTGGCCGGGGCGCCGACGAGTTCGTCGAGCGGCATCCGATAGGCCTTCGCCAGTCGCAACAGCAGCCCGAGGCCGGGGTTACGCTGCCCGGACTCGAGCCGCGACAGCGTGCTGATCGGAATGGCGGTGCTCGCCGACAACGCGGTCAGTGTGGTCCCCCTGCCGCGGCGCAACCGGCGCAGCCGCGGGCCGACGGCAGCCAGGACAGCCTCGAATTCGTCACTCATACGGTCACTGTGCCCAGGGTTTGCCGGTTCCGCAAAGCAAGTTTGCCGATCGTCAAGACGCGGTGACAGCTAAGACCTGTCGGGACGATCAGGCGTCCGGGCGGCGAAAGTGGCGCGGTATTCCGTGGGTGTCACGCCGACGATGCGGCGGAAGTGGTGACGCAGTAGCGGCCCGGTGCCCATTCCGGTTGCGCGAGCGATCTGTTCGACATCCAGAGTGGTGTCCTCGAGCAGCTGCTGGGCGTGGCGGATGCGTTGCAAGGTGAGCCAGCGGTGCGGGGTGGTGCCGGTTTCGGCGGTGAAACGGCGCAGCAGCGTGCGGGTCGACATACTGGCCCGGCGGGCGAGTTCGGGGACGGTGTGTTCGACGGTCAGGTCGTCGAGGATGTCGTCGAGTACCGGTTGCAGGCTGGTTCCGGCGGTGACCGGCACCGGCCGCTCGACGAACTGGCGCTGCCCGCCCTCCCGATGTGGTGCGACGACCATCCGTCTGGCGATCAGATTCGCTGCGGCGGAGCCTATTTCGCGGCGTACGAGATGCAGGCAGGCATCGATGCCCGCCGCGGTGCCCGCGCTGGTGACGATCGATCCGTCATCGACGAACAGCACGTCCGGATCGATGTCCGCCCGCGGGAACCGTCGCTGGAAATCCTCGATGTAGCGCCAGTGCGTGGTGCACCGGCGGCCATCCAGCAAACCGGCGGCACCGAGCAGATAGGCGCCGCTGCACACCGACAGCAGCGTCGTGTTTCGGTTCGCCGCGGCACGCAATGCGTCGAGAACGGCCGGTGCGTAGTCGCCCCGCACCGCGGCTGCCGGGACGATCACCAGATCGGCGTCGGCCAGCCCGGTCAATCCGGCCGACGGCACGACGGCGAAACCTTGGTCGCAGTGCAGGGGTTCGCCGGGCCGTTCACCACATACCCGGAAATCGAATGCCGGGCCGCCCTCGCTGGTCCGGTCCACGCCGAAAACCTCGCAGACCACACCCAGTTCGAACGGCGTGAAATCCTCGACCAGAACGGCGGCGATCGTGCGCAGCATTGGCCAAGGCTAATCGCGGCGACGGAGCGGTCCGGTGTGCGCCACGCTGGTGTTACCGCACGTCCGGGGCGGTTCCCTCGCGGTGATAGAGCTTGGCCACGATCATCCAATGGCCGTCGACCAGTAGCAGGTTCAGGTAATCGACCATGATGTTGTCGTTGAGTCGAAGCCGCACCTTGGCCATTGCCATTTCCGGCGAGAGCGTGTCGATCGTGAGGATCACATCGCTGCGGGGCGCGCGGTTCTGTTCCGGTGATCGGCGAGCCCGCATCAGCTCGCGGTACTCCTCGCGCGGACGAACTACGACCACGCCGTCCTGGGCGGAATAGAGCACGGCCGAAGGGTGGAATACCCGGTCGAACAGGTCCATGTTCTGCGTGTAGAGCACGTCGAAATAGTCCTGGAGCATTTCTTCGATTGCGGCGGTCGCTTCTGGCTCGGTCATGCTGATCTCCTCGTTTTCGGGACATCAGCGATTCTTCGGCAATCGCCGTGCGCGGCACCAGTGGCGAAAACGACGCCTGCTGACAAGAAAACGCCACGCGCTAGCGATCACGTCCGGGTTTGTCGTCCGCCATCTCGAACGCGCCTGCCTCGAGACGGCGCAGCAGGCGCTGCGTCCACTCGGCGCGGGAGTCCGCGGTGTGCAGCCACAGGCCGAGGACCTCGCCGACCGGTCCCCAGGTGTCGAGGTCGGTGCCTGGCGGGAGGTCGACGGTGACGGCCGCTCGCCACACCTCCATAGCGTTGGCGCGCTGCCGGAGCAGGGCGATGGCTTCGGCGCGGGGGAGGTCGTCGATGAGGCCGACGGCGGCGGCGAGCACGTCCATGCGCGGGTCGCGTTGCGAGAGAGCGGTGCGGAGCAGGGCGAAGTAGGCCTGGTCGCCGGCGTCGGTGGTCTCGTATTCGATGCGTGGCGGTCCGCCGGTGGTGCTCGGGGTGGTTTCGTGGGCGAGCAGCAGTTCCTCGGCGGTCATGGCTTTGAGTGCGTGGTAGATGGAGCCGGACTTCAGGCCCGCCCACTCGTGCGCGCCCCAGGACTCCAGGTCCGCGCGTACCTGGTAGCCGTGGGCGCGGTCGCGGCGTCGGACGGCGCCGAGTACGAGCAGGCGAACCGCGGACATGGGGTCCTTTCAGTCGGAGGAAATTCGTTGTAGTTCATCGGCATTGGCGAGGGCGTCGGCGAGGGCGTCGCGGTCGGTCTCGGTGAGCGGGACTGCTCGAATGCGGGCGAGTAGTTGGCGGGCGAGTTCGGGGTCGTTCATGCGAACGGCCAGTTCGGTGCGGTAGGTCAGGGCTTCGACGAGGTCGATTGTGGTCGCGCTGTGCGACTCGCGCGCCAGGGCACCATCGAGAATCTTGGCACCCTGGGCGTTGTCGCCCTTCGAATCTGCCAGGACGACGGCGTTGTCGAAGGCCTTGCGGAGTCTGCTGCGGTCCGGCTCGTCCTCGGTCGGCGCCGGGGTTTGTGGGAAGAATCGAATCCAGTTACCGCCGGGGTCGACCACCACGAAGCCGGCCAGGTTGTCGGCGTTCTTTCGCTTGCGCGGCCGGGTGATCCGGGGCGTGCCGGTGACCAGTAGCTTGCCGTGCACCGCGCGCATTCCCTCGGCGAACGAGGCGAACAGCGCGCCGGTGTCGGGGACGGCCACTATGCACGTGCCATAGGAATCGGCCGGGTCGAACCCCGGTATCCCATTGAAATGCAGGTTGATGTCCTCGCGTCGTATGCACACATAGGGGTTCGGACGCGTCTGGTAGTAGGTCTGTTCGAATCCGAGCATCCGATAGAAGTCGGCGACCTCATCGATCGATTCGCACGGCAGTATCGGCGTTGTCACTTCGCCTGCCATCTTGCCCAGCCTTTCGTTCACAGCTAGCCAAATTTGGCTAGCTGCCCAAAAATAACACCCGGTGGGCGACTAGGCAAACTTGACTAGCCGCTCCGGGTGCCGTTCGGGGAGGTCAGGCGATCTGCCGGGTGTCCGGCGTCAACGTGGTCGGATCGGTGAAGAAGGCGACGAGGTCGCGGACGGTCTCATCGGTGGGGCGCGGGCGGTAGCCGAGCTCGCGTTCGGCTTTGCCGTGATCCACCATCGGTGCCGAAATCAGCGCGCCCAGTGCGGCTTTCGAGACGATGTCGGATTTGAAGAGTTTGCCGATCGGTGCGAGCACCGGGATCGCGCCCGCCACGAGCTTGGGTGAGATGGAGAAGCGCGGGCCGCGCTTACCGCCGTGGTTGGCAGCAAGTCGGCAGAGGTCGAGCATCGAGATCATCTCGCCGCCGAGCAAGTAATTCTCGCCGGTGCGGCCGCTTTCGCCGGCCAGGATCAGGCCTTGGGCGACGTCGCGCACGTCGACCAGGTCGAAGCCGCCGCCGATCATCGCCGGAATGCGGCCCTGCGCGGCGTCTTTCAGCGTGCGGTTGATGCGGGAGAGCGGCTTGCTGTAGTCGAGGGGGCCGAACACGCCGGTCGGGTTGCACAGCACCGCGTCGAGGCCCTGGTCGATCACCTTGCGGAGCGCGACCTCGCCCGCCCACTTGGAACGGTCATAGACGGGGAGCGCGGAATCTGTCGAGCGCGGGGCGCTCTCATTGATACTGCCGCCGCAGCTGTACTGGTTGAACGCGTGAATCGAGCTGGCGTGCACCATCCGTCGCACGCCGGCCGCGAGTGCGGCTTCGGCGACGACCCGGACGCCCTCGGTGTTCACCTTCCAGGCCAGGTCGTGCTTCTCGGCGAGGGTGATCACCGCGACCAGGTGATAAACGACCTCGGCGCCCTGCAGCGTCTCCCGCATCGACGCCGGATCGAGCACGTTGCCGCTGACCCAGGTGACGTTCGGCTCCTCGGTCGTCGGTGGCACCGCTCGATCGATAGCCGTGACTTCGTGGCCGCGCGCGACGAGCAGGCGGAGCAGATTCGTGCCAAGGTAGCCGGCTGCGCCGGTCACTGCGACCTTCATGGCATCGAGAATATAGAACTTGTTCTAATTTGCAACACGTTCCAGTTCCTTTCCATTCCCACTGCCAACCTCGGCATTCCCTCTGTGAACGTCGCGATGGGCTCGAAAGTTGCCGGTACCGTCCGCTATATTGGGCCCATCCGTAGCGGTCATGCCGTTCGGCAATGGGCAGACGGTGACGACGAAGAAGTTCACGACACTGATGTGCACGACGATTTGGGGGGCAACTCGATGAGTGATCTCTCGGTAGAGACCGACGCGGTCCGGGCGTTCGCCGCCACGAACGCGGGCATCGCCGGTGATCTTGCGGGGGCAGGTAATTTCGACGCGGTCAAGAACGTCTCGGCACTCGTGCCGGTGTTCGGCTTGATCGGGGCGGATTACCTGGCGATGTTCGCCGCGGCACAGGTGCTGCAGGCGAAGGACATCAACGACCTTTCGGCCAAGTACAACAAGCTCTCGGAGTCCGCGTTCAGCGCCGCCGCGGCGTACGACGCGACCGACTGGTCCAGTGCCGGCGCGCTGAACGCCATCGGCAACCAGATCGGCGGCGCCGTATGAAGCCGCTCGACAGCGGGGTGATCGCGCCCGAAGAACTCGCGATGGCGCACTCCGCCGACCAGCACGTGGCCATCGCCCAGCAGGCCGTGCTCGACGCGACGCACAACTCGGCGGCCCAGGCCATCCTCGATGTGCCGCTCGGCCAGGTGCCCGACGATATGCCGCCGTTCGAGCCGCCGGAGTTCGTGCTGTCCAAGCGGCTCAGCGAAGACCAGCACAACGCCATGGGTATGCCGGGCGGTCTGCCGGGACTCAACGGCAATCAGACGCCGGACGCGCAGGGCATTTCCGGTGTCCCGTCCGATGTTTCGGCCCTGCTCGGTGACACGCACCACGCACTGCAGCACGTCGCCGCTCCGGTGAACCAGGCGATCGACCAGGCCACCGGCGTCCTGAACGGTGCCGTCGGCTCCGCGCCGAGCACCGTCGCCGCCGCGATCAGCCAGGCCACCGCCGCCATCCCGACCTCGCTGCCCGCCCTGCCCGCCGACCCGGTCGCCGCGCTCATGCAGGGCATCGCGGTGCCCGCGCTGCCCGGCGTCGACATGCTGATCAAGCCGATCCTCGATCTGCTCAGCAGCTTCGGCTCCGGCGTCATCGGCGCGCTCGACCCGACCGCGATCCTGAGCCAGTCCTCCAAGGTCATCGACATGGCCATGCAGGTGGGCAAGGGCAGCATGACCACCGTCGAACAGCTGTGGCAGAGCCAGGCCGCGCGCAACGCGCAGGCCACCAGCCAGCAGAACAATGTCGAAGGCCAGGAAACCAGCAAGCGCGGCATCGACATCTCCGAACTCACCCAGAAGGCCGCCGCGGTGGTGCAGCAGGGCAACGGGCAATTGCTCACCGTCGCTTCGTCGTTCGCCAGCCAGGCGGCCGCGATGGCGCCGGTGATCCTGACCCCGCCCGCCCAGGCCGCGCTGATGGCCTCGGCCACCGAGCACCTCGGTCAGGCCGTCGGCATCGTCAACGCCACCCGCGGCGATCTGGCGGGCAAGACGGGCGAGCTGAGCGGCATGGTGCAGCAGCTGGTCGCGCCCGGCGGCGGGCCTGCCCCGCAGGAGGTCGCGCAGGCGCTGGCGCAGAACGTCGGCCAGCCCATCCTGGAGCAGGCGCAATCGACCGCGTCCGACACCGCGACCCAGGCCGCCGGCCTCAATTCGCCTACCGGCACGCAGAATTCGACCACGGCCGCGTCGGTGAACAGCCCGAGCACCCCGAGCACCACCAGCCACGGCATCCCGACCGGTGTGCCGGGCAGCCCGAGCCGGACCGGCACGGGCAGCCCGAGCAGTCGCCCCGGCACCCCCGGCATTCCGTCGATGCCCAAGGTCACCGCCGTCCCCGGCACCAGCATGTCGCCGATCCGCCCGATCAGCGGCGTCCCCGGCAGCACCGCCTTCGGCCCCGGCGCGACCGGCTCCCCGAGCACCAGCGCCGCGGGCACCGGCGCGGGCAACAGCTTCATGGGCGGCGGCGCCGGCGCCGCAGGCGGACAGCGCGGCGAGGACGAACACTCCCGCACCGTGCAGCCCTACCAAAGCGCCACCGGCAACGACGACCTCACCGGCCCCCTCGGCGAATCCACCCCAGACGTCATCGGCGCCACCCACTCCGACGAGATCGTCACATCGGACTACGAACAGGACCAGTTCTAACCGTATCGCCCAGCACAGCCCGACCCGAGCGAACGTTCGGGCCGGGCTGTTCGCCGTCCGGGCGCAGCACACCCACCGCGCACCAAAATCCGCACTCACACTCGGGATCTGCACTCGCAATAGGGCCCTATTCCGAGTGCAGATCCCGAGTGAGAGTGCAGATTTCGCCGATAGCACCACCCCGGGTCCCGTCGACCGTGCAACCGCAGACCCCACCGTCAGCCGTACAGACTTTCCGTACGCCTCCACCCGCTATACGTCCGTTGCTGTGAGGCGTACGGAGTGTCCGTAGATCAGGAACACCGGCTAACCATCGAGTCGAGAGTCATATGGTCGCTAAACGATCTTCACCAGCAACCATATGACTCTGCTCGATGACGCCAACGACCATTTGACTCTGCTCGATGATGCCGACGCCAGCGCCCACGTGACTCGCCGCGCTTTTCCCGAGCATCTTTCAACCGGACCACAGCCAGTCTTCACGCTGGAACTCAAGCGTTGCCCATCACAAGCCGCGGAAGAGCAGGTCGGGTACCCCACCTGACGTGCCCAGCACTACTCCGGTCATCTGATGAACCAGTCGACAACCTCGGAGCCAGCACACCACCGGAGTTCTCTGTGCGTACACAAACCCGGGCCAGTACACAAACAGCCCCTCGGAAAGGTGCACTTATCCGGGCAAGTGCTTCTTAGGGACTCCAGGCGATGACCTGTCCAGTGAGCTGAAGACCTGATCCCATGTTTTCTTGTGAGTAGTGCTGGGCGCGTCGTGTGCCGTACCCGACTTTAGGTGCGCGTCAGGCGCGTGATGTCGCGTTCCCGAGGTGGTCACCTGGCTGTGGTGGCGTTTCGAGAGCTCGAAAACCAGCGAATCTCGGCTCCCGGGGTGGTGAAGCTACCGCCGCGCTCCCGCTGTGTCAGCCCCACACCCAGTACAGGCGGTGTTCGGCTGGCACAGTGGGTGTACGGACGGGTTCTCGCGCGACGATCGGGTTGCGTCACAAGCGCTTTGGACACGAGCGAGTCGTAGTGGTCGGATCTGCACTCTCCCTCGGGATCCGCACTGGCTCTGTGCCCCTACTGTGAGTGCGGATCCCGAGAGAGAGTGCGGCTGTTGCCCGGCAACCGTTCGGGGTAGTGACGGTTGCTGTGCCGTGGGTGCGTTCTTTCGCTGCGTATGGATTAGCGCGCCGCGTACGAGATTGCCGACGATTTCGTGTGCGGCGGGCGACTTGGTGCGCGGCGTGGCGCTGGCTTTGGCGCAGGACAACGGAGTGCTGGCCGGGCCGCACATGGAGTGTTGTGCTGCGTATGGAATGTTGCGTCGCGTACGAGATTGTCGGCGATTTCGTGCGCGGCGGGCAACTTGGAGCGTGGCGTGCCGCTGGCTTTGGCGCAGGACGACGGAGTGCCGGCCGGGCCGTGACGGGGTGCCGGGCGGGCCGCGCATGGACTGTGCTGCGTATGGATTAGCGCGCCGCGTATGAGATTGCCGACGAATTCGTGCGCGGCGGGCAACTTGGTGCGCGGTGTGGCGCTGGCTTCGGTGCAGGACAACGGAGTGCCGGGCGGGCTGTGCATGGACTGTCGTGCTGCGTATGGATTAGCGCGCTGCGCACGAGATTGCCGGCGATTTCGTGGGCGGCGGGTGAGTTGGTGCGTGGGGCGGGCTAGGCGTCTTGGACGAAGGCGTCGAGGAGTTTGCGGTAGAGGTCGGTGAAGCGTTTGCGGGCTGCTTGTTGTTCTGGGGCCAGGCCCTCGGTGAATTCGGGGGCGTAGACGACCAGGTGGGCGTCTTCTTCGGGGGCTTGGGGCATCAGGTCGATGATCTGGCTGCCCTGGTCGGTGATGTTGGGCATGCCGAAGTCGACGGTGGCCAGGGCTCGGGTTTCGGTGAGGGCGGCGGCTAGTACGTCGGGTGGGATGTGGCCGGTGAGTTTTTGTGGCAGGTTGTCCGGATTGCGTTCCGCGGCAACGGCGTCGGGGATCTTCACGGCTCGTCCGTCGCTGGATACCTCCAGTTGCGGGCGTAGATCGACTCGGGTCTGCCAGCCGTTCGGGATCTTGGTGAGCGTGAGCAGGGCCATCGGCGCGGAGATCGGTCCGTGCACGCTCGGCTGATCGACCGGTTCGGCGGTCGCGGTGCCTGCGCCGATCGTGAGCGCCAGCATGGCAACCAGCAGTGCGGCTTTCGTTCCTCGCATCAATCCACTCTCCTGCTATCCGGGCCTGCGGTACCAGCGATCCGCCGTACCTCACGGCAGCGCGCCGAACCAGGAACGGTTCGGCGCGCAGCCATGTCGATTATTGCGCTGTCCGATGGCCGCCACGACGATCGCCGGATCGCACCGTGCGACCCGATCGATTATCTCAGTGCGACACCGAGTTTCAGCGCAGCGCGGGCGGATGGGTCAGGTCGGGGGCCGAATACGTGTCGCACGCCTTCACCTGCCCGGTCCGGTATCCGGTGAGGAACCAATTCTGCCGCTGTTCGGAATTGCCGTGGGTGAACTTCTCCGGGTTCACCCGTCCCCGTGCGGCGCGCTGGATCCGGTCGTCGCCGACCGATGCCGCGGCGGACAGCGCGTCTTTGATGTCGTTGTCGGACAGCGGGTTCAGGAACGGCTGGCCGCCGCCCGGCCCGGGTGTCTTGTCCGCGAAATGTGCCCAGATGCCCGCATAGCAGTCCGCCTGCAGTTCGGTGCGCACCGCGCCCGAATTCGCACCCTGCGGATCCTGTTGGGCGCGGCCGATATCGCCGAGCTGGTTCTGGATGTGGTGGCCGATCTCGTGCGCGACCACGTACTCCTGGGCGAGCGGACCACCGCTGGAACCGAAGCGATCCACCAGTTCCTGGAAGAAGCTCACGTCGAAGTAGGCGGTCCGGTCGGGCGGGCAGTAGAAGGGGCCGACGTCGCTGGTCGCGTTGCCGCAGCCGGTGGCCGTCGCGCCGGAAAACAGGGCGAGCTTCGGTTGCACGTACTTCCTGCCGGTCTGCTTGGACAGTTGATCGCCCCAGACCACGTCCAGGCTTTGCGCGGTGGCCACCACCCGGCAGTCGACGTACTTGTTCGCGTCCGCACCGGTCTTGCAGTGTGCCGGGGTGCCCGCGCTCGGCTGGGATTGCTGCTGGTCTTCGGCGCCGGTGAACTGGCCGAGGATCGATCCCGGGTCACCGCCGAGCAGCAGGGTGAGCACCAGCACGATGAGGCCGCCCGCGCCGCCGCCCAGTGCGATCTTTCCGCCCATCCCCGGACCACCGGAGGACGCCCGATTGGGATCGATCTGCATGCCCTCGTTGAACGTCATCGTCGTCGCTTTCTCGTTGTCGCCACGGCTCGGACATACCCAGCCGATACAGCTTCGCACGGGTGTGGCGACATCGGTTTCCACTCGACGGATGTGTCTCACTACGATGGGACTGCACCTGGTCATATCGTGCCGGTGCCGGAGTCGTCGAAAGGAACCTTGTGCTGCGCACCCACTTGGCTGGTTCGCTGCGAAGCGAGCATGCCGGTCAGACCGTGACCCTCACCGGATGGGTGGCCAGGCGGCGTGACCACGGTGGCGTGATCTTCATCGATCTGCGCGACGCGTCGGGAGTGTCGCAGGCGGTGTTCCGCGAGGGCGAGCCCGCCGAGCAGGCGCACCGGCTGCGCGCGGAGTACTGCGTGCGGGTCACCGGCGTGGTGGAGCTGCGTCCGGACGGCAACGAGAACCCGGACCTGCCGACCGGCACCATCGAGGTGAACGTCACCGAGCTCGAGGTGCTCAACGAGAGCGCGCCGCTGCCGTTCCAGCTCGACGAGCAGCCCGGTGAAGAGGCCCGGCTGAAGTATCGCTACCTGGATCTGCGCCGCGAAGGCCCGGCGCATGCGATCCGGCTGCGGTCCAAGGCGAACGCCGCCGCCCGCGCAGTGCTGGCCGAGCACGAGTTCGTCGAGGTGGAGACGCCGACGCTGACCCGCTCGACCCCGGAGGGCGCCCGCGACTTCCTGGTGCCCGCGCGCCTGCAGCCCGGCAGCTTCTACGCGCTGCCGCAGAGCCCGCAGCTGTTCAAGCAGCTGCTGATGGTCGGCGGCATCGAGCGCTACTACCAGATCGCGCGCTGCTACCGCGACGAGGACTTCCGCGCCGACCGTCAGCCCGAGTTCACTCAGCTCGACATCGAGATGAGCTTCGTGCGCCAGGACGATGTGATCCTGCTCGCCGAACAGATCCTGGCCGGGCTGTGGAAGCTGATCGGCTACGAGATCCCGACCCCGATCCCGCACATGACCTACGCGGAAGCCATGCGCCGCTTCGGTTCCGACAAGCCGGACCTGCGGTTCGGCATCGAGATCACCGAGTGCGCCGAGTACTTCAAGGACACCCCGTTCCGGGTGTTCCAGGCCGACTATGTCGGCGCGGTCGTCATGCCGGGCGGCGCGAGCCAGCCGCGGCGCCAGCTCGACGCCTGGCAGGAGTGGGCCAAGCAGCGCGGCGCCAAGGGTCTGGCGTATGTGCTGATCCAAGAGGACGGCACGCTCGGCGGCCCGGTCGCCAAGAACCTGAGCGATGCCGAGCGCGACGGGCTGGCCAAGCACGTCGGCGCGGTGCCGGGCGACTGCGTGTTCTTCGCGGCCGGTCCGGCGAAGGCGCAGCGCGGGCTGCTCGGTGCCGCGCGCGCCGAGATCGCCCGCAAGGTCGGTCTGATCGACGAGAACGCGTGGGCGTTCGTGTGGATCGTGGACGCGCCGATGTTCGAGCCCGCCGCCGAGGCCACCGCGAGTGGCGATGTGGCGCTTGGGCATTCGGCGTGGACGGCGGTGCACCACGCGTTCACCTCGCCGAAGCCGGAGTCGGTCGACACCTTCGACACCGACCCGGGTGCCGCGCTCGCCTACGCCTACGACATCGTCTGCAACGGCAACGAGATCGGCGGCGGCAGCATCCGTATCCATCGCCGCGATGTGCAGGAACGCGTCTTCAAGGTGATGGGGATCAGCCTGGAGGAGGCGCAGGAGAAGTTCGGATTCTTGTTGGACGCCTTCGCTTTCGGCGCACCGCCGCACGGCGGCATCGCGTTCGGCTGGGACCGGATCGTCGCCCTGCTCGCCGGGCTCGACTCGATCCGCGAGGTGATCGCGTTCCCGAAGACCGGCGGCGGCGTCGACCCGCTGACGGACGCGCCGGCCCCGATCACCGAGCAGCAGCGCAAGGAGGCGGGTTTGGATGCCAAGCCCGCGCCCAAGGGTGACAAGGCCGAGGCGAAGGGCGACAAGGCCGACGCGAAGGCGGACAATCTGGCCGATTAGCCGGACGAACGGTACCTTTCGGACAGTTCCGATCCGTCGGCCCACGCCGGGCGGCACTGACCACGAGGGGATCCGTTGCTGCACTTGCGCATGATCGGCCCGTCGGAGACGACCGACCGGGTGCTGACCGTGCTCGCCGCGAATCCAGGTCCCACACATGTGACCCTGGCTCGCGGCGTCGCGGTCGAACCAGCCGGTGACCGTGCTCGAAACTCGGCTTGGCGAGGCCGGGCCGGTGGCGCGGTTTCAGCGGTGGATCGGAATGCGTGCGCTAACAGACAAACCCGACATTTCAGATCGGTGAGACGGGCCCGCCGGTCAGTGTGCGGTAGGCGTAGGTCACCGCCATGATCGCGACCGGTCCCGCGACCAGCAGGCCGAGTCCGCACAGCAGCGCGCCGACCAATGTCACGAACAGGACAGCGAGCGCGAGCAGCAGCACCGGCCACACATTGGTGACCACCAGGGTCGCACTCGACTTGATCGCCTCGAACGGACCCTCGTTCTGATCGATCACGAAGTGCAGCGAGAACATGCACAGCACACCGACGACCAGTCCCGGCACGATGCAGATCGCCGCGCCGATGAAGCTCAGGATGAACGCCAGCAGGGCGGTGATCAGCGCATTGCCCGCATTCAGGAAACGGAAGTACGACCCGAAATGGGGTTTGCTGCCGTCGGTTTCATACAGCGCGCCGCGCACCATCGCGGCCTGCAGCAACCATACAGCAGCCAGCACCGCGAGGAAGATCAGCAGCAGCGGGAGCATCGTCGTCGGGTCGGTGAGCTGCACGACGAGCACGAAACCGAGATAGATGACGAGCCCGGCCGCGATGACGCCCATCCACGGTCCCGGGTTCGAGCGGAACTTCTCCCAGCCGTAACTGAGCGCTTGACCGACATCGAGGGTGCCGGGGGCGGAGGCGGCCTGCTGGTAACCGTAGGCCGGTTGCTGCCCGGTCCCCGTGTCCTGCGGCATCATGCCTGGTTGCATGCCGTACGGCTGGTTCCCTTGTGGCGGCATCGATCCCGGTTGCGTCGAGCCCGGTGGCGGCATCGCGCCCGGCGGCATAGTGCCAGGTGGCGGCGTGCCGGGACCGGTACCCGGTGGACCGTAGCTCGGCGGAGACGCGTAACCGGGCTGGCCTGTGGAACCCGGCTGGGTCGCGTAACCGGGCGGGGCGGCGGAACCGGGTTGCGGCGAGTAGCCGGGCGGGACCGCGGAACCGGGTTGCGGCGAGTAGCCGGGCGGGACCGCGGAACCGGGTTGCGGCGAGTAACCGGGCGGGACCGCGGAACCGGGCTGGGTCGAGTAACCAGGCGGCACCGCGGTACCGGGTTGGGCCGGATGACCAGGCTGGGCAGCATAACCCGGCTGCGGAGACGCCACCGGTGGTGGTGGCTCGACGGGTTCGTTGCCGTACTGCGCCGCGCCCGGACCCTCGAACTGCGGGTATCCGGCCGGCCCAGCCATTTCGTGGCGACCCTGCCCGGCGCCGGTGTCCGGTGCGTGTGGCGTGTGACTCTCGTGTTGCCCTGGCCGTGCCGCGTAGCGTTCGTCGTCTCCGTGGTCGGGAGCGTCGCCAGCTGATTCGTGGGGCGGGGGAGGCGGTGTGCCGGTCATGCCATAGACCTTTCCACTCAACTGGTTTGCGGTGTGGCGCAGAGCAGTTGACGATGAGAAAACCTGACGAGTGCAATCGTGTCAAGCAACGCGCGCTCGTCCCGTAACCTCGAGGGAGACACGCCGAACGACGCGGAAAGGTTGTGTATCCGCTCGCTAGAAGTGACCTGATGCGAGTAACTTGAAGGGCGATGACCGCACTATTGGCCGAACGCGCCGCCGAAGTCGTGTCCGCAGCGCAACAGTTGCTCACAAAGCGAATGGGTGCTCCGGTAAAGCTGAGCGATCCGATCGAACTCAGCGGTAGTGGTAGAACGACGGTTCTCCGTGTGCGTGTTGCGGAAAACGCCTTCTCGTTACCGCGGACCTTGATCGTGAAACAAGTTCGCGGACACTCGCATGACCGCACCACGGGCGGTCTCGCACCCGGAGTCGCCAGCATCGACTCCGCGTTCCTGCGTGAAGCGGTGTCGTATCAGTTCACCACCGCGTTGAGCCGCGAACAGCGGCCCGGTGCGTACCTGATCGCACACAGCCTGCCCGAGCGGTTGCTCATCCTCAGCGATCTCGGCGAGAACTCGCTGCTCACCCAGATGCTGCAGTCCGGCGCCGAGCCGGCCACCAGGAACGGGCTGATGGCGTTCGCGCAGGCGCTCGGCCGGATGCATGCGGCGACCGTCGGTCGCGAGGCCGATTTCGTTGCGCTGCTGCGTCGTGTCGATGTGGTGCATCGGGTCGATGGCATCGCTCAGCAGGCCGAATCCGCGATCGCCGAGGTGCCTGGTCTGCTGCAGCGGGAGTTGGGCATCGAGGTGCCCGGCGAGATCGCCGAACGGATCGTGCGCGGTAACCGGCTGTTCTCCGCCGGGCGATTCCGCGCGTTCAGTCCGTCGGATCTGTGCCCCGACAACGTCATTCTCAACGAGGAGGGCGCGCGGTTCCTCGACTACGAGTGGGGTGGGTTCCGCGACGCCACGCTCGATATCGCGTATGCGCTGGTGTCGTTCCCGGGTTGCCTGTGTGACTTCGAGCTGTCCAGGGAACGGGCCAGGCAGATGGTCGAGGCGTGGCGCTCCGAGGTGGTCGGGGTGTGGCCCGCGCTGGCCGATGACGAGATCATGTCCGAGCGGATTCTCGAGGCCCGGCTGATCTGGGTGTGGTTGTCCACCTACTGGTTCCTGCCCGCGGACCATGCGCGGATCGCGGCGGCGCGCGAGCACGGGTTGTCGGTGCCTCGGTCGGAGGCGTTGATCAATCGCTGGGCCGCGTTGGCCGAGGATGCGCGGTGCACCGGAGACGATATCGTCGGCGACTTCGCCGAGGATGTCTCGGCGATGCTGGAAGAGCGCTGGTCCGAATAGAATTCGCGGGAATTCTTGCACTTGCCGTTGTCTGAAAGTTTTTGTCTGCCGCTGTGTTCGTGGTGAACGGATAATGCGGGAAATCCGATTTCATTCAGGCTGAAGGTAATTGAGGCGGGCTTGCTACACGCTTTTTGATTTCCCGCACGCTGACTCACCGCACTGACACGCGTGCGGATGTCGGACGGCGTGCGGCTGCGCCGGAAAAACATCGGAGACCCTGAAATCGGGGGCGGTGGTTGTCCGTCTGTGGCAGTACGCTGGGGTGTTCTAGACCACGGGGTTCGAGAGGGGTGGTCACAGTGAACACTGTGCTGTTGATAGTCGTCGTGGCGATTGTCGTCGCTGTCGTGCTGGCGGTGATCGTGGGTCGGCGGAGACGCCTCCGGCTGGCCGAAGACTTCGACCAGTTGACCCGCGCCCAGCAGTCCGGCACCGCGCTGAGCTCGCAGATCACCAGTCCGCGAACCCGGCGTCGGCGCAAGCGGAGGTTCGCGGGCGGCGGTGACGGTAGTGGCAGCAGCTGGGCCTTGGGCGGTATCGGGTTGTACGGCGGCGGCAGCGATGGCGGTCATGGACACGGCGGTCACGGCCACGGCTGCGGGGGTGGCCACAGCGGCGGTTGCGGAGGTGGCGGCGGTTGCGGCGGCGGTGGTGGCGGCTGCGGGGGTGGGTCGTAGCGAACGTTCTGTCGTCTGACCGGCATCGCACGCGGCTTCACGCGCTCGTTCGCCCGAACGCGTCAGCTCTGGCGCTGAGCGCGGTTCGAGTTGCCTGGCTGGTTGAACGATCCGCGAGCTGGCCGGCGTCGAGTGTGACTGGCGGTGAGCGTGGCTCGGTTGCCTGCCTACCTGAACGTCCAGTCGGTTCGCTGGTTCCAGGCGGAGCTCGAGGTGGCCGCACGCTCAGTCGGCTCACTCGTGGAGCGGCCCAAGGCTGCTGCTCGCCCGGATGCCTTGTCAGCTCACCGGCGTCGGGTGTGGTCGAGTCGAGCGCCCGAACGTTCTGTCAGCTCAGTGGCGTGGAGCGTTGGGTGGCCGGGACGCTGCGTTAAGTCATTGGTGTGGAGCGTGGTTCGAGCCGGCCGCTCGCGCGGACCTGCGTCGGATCACTGGCGTCTTGTGTGGCTCGACGCGCCGGTCCGCCCGGATCCTTCGTCAGCTCGCCGGTGCTGAGCGTGGTTCCAGTCGGCCGCCGGAGCGCACGGCGAGTGAAGTGGCGTGGCGCACAGCGGAATTCGGGTCAGTCACGTCGATTAGGTAGAACCAGTCCATCTGGGTCTGGTCCGGGGTTACCTCGAGTACGCCGTAGCCGTGGGAATCCAGTTCGACGTAGCGCATGTGGCGGTTGATGCCCTTGATCGACTCCGCGATCGGTGCCGAGTTCAGTTTCAGCATGTCGCCGATGCTGGTGGAGGTGATCGACGGGACGACGAACTCCGCGCCGACCGTGTTGCCCGCGGGATAGTTCGCGGTGTCGACGGGGAGGTCGGCGGCCCAGGAGGAATGGATGTCGCCGGTGAGGAACACCACGTCGGAGACCTGCTGTTCGGTGATCGCGCGGAACAGGCGCTGCCGGTCGGCGGTGTAGCCGTCCCACTGGTCGCCGTTCACGGTGAGGCCGGACTGCGGGACGCCGAGGGCGCTGGTGATGGCCGCGGTGGTGGCGGGTTCGAGCGGCGGGAAGACCAGCGGAGCGATCATCACCGAGTTGCCGACCAGCTTCCAGCGGACCGGTGCGGACGCCAATCCTGCGGTGAGCCAATCCATTTGGGCTTTGCCGGTGATGGTGCGCGCCGGGTTGTCCGCCTCGCGCCAGCCCGCGCCGGGCTTCGCCTCCTGATCGCGGTAGCTGCGCAGGTCGAGCATGGACAGTTCGGCGAGCGTGCCGAAGCGGAGCCTGCGGTAGATCTGGACATCCGCGCCGGAGCCTTGCGCGCGCACCGGCATCCATTCCAGGTAGGCCTGTGCGGACGCGGCCCGGCGGTCCTGCCAGTTGCCCTCGGTGACCGGGTCGTGGTTGTTCGCGCCGCCGGACCAGGAGTTGTCGGCGGATTCGTGATCGTCCCAGGTGCAGATGAACGGCTGGCGGGCATGCAAATCCAGCAGATCGGGGTCGGTCTTGTACTGCGCGTGGCGAATTCGATAGTCGGCCAGGCTGACGGTCTCGTTCGCCGGATCATACGGGCGCACAGTGCCATTGCGGCCGCCGTACTTGCCGCGACCGTACTCGTAGATGTAGTCGCCCAGGTGCACGATGGCATCGAGGTCCGCGCGCGCGGCCAGGTGACGGTAGGCGCCGAAGTACCCGGCCTCCCAGTTCGCGCAGGACACGATCCCGAAGCGGAGACGCTCCGGTGCGTCGGAGATCGCGGGTGCGGTCCGCGTGCGGCCGATCGCCGACGTTTCACCGAGCGCAGTGAACCGGTAGAAGTAGACGGTTCCCGGCGCGAGCCCGGAAACATCGACCTTCACTGTATGGTCGGAAGACGCTGCGGCCGTGACGTTTCCGGACGCCGCGAGCACACCGAACCGCTCATCCTCAGCGACTTCCCAACGCACGCTTGCCGATTCGCCGACACCCGAACCAGGCGTCGCATCATCGGACACGGTCACCCGAGTCCAGAGGATGACACCATTCGGCAGCGGATCACCCGACGCGACACCATGCCGGAACACCACACCCGCCGCCTGCGCGGGCGCAGCCGTCACCAGCGCCGTCGCAGTGGCAACCGCCCCACCCTTCAGCAGCGTACGCCGAGCGAACAGCCCGAACGGAGAATCTGAAACGACCACGTTTTCAGCCACGAGTACTGATCCCATCCGATGTCCGCCCGCCACGCAAATCGACCCGCCGAACCCAGCCCAGAGCCACCGAACAGCGGCCCCCACGGCGTGTCCCCGCCACCATGTCCCTTTCGATGCTGCGCTGCGTTGGTTGGGCTGACGAACGGGACTTTGTGGCGGTGTTGGTCGGTGCGTCGCCGCTTGAATCCGCTTGAATCAGCTCGGTGCCGAGCGGTGCTGACAGCTCATGTGCGGGGTGCTGCGGACCGGCCGGGTGCAGCGCGTTCGGGGTTGTCGGTGGGCGTCGGTAACGTTGCGCGGTGTGACCGATGGCTTGTTCGACGTGCCCGGCGACGGGGTGCCCGCAGAGCACAGCATCGACAATGTGGTGCGGCGGGATTCCGGCGCGCCGCTGGCGGTGCGGATGCGGCCTGCGTCGTTGGACGAGGTGGTCGGGCAGCAGCATCTGCTCGGGCCGGGGTCGCCGTTGCGGCGGCTGGTCGAGGGGTCGGGGGCGGCGTCGGTGCTGCTGTACGGGCCGCCCGGCACGGGGAAGACGACGCTCGCCTCGCTGATCTCGCATTCGACGGGGCGGCGGTTCGAGGCGCTGTCGGCCTTGTCGGCGGGGGTGAAGGAAGTGCGCGCGGTCATCGATGTGGCGCGGCGCAGGCTGTCGAACGGCGAGCAGACCGTGCTGTTCATCGACGAGGTGCATCGGTTCTCCAAGACGCAGCAGGACGCGTTGCTGGCCGCGGTGGAGAACCGGATCGTGCTGCTGGTCGGCGCGACCACCGAGAATCCGTCGTTTTCCGTGGTGTCGCCGCTGCTGTCGCGCTCGCTGGTGCTGCAACTGCAATCGCTCACCGAGGACGACATCCGTCAGGTCCTGCAGCGCGCGATCCACGACCAGCGCGGGCTGGACGACCAGTACACGGTGTCCGACGAGGCCCTGGACCACATCGTCCGCATCGCGGGCGGTGACGCTCGCCGCGCGCTCACCGCGTTGGAGGCTTCGGCCGAATCGTCCTTGGACGGCACCGTCGGTGTCGAACTGGTCGAGGCCAGCGTGGACAAGGCCGCCGTCCGCTACGACCGGGCAGGCGACCAGCACTACGACGTGATCAGTGCCTTCATCAAGTCCATCCGCGGCTCCGACGTCGACGCCTCACTGCACTACCTGGCCAGGATGCTCACCGCGGGGGAGGACCCGCGTTTCATCGCCCGCAGGCTGATGATTCACGCCAGCGAGGACATCGGTATGGCCGATCCCACCGCCCTGCAAACCGCCACCGCAGCCGCGCAGGTCGTCCAGCTGGTCGGTCTGCCGGAGGCTCGTCTCGCCTTGGCGCAGGCCACTATTCATCTCGCGAGCGCCCCGAAGTCGGGTGCCGTGATCGCCGCGCTCGGCGCCGCCATGGCCGACGTCGCGGCGGGCAAGGCGGGCGCGGTGCCACCGCATCTGCGCGACGGCCACTACGCGGGCGCGGCCAAGCTCGGCAACGCTCAGGGCTACAAGTACCCGCACGACAACAAGGACGGCGTGCTCGCCCAGCAGTACCCGCCGGACCAGCTGGTCGGTGTGAACTACTACCAACCCACCGACCACGGCAACGAACGCGAGGTCGGCCCCCGGGTGGACAAGCTGCGCCGGATCATCCGCGGAAAGTAGGGGCGTACCTCGCCCCTTGCTCCAGCCAGCTGACGCCGCGAACGCAAGGCCGGCTCGGGCGGCAACAGCCGACTGTGAAGGTGGGCTTATCTCGGCGTCCACGCCGCCCATGCGCCCCCTGAACGGACTACGCTGACTGCGCGCCCGCTAGACAATTGACCGACCCAGCGGGCAGGTCGCCGCAAAATAGCCCGGTGGCCAAGACCACCCGAGTCGATGAAAAACCATGTGCACCGCACCGGTAGGCTGGATATCTGTGCAGACCCACGAGATTCGACGGCGTTTCCTGGACCATTTCGTCCGTGCCGGGCATACCGAGGTACCGAGTGCCTCGTTGATCCTGGCCGACCCGAACCTGCTGTTCGTCAACGCAGGAATGGTCCAGTTCGTGCCGTTCTTCCTCGGTCAGCAGACCCCGCCGTATGCGACCGCGACCAGCGTGCAGAAGTGCGTGCGTACCGGTGACATCGAGAACGTCGGCATCACCACCCGGCACAACACCTTCTTCCAGATGGCCGGCAACTTCAGCTTCGGCGACTACTTCAAGCGCGAGGCGATCACCTTCGCCTGGTCGCTGCTGACCAACAGCGTCGAGGACGGCGGCTACGGCTTCGATCCGCAACGGCTCTGGGCCACCGTCTATCTCGATGACGATGAGGCCGAGCAGATCTGGCTGTCGATGGGCGTGCCCGCGGAGCGCATCCAGCGCCGCGGCATGGCCGACAACTACTGGTCGATGGGCATCCCCGGCCCGTGTGGCCCGTGCTCGGAGATCTACTACGACCGCGGACCCGACTACGGCATCGAGGGCGGCCCGGAGGCCGACGAGGATCGCTACATCGAGATCTGGAACCTCGTGTTCATGCAGAACGAGCGCGGCGCGGGCACCAGCAAGGACGACTTCGAGATCCTCGGCCCGCTGCCGAAGAAGAACATCGACACCGGCATGGGCGTCGAGCGCGTCGCGTTCCTGCTGCAGGGCGTCGACAACGTCTACGAGACCGATCTGCTGCGCCCGATCATCGACAAGGCCGAGGAGCTGACCGGTCGGTCCTACGGCGTGACGCACGAGGACGACGTGCGGTTCCGGGTGATCGCCGACCACGCGCGCACCGGCGCCATGCTGATCGCCGACGGCGTCAACCCCGGCAACGACGGCCGCGGCTACGTGCTGCGCCGCCTGCTGCGCCGGATCGTGCGCTCGGCCCGTCTGCTCGGCGCGGAGAAGCCGGTGATGGGCGAGTTCATGAAGGTCGTCAGCGACCTGATGTCGCCCTCGTATCCGGAACTCGCCACCGATTTCCGGCGCATCGAGACGGTCGCGGTGGGCGAGGAGACGGCGTTCCTCAAGACGTTGAACACCGGCTCGACGCTGTTCGACAACACCGCCGCCGCGGTAAAGGCCAAGGGCAGCAACACGATTGCGGGCACCGACGCCTTCACGCTGCATGACACCTACGGCTTCCCGATCGACCTCACGCTGGAAATGGCCGCCGAGGCGGGCCTTTCGGTGGATGAGGACGGTTTCCGGTCGTTGATGGCCGAGCAGCGCAAGCGGGCCAAGGATGACGCGCAGGCTCGCAAGCACGCCCACGCCGACCTGACCGTCTACAAGGAACTGGTCGACCGTGGCGCCACCGAGTTCACCGGTTTCGACGAGCTGACCTCCGAAGCGCACGTGCTGGCGCTGATCGCTGATGGCGTGCGGGTGCCCGTCGCCACGGTCGGCCAGGACGTCGAGGTGATCCTGGATCGCAGCCCGCTCTACGCCGAGTCCGGCGGCCAGATCGCTGACCGCGGTTCGATCACCGCCGCCGGGGTGAAGCTGCGCGTCAACGACGTGCAGAAGATCGCCAAGAAGGTGTGGGTGCACAAGTCCACCGTCGAGCAGGGACAGCTCACCGAGGGCGATGTCGTTCTCGCGCAAGCGGATCCGGCCTGGCGTCGCGGCGCCACCCAGGGCCACTCCGGCACGCACATGGTGCATGCCGCGTTGCGCCAGATCCTCGGCCCGAACGCGGTGCAGGCGGGTTCGCTGAACAAGCCGGGCTACCTGCGCTTCGACTTCAACTGGCAGGGGCAGCTTTCCGAGCAGCAGAAGTCCGAGATCGAGGCCGTGTCCAACGACGCGGTCGGCGCGGATTTCCCGGTGAACACCTTCGTCACCGACTTGGCCAAGGCCAAGGAGATGGGTGCGATGGCGTTGTTCGGTGAGAACTACGGCGACGAAGTGCGCGTGGTGGAGATCGGTGGTCCGTTCTCGATGGAGCTGTGCGGTGGTACGCACGTGCAGCATTCCTCGCAGATCGGCCCGATCACCGTGCTCGGCGAGTCGTCGGTCGGGTCCGGTATTCGTCGTGTGGAGGCCTTTGTCGGTCTCGACTCGTACCAGTACCTGGCCAAGGAGCGTGCGCTGCTGGCCGGTGTGGCGTCCTCGTTGAAGGTGCCCTCGGACGAGGTGCCCGCGCGAGTCGAGCAATTGGTCGAGCGGCTCAAGGTTGCTGAGAAGGAACTCGAGCGCACCAAGATGGCTGCCGTGCTGTCCTCGGCGGGCAAGTTCGTCGAGGAGGCCGAGCGCATCGGTGCCGTGCTGCTGGTCGCTGTCGCCGCGCCCGAGGGCGTGCCTGCGGGCGATCTGCGCACCCTTGCCACCGATATTCGTGGCCGGTTCGGCACAAATCCTGCCGTGGTGGTGTTGCTCGGCAACGCCGACGGCAAGGTGCCGTTCGTGGTGACCGTGAACAAGGGCGCCCAGGACCTCGGCTTCAAGGCCGGTGATCTGGTCGCGGCGTTCGGTCCGAGCATCGCCGGACGCGGTGGCGGCAAGCCGGAAATGGCGCAGGGCGCGGGTTCTGATCCGTCGGGCATTCCCACAGGTCTTGCCGCGGTCCGTGCCCGGGTGGCCGAACTGGCCGGGTGATGGCGGACCCCGATAGTCCCGAGAGGTCGGCACCACACGGTGCCGACCGGCCCGGCTTTGATCGATCCGAGAGGCCGGTGCACGGTGCCGACCGGTCCGACTCTGATCGATCTGAGAGATCGTCGCACAGTGCTGACCGACCCCATCCCGACTCAGATCCGGGTCGTGGCAGGCGAATTGCCGTCGATGTCGGCAGTGTCCGGATCGGTGTCGCGTCCAGCGACCCCGACGGTGTCCTCGCCACGCCCGTGGAAACCGTGCCGCGCGCGAAGCCGAACAAGCGCTCGGTCGGGCCCGCGCCCGATATCGCGAGAATTGCTGAAATTGTGCGGGAGTACGAGGCAGTCGAGGTGATCGTCGGCCTGCCGCGAACATTGCGTGGGGAGAAGGGCACTGCCGCTACCATTGCCACCGCATTCGCCGAGCAGTTGCGGGTCGCCGTGTCGCCGGTGCCTATACGACTTTCCGACGAACGTTTGACTACGGTGTCAGCTGCACGTGCATTGCGGGACAGTGGAGTTCGCGCGCGTGGCCAGCGGCAAGTGATCGATCAGGCGGCGGCCGTCTCGATCCTGCAAGGATGGTTGGACGAACGGAGTGCGGTGTTGAGGTCGGTTGAAGCGGTGCGTCATGCGTCGTCCGCGGACGACGCATGACGGATCGATGGGCGCGGGCCGAGGAACGGTACCGACAGCGCGAAGCTGATCGGCGTTACCGGCGTGACGACCGAGCCTGGGGTGGGCAGAACAGCAGAGACAACCGGGGCAAGACGAACCGCGTGGTCGGCCGGGAGCAGGACGACTGGGACGACTACGAGGACGACACCACGGTCATCCCGCGCTACACCGACGAGATGGACGACCAGCCGCCGCCCGCGCCGGCCCCGCGCCCGCGGGAGCGCCGCGACGCACCGCGCCCGCGCGTCGGCCGCCGGGAACCGGTAGCGCGCGACGACGAGCCCGACGAGCGGCGCCGGTCGAAGAGCCCGCAGCGCAGCAGGCGTTCCAGGGCCGCCTCGCGCAAAGCCAAAGAGCGCAAGCGGCGTCGCCGTACCCTGTGGCTCGTCGCAGGTGTCTTCGTGCTGCTGTTCGCCGGTGCCGCGGTGTTCGCGGGCATGAAGCTGATCAGCTCGCTCCGCAGTCCCGAGGATTACGCCACCGGATCGCCGGGACCGCTCGTCGTGGTGCAGGTGCACGACGGGGACGCCTCGCAGCAGATCGCCGCGACCATGAAGGAACGTGACGTCGTCGCCAGCACGGGCGCGTTCTTCGAAGCGGCCGTGCGGAATTCGAACATGAACACGGTGCAGCCGGGTTTCTACGCGCTCCCGAGCCACATCCCCGCCGCGCAGGCGGTGACCGGATTGCTCGGCAAGCAAGCCCGCGTCGGAAACCTCGTCATTCCCGAGGGCAAGCTGCTGCACGACCAGTCCGAGGTGGGCACCAGCAGGCGCACCGACGGCATCTACCGCATGATGGCGGCGGCCAGCTGCATCGGCACCGGCCCGACTCAGAAGTGCGCGACCTACGAACAACTCGACGCCGCGGGTGCGAGCCTCGACCTGGCCGCGCTCGGGGTGCCCGCCTGGGCCGCGCAGGGTGTGAAGGACTGCCCGGATCGGACCAGGCAGCTGGAGGGCCTGATCGCCGCGGGCACTATCGATTTCGACCCGAGCGGCACGCCGGAGCAGATGCTGCGGCAGGTCATCACGGCCAGCGCCAAGAGCTACGAATCCACCGGATTGTTGCAGTCCGGCGGCGAGACCAAGCTGACGCCGTACCAGACGCTGATCGCCGCGTCGCTCGTCGAACGCGAGGCCAAGCCGCAGGACATGGGCAAGGTCGCGCGGGTGATCGTGAACCGGCTCCGGGTCCCGCAGATGCTGCAGTTCGACTCGACGGTGAACTACGCGCTGGACCGCACCGAGGTGCAGACCACCGACGCCGACCGTGCCGCGGAGACGCCGTGGAACACCTACGCGAAGATCGGCCTGCCCGCGACGCCGATCGCCGCGCCGTCGCTGAACGCGTTGCGCGCCATGGAGAATCCCGAACCGGGGTCGTGGTTGTACTTCGTGACCGTCGACAAGCAGGGCACCACCCTGTTCACCGACGACTACAAGCAGCATCAGCGCTACATCCAGCAGGCCCAGGCGAGCGGAATCCTGGACAGTGGCCGCTGAACGTAGAGCGGCGGTGCTCGGCAAGCCGATCGCGCACTCCCGCTCGCCGCAGCTGCACCTGGCCGCCTATCGCGCGCTCGGGCTCGACTGGAGCTACGAGCGCATCGAATGCACGGCCGAGCAGCTGCCCGGGCTGGTCGACGGGCTCGGACCGGAATGGGTCGGGCTGTCGGTGACCATGCCGGGCAAGGAGGCCGCGCTGGCGTATGGCGCCGAGCGCACCGAGCGGGCGGTGCTGGTCGGCTCGGCCAACACGCTCGTCCGGCGCGACGGCGGCTGGCTGGCCGACTGCACCGACGTGGACGGGGTGCTCGGCGCGCTGCGCGGCGGCGGGGTCGTCGACCTCGATGAGGCGGTGGTGCTCGGTGCCGGCGGGACCGCGCGGCCCGCTTTGCTCGCGTTGTCCGAACTCGGGGCGAAGACGGTCACCGTGATCGCCCGGGATGCCGGACGGGCAAGCAGCGCTTTGGATCTCGCCGAGCGGCTCGGCATGAACGCGGCGGTGACCAGCTTCGACCCCGCCGCGCTCGCCGGACTCTGCGAGCGGGCGGGTGCTGTGGTCAGCACGATTCCGGCCGAGGCCGCCGCGGTGGTCGCGGACGCGGTCGCGACGGCGCCCGTGGTGCTCGACGCGATCTACAACCCGTGGCCGACACCGCTGGCAGAGGCGGTGTCGCGCGCTGGGCACACGGTGATCAGTGGTCTGCAGATGTTGCTGAACCAGGCGTACGGGCAAGTCGAACTGTTCACCGGCCGCCCGGCACCGCGCGCGGAAATGACGGCGGCGCTGGAGAATTCGGCGTGAGCCCACGCCTGCGATCTGGGTGAGTTCATTGCGTTCGTCTTGCCGGTCAGCGTCGGAACCGATTTGTCTGCGGCGGCCCCCGATGTCATCGGTCGCCGGTGGGCCGCCCGTTCGCCCGAAAACTGATACCGGTTCTAGTTTGGTTCGGCGATGCGCAGGGTTATGGTGGTGCGCATGAATGCTTGGGTGTTGCGGGCGATCGTGCTCGGTGCGCTGGTCGTGCTGCTGCGTGCCGTGCTCGGGTTCGCCATGGTGAACTGGCCGACCCACGGGGTCTGGATGCGGATGTTCTGCCTGGTCGTGCTCGTGGTCGCCGTCCTGTACTGGGGCGTGCTGGACGGACGCAAGGACCGCTCGGCCCAGCCCGACCCGGAACGCGGCACCGACCTCACCCTGCTGTGGCTCAAAGCTGCGGCCGCAGGTGGCCTCGGTAGCGGCCTCGGCGCCTGGATCATCGACTGGCTGCCCAAGTTCGACCTCGGCGACAACGGCCTCCTCTTCGAACTCACCGCAGGCGCCGCCTTCATAGTCCTACTGATCTTCATCCCGGCCCTCATCGGCGTCGGCGTCGGCCGGATACTGGCCGACCGCACGCACAACAAGCAGTCGACACCGGTACACACCCCGGCCTGACATGCGAGAACGGCGCACCCCGATCACAGGGTGCGCCGTTTCGCTGTCCGCGCCCAACCCCTTCCGCCGCGCTGTGATCCACTAGCCCGCGCACGAATCCGCCTGCCGCGCACGAAATTGTCAGCAAATTCGTGCGCGGCGAGCGAGTTCGCGCGCAGCGCGGAAGACGGCTGGTCGCGTACGAATCCGTGTGCTGCGTACGAAATCGTCAGCCGATTCGTGCGCGGCGCGCGAACTGGTGCGCGGTTCGCCATACGGCCAGGTCGCGCG
>NZ_JBHXAU010000012.1:0-97200 GCF_042727395.1 Nocardia sp. NPDC060255 | reverse complement strand
GCCGCGTACGAATCCGTGTGCTGCGTACGAAATCGTCAGCCGATTCGTGCGCGGCGCGCGAACTGGTGCGCGGTTCGCCATACGGCCAGGTCGCGCGCGATCTGTTGCACCGCGCGTGGATTGTCGTGCTGCGCGTGGATTGGTATGCCGCGTATGAGATTGTCAGTAAATTCGTGCGCGGCGAGCGAGTACGTGCGCAGCGCGGAAGACGGCTTGCTGCGTACGAATCCGTGTGCTGCGTACGAAATCGTCAGCGAAATCGTGCGCGTCCGGAGAATGCGTGCGCAGCACGGTCGCCCCGCGTCGCTGCGCACGGATTGGCATGCCGCGGGCGATATCGTCAGCCGATTCGTGCGCGGCGTGCGAACTGGTGCGCGGTTCGCGATACGGCCAGGGTCGAGCGTGACCTGACGCACCGCGCGTAGATTGTCACGCTGCGCGTGGATTGGTATGCCGCGTATGAGATTGTCGGCAACTTCGTGCGCGGCGAGCGAGTTCGTGCGCGGCGCGGAAGACGGCTGGCTGCGTACGAATCCGTGTGCTGCGTACGAAATCGTCAGCGAAATCGTGCGCGTCCGGAGAATGCGTGCGCAGCTCGGTCGCCCCGCGTCGCTGCGCACGGATTGGTATGCCGCGTATGAGATTGTCGGCAAATTCGTGCGCGGCGAGCGAGTTCGTGCGCAGCTCGGCATACGGCAGGGTCGCGCGCGACCTGACGCACCGCGCGCGACCTGACGCACCGCGCGTGGATTGGCGTGCCGCGTGTGGATTGGTATGCCGCGCGGGAAATTGTCGGTGATGCTGTGCGCTGGAGGCGAATCGGTGCGCGGGGTGGTTACAGCAGGATGCCGGTGGTGGGGGTGCCTTCGCGGAGGATGGCGGAGTAGGCGGCGGCGAGGAGGGTGGGGTCGGGGCCCTCGAGGCGGCCGGGTTTGGCGAGGCCGTCGAGGACGACGAAGCGGAGGACGCCGGAGCGGGTTTTCTTGTCGGTTTGCATGGTGTCGAGGAGTTGGGGGAGGGCGTCGGCGTCGTAAGTTGTTGGCAGGCCGACGCTTTCCAGGATGGCGCGGTGGCGGTCGGCGGTGGCGTCGTCGAGGCGACCGGCCAGGCGGCCGAGTTCGGCGGCGAAGACGAGGCCGACGGCGACGGCGGCGCCGTGGCGCCAGCGGTAGCGCTCGCGGCGCTCGATCGCGTGGCCGAGGGTGTGGCCGTAGTTGAGGATCTCGCGGAGGCTGGCCTCCTTGAGGTCGGCGGCGACCACGTCGGCCTTCACCTGGATCGCGCGCCGAATCAGCTCGGGCAGCACATCGCCGGTCGGGTCGAGGGCGGCCTGCGGGTCGCGCTCGACCAGGTCGAGGATCACCGGGTCGGCGATGAAACCGGCCTTGATGATCTCGGCCATGCCCGCCACGATCTCGTTGCGCGGCACGGTTTCCAGCGTGGCCAGGTCGACGAGCACGGCGGCCGGCTCGTGGAAGCAGCCGACCAGGTTCTTGCCCGCCTCGGTGTTGATGCCGGTCTTGCCGCCGACGGCCGCGTCGACCATGGCCAGCAGCGTGGTCGGCACATGCACGATCTGCACGCCGCGCATCCAGGTGGCGGCCACGAAACCGGCCAGGTCGGTGGCGGCGCCACCACCGAGGCTCACCACGACATCGTTGCGGGTCAAGCCGATCCGGCCGAGCACCTCCCAGCAGAAGCCGGCGACGGCGAGTTCCTTGCCCGCCTCGGCGTCCGGGATCTCGATGCGGTGCGCGTCGAGGCCGCTGTCGGCCAAGGCCTTCCGCACCGCCTCGGCGGTCTCGGCGAGCGGCGGCTGGTGGAAGATCGCGACCGAGCGCACGCCGCTCGTGGCGCCGTTGACCGCCTCGACGAGCTCACCGAGCAGACCGCGACCGATGATCACCGGATACGGATTCGCGGTACGAACTTCGAGACGATTCGGCTCTGTCACGACTGCGCCTCGCTGACGCTCGGCTCCGTCGCGCCAGATGGTGCTGTGTCTGTGGTTCGCTCGCTGCGCTCGCTCACGTCTGCTGCTCCGATTCTGTTGATGCTTCTTGGTTTTTGCGGGCCCGCACACGAGCTCGCCGCGCACGGGCGCGCCTGGCCCGGCCGCTGGATCGCGAACTTTTGCTCTGTTCTTCCGTGCCGTCCGGCTTGGCTGTTCCGTCGGCCTCGCTCGGTGCGGCCGCTTCCTGCGCGGCCGCGCGACGGGCACGCCAGCTTCGCGCGGTCGAGCTCGAACCGTCAGCGGACTTCGCTGTTAGGCCGTCGGACGCTTCGGCTGTTGGGCCGCCGGCCGAGGCCGCGTCGGTGTGGGCTGCCTCGGCGCGACGTGAGCGCCAGCTCCGGCCACTCGCATTCGCGGCGGTCTTCCCCGTCGGATTCGACTCGCCGGATGCTTCGGCCGATTCCTGCGCGGCCGCCGCTCGGCGCGCGGCGGCCCGTGCCCGCGCCCGCCGCCGGGCCCGGGATCGGCTGCTGCCCTGCGGAGTTCCGCCATTCTCGCCCGCGGTGGTCGTTGCCTGCGTGGTCTCGAACAGATCCGCGCAGTCGACGTCGGTCCCGGTGCTCGGCTCCATGGGTTCGACGCCGAGTTTGGCCAGCACCATTTTGACCACGCGACCGGGACTGCGACCGTCAGTGCGCACCCGAACCGAGGCGACCTCGCGGTACAGCGGGCGACGCTTGCGCATCAGCTCGCGGTACTTGGCGGCCGGATCGGCGCCGTTGAGCAGCGGCCGGTTGGTGCTCGCCCCGGTGCGGCGGAGTCCTTCGCCCACACTGATTTCCAGGTAGACGACGGTGCGGTTGCGCAGCAGCGCCCTGGTGTCCTGGGACAGCACGGCACCGCCGCCGAGCGAGACGACGCCGCGCTCGGCCAGGATCGCACGGCGCACCACCCGCTCCTCGATCTTGCGGAACTCGGGTTCGCCGTCGGTGGCGAAGATTTCGGGAATGGTGCGACCGGTCTCCCGCTCGATGCCCGCGTCGGTGTCGTACAGCTCGACGCCGAGTTCCTTGGCGAGCTTGCGGCCGATCGTCGTTTTCCCCGCGCCCGGCGGTCCGACCAGCACCACGCGCGGCGCGCGCGGATCGGTCTGCACGATCATGGCGTGCTGGTGTCAGCGGGCGCGTTGTGCGGGCGGTCGCTGATCCGCTTGACGTAGCTGGTGATGTTGCCGAGGGTCTCGCCGAGCGAGTCGCCGCCGAACTTCTCCAGCGCGGCCTGCGCGACGACCAGCGCGACCATGGACTCGGCGACCACGCCCGCGGCGGGCACGGCACACACGTCCGAACGCTGGTGGATGGCGACGGCTTCCTCGCCGGTGGTCATGTCGACGGTCGCGAGTGCGCGCGGCACCGTCGAGATCGGCTTCATCGCGGCGCGCACGCGCAGCGCCTCGCCATTCGTCATGCCGCCCTCCAGGCCGCCGGCCCGGTTGGTGGAACGCAGCACACCGTCGGTGCCGGGCTTCATCTCGTCGTGCGCCTGGCTGCCGCGGCGGCGCGCGGTCTCGAAACCGTCGCCGACCTCGACGCCCTTGATGGCCTGAATGCCCATGAGCGCGCCCGCGAGTCGCGAATCGAGCCGGTTCTCGCCGCTGGTGAACGAGCCGAGCCCGACCGGAAGTCCGTCGATGACCACCTCGACGACGCCGCCGAGGGTGTCGCCGTCCTTCTTGGCGGCTTCGATCTCGGCGATCATCGCGGCCTCGGCGTCCTTGTCGAACGAACGCACCGGGCTCTCATCGATGGCGGCCAGGTCCGCGGCGGTCGGCACCACACCGGTGGTGTTCTGCGCGGTGCCGATCGAGACGACGTGCGAGATCACCTCGACGCCGAACGCCTGCCGCAGGAAGTTCCGTGCCACGGTGCCCGCCGCGACGCGCGCCGCGGTCTCCCTGGCGCTGGCCCGCTCGAGCACGTTGCGGGCGTCGTCGAAGTCGTACTTGAGCATGCCGGAGTAGTCGGCGTGCCCGGGGCGCGGCCGGGTGAGCGGGGCGTTGCGGGCCAGTTCGGCGAGCTCGTCCGGGTCGACCGGGTCGGCGGACATGACCGTCGTCCACTTCGGCCACTCGGAGTTGGCGATCTCGATGGCGACCGGGCCGCCCATGGTGCGGCCGTGCCGGACGCCGCCGACGACGGTCACCTTGTCGGCCTCGAACTTCATCCTGGCGCCGCGGCCGTACCCTAGCCTGCGGCGCGCCAACTGCGCGGAGATCTCGTCGGACGTGACCTCGACACCGGCCACCATCCCCTCGAGGATGGTGACGAGAGCGGGACCGTGGGATTCTCCGGCAGTTATCCAGCGCAACACGCCCACCATCTTCCCATGTCGGCGCGGCTGCTCCGGCACGCGGCCCGCCGTGATGGCGGGCACGTTCGGCACAGTGCGGTCCGCGCGCACCCGCTCGCGTATCGCACGTAGCCCATGACGATGGCCGAACGCCCGCCCCGTCGCATCCCGCTCGTGCCGCGCCTGGCCTGCGACGGCGGCAACCCGGCGATCCATCCGGCACCCGCATCGGCCAGCGCGGGTGCCGTCGTCAGGCAGAGGGCAGGCACTGCGATACCACGATTCAGTGGGGCGATTCGGCGGGCGCCCGGAGTCGGTGCCGCTCCATTGTCCGGCACTCGCGGTGGCCAGCGCGCCCAACCGTCGCCAGACACCTGGCAGGACTGTGCGGCGCGTCAGGTCGGCAGACGCGCGGAGTCGATGCGGGCCGATTGCCCGGCCATTCCTGTGGCGCATACCTGTTGCCAGGCACGCGGTACCTGCGTGCGGCGCCTCGTTTCGGAGGACGCGCAGTCGCCCGATCATCCGGCACTCGCAGTAGCCAGTGCGCATACCGTTGCCAGGCACATCGCGGGCCCATGCGGTATCACGATTCGCCGGGATGCGTCGGGTAGGTCGGTCGGCGTTCGGATTCGACGCAGCCCGAGCACGGCAACTCCGGCGCACGCGGTCAGCAAGGGCGCAGCCAGTGCTGACCACACCCACACGGGTCCGCCGCCGAGGGCCGCCGCCGCGCCCAAGCCGACGGCGAGCTTCACGTCGCCGGCACCGAAGGCAGTGGGCAGGACCAGGTGCACCAGCAGATATGGCACTGCGAGTAGTACGGAACCGACAAAAGCGGCTGTGTATTGAGCTGTGGACAAGGCGTATGCGAACACCGCGACCGCACCCCATCCGGTCAGCGAATTCGGCAACCGCCGCTGCCGAAAATCGATGACGCTCAACACAACACACCACGCGAGGAGGGCGGCGAAGGCAACTTTCGGCATGCCGTCCACTCTGGTCCGATCGTGGCGCGAGACAACCCCGCTGCCCCCGAATGTGGATAGCTTCCCGACATGTGAACAACCGCTCTCCGCATGCCGTCCGGTACGGAAAACGGCCAGCGCCAACGGCATTCCGCCGCAGCCACCAAGAGCAGCACCACGAGGTCGGCGCAGTGGCAGCGGCCGGTACACGTGTTGTATGCGGAGATACGGCGTGTCGGCGGTAGCTTTGAACCATGTGTGCTGATCACGCGGGCCATAGACCCGACTACGCCGCGCGGCGTGGCGCGCTGCGGAGTCTGCTGGTGGAAAACGGGGTAGACGCCCTGCTGGTCACCGACCTGGTGAATCTCCGGTACCTGACCGGATTCACCGGATCCAACGCGGCGCTACTCGTGCATTCCTGGGACATGCGCAACGCCGAGGACCGCACGGTCATCTGCACCGACGGCCGCTACCAGACCCAGGTCGCCGAGCAGGTCCCGGACCTGCGGGCCGAGATCGCCAAGGCCACCGCCCGCCGGATCATCGAACTGGCCGGCGAATGGCAGCTCGGCCGGACCGGCTACGAGAGCCACATCGTCACCGTCGATCAGCACCGCGGCTTCATCGAGCAGTGCACCGGACTGGAGTTCGTCGCCACCCCCGGCCTGGTCGAGCAACTCCGCATGGTCAAGGACGCCTACGAGATCGCCCAGCTCGCGGCCGCCTGCGCGGCGGGCGACGCCGGTCTCGCCACCCTGCTCGAACGCGGGCTGCTACGCCCGGGCCGCACCGAGAAGCAGGTCGCCAGAGACCTGGAATGGGCCATGTTCGAACACGGCGCCGACGCGGTGTCCTTCGATACCATCGTCGCCGCGGGCGTGAATTCGGCTGTCCCACACCATCGGCCGACCGACGCCGTGCTCGCCACCGGCGATTTCGTGAAACTCGACTTCGGCGCGCTGATCGGCGGCTACCACTCGGACATGACCCGCACCCTCGTCCTCGGCCGGCCCAGCGACTGGCAACGTGAGGTGTACGCACTGGTCGAGGCCGCGCAGCGGGCCGGACGCGAGGCGCTGCGACCCGGCGTGCAGGTCGACGAAGTGGACGCGGCCTCGCGCTCGGTGATCGAGGCCGCCGGACACGGCAAACTGTTCGTGCACGGCCTCGGACACGGGGTGGGACTACAGATCCACGAAGCGCCGGGCATCGCCAAAAACGGAACCGGTACACTTCTTGCTGGCGTGGCGGTGACCGTCGAACCCGGTGTGTACTTTCCCGGCCGCGGCGGGGTCCGGATCGAGGACACGCTCGTGGTGCGCGAAGGGGGCCCGGAGTTGCTCACCAACACCAGCAAAGACCTGACCGTCGTCGAATGACGCCGGTTGACCAACACGTTGTTTACGAACTAGGAGATCCGAGGACAGTGGCGGACACCAGCGACTTCAAGAACGGCCTTGTGCTGAAAATCGACAATCAGCTGCAGCAGATTATCGAATTCCAGCACGTCAAGCCGGGCAAGGGCCCCGCGTTCGTGCGGACCAAGCTGAAGAACGTGCTGTCCGGCAAGGTCGTCGACAAGACGTTCAACGCGGGCGTCAAGGTGGAGACCGCGACGGTCGACCGCCGCGACATGACCTACCTGTACCACGACGGCTCGGACTACGTCTTCATGGACGGCGACACCTTCGACCAGATCTCCATCTCCGAGCAGACCATCGGTCCCGGCGCGCGCTTCCTGCTGGAGAACATGACCGTGCAGGTCGCCACGCACGAGGGCGCACCGCTGTACGTCGAGCTCCCGGTCACGGTCGAGCTCGAGGTGCAGCACACCGACATCGGCCTGCAGGGCGACCGTTCCACCGGCGGCACCAAGCCCGCCACCCTGGAGACCGGCGCCGAGGTGCAGGTCCCGCTGTTCATCAACACCGGCGACAAGCTGCGCATCGATTCGCGTGACGGCAGCTACCTCGGCCGAGTCAACGCCTGATCGCCCTGCCTCGACTGAGATAATGGTGACTGTGGCTGAACAGCCGGTAGACAAGAAGTCCTTCAAGAAGCTCGGCACGCGGCACAAAGCCCGCCGCCGGGCCGTCGACCTGCTCTTCGAGGCGGAAGCCCGCGACGTGGACCCGGCCGACCTGCTCGATGAGCGGGTCGAGCTGGCCACCCGCGATCAGGCCGTCGCGCCGGTGCACGCCTACACCCACACGCTGGTCGAGGGCGTCGCCGACGACCTCGATCGGGTCGACGGCACCATCGAGTCCTATCTCAAGGACTGGGAGCTGTCCCGGCTGCCCGCCGTCGACCGCGCCATCCTGCGCATCGCGGTGTGGGAGTTGTTCCACGCCAACGATGTTCCGCCGGTCGTCGCGGTGGACGAGGCGGTGGAGCTGGCCAAGGAGCTGTCCACCGACGACTCCCCGTCGTTCGTGAACGGCGTGCTCGGCCAGGTGGTGCTGATCGCGCCGCAGGTCCGCGCCGCCGCGGCCGCCACCCGCGTGTCGCGCCCGGAGGCCGACGCGTGAAGAAGTACCTCGTGCTGGCGATGCGCACGCCGCGCTTCGACACCGCCGTGCTCCAGCCGCACAAGGATTTCCTGCAGCAGCTGAGCGAGCGCGGTCAACTGGTGGAGAGTGCGCGTTTCACCGACGGCACCGGCGGTGCGTACTTCATCGCTGCCGAAAACCTGGACGCCGCACGGGAACTCGCGTTCGCCGACCCGGTGCACACCACCGGCTCGTCGGAAGTCACTGTCTACGAGTGGGAATCCACCACTCCGAACTGAGCTCAACCCAGCCGCCCGCCTTCTGACGTCAGAAGGTGGGCGGTTTCTCGTTCGCGCGGGCCCTTTGCGCTCCCGCCGGGGGTGTACGGGACCGACGGGAGCGGGATGCCGAAGCATCCGGGCCTGCTGTCGTCGAATGGGTAACTCGACGACCGATTCCTATCCTGTTTCCTCAACCGCACTCGAGGTCAAGCCGCCCCGCTGTGGCGTGGACCACGCCCGCGAGCATTGCCGTTGGCGCGCACGACTTCTGGTTTCCTTCGCGGCCGCCGACCGGCTGCCTCTATCCTGGGGAGAACAGAGGGGAGGGCTGCATGGCGCGGTTGCTGATCTGGTTGCGTAACAACGTCGATGGTTTCGTCGCGCTGGTGCTCGCCGTGACCGTCGGTTTGCTCACGGTCCTGGACGTGATCCCCACCGACAACGTGAATGCGGCGGTGCTGCTCGTCCTCGCGTTGCTCGCGACCACGCTGCTGCGCGACCGGCACCTGTCGGCCAAGGCGATGCGCGACGCGAATTCGGTGCAGCTGCTGTTCGGGCCCGAGATCGGCCACGCGCACACTGTCGCCCGGCGCGGCACCGAGCAGTGGATCTTCAAGGGCGGCACCGGAACTTACATCCGGGCAGTGACGCTGCGCGAATGCGTGGAGAACGCGCGGCGCGAACAGCGCCCGCTGCGCATGCAGCTGGAGATCCTCGACCCGACCAACGAAGTGCTGTGCAAGACCTACGCCCAGTTCCGTTCCTCGCTCTCGCCCGAGGCCGACCGCACCGGCGAGCTGTGGACCACCGAGCGCACCCGCAAGGAAGCGTTCGCCACCGTGCTGGCCGCCTGCTGGTACCGGCAGCGGTTCACCTTCCTGACCATCGACGTCGGCCTGTCGACGGTGATGACGACGTTCCGCTGGGACCTGTCGTCCAGCTGCGTCATTGTCACCCAGGACAATCCGAACACGCCGGCGCTGATGTTCGAGCGAGGCAAGCCGTATTACCGCGATTTCAACCGCGAACTGGTCGCCAGCTTCAAGCAGACCCGTCAGGTCCCGCTGAGCCGCAGCGAGGAACTGCCGCTGTCCGACGAGCCGACCGTAGACCAGGTGCGTAGCCTGTTCCAGCTGCTATCCCTGGAGCTCCCGGCCGCGTTCACCGATCGCGACGTAGCCGACATCGTGCGTCGCGCGCTCCAACCGAGGAACCCGTATTAGTGAACGAATACGCCCGCCTGCGCACGCTGATCGGCTCCGATAACACCGGGGCCGCGGTGCGAAGGTGGGCCCGCGACGTCCTCGCGGGTGTCGTCGACGGAAGTTCGGACCTGCTCGCGGTCCGGCATCCGTTGGGCTTCTTGTGTTTTCCCGCGTGGCGCGGTGACGGTTTCGGCATCTGCGTGCACGTCTGGACCGAGGGGGTGCGCGCCGAACCGACCACGTCGAAGGTGCACGCGCACAGCTGGGACCTGCTCAGCACCGTGCTGTACGGCACCGTCGGTAATGAGATCATCGAAATCCTCAGCGCCCCGGCGCAGCCCACCCATCGCCTGTTCGAGATCCAGAGCGCCGCGGACGGCGACCTGGTGCACGCGACGCAACGCCTGGTCACCTACCGGACGCGCTCCCGCGAGGACTTCCACACGGGCGAGGTGTATACGCTGCCACACGGTGCGTTCCACGTGTCCGACGTGCACGGCGAGGCGGCCACCGTCGTCCTCGGCGAGGACAACCGCGGCCGTCCCGATCTATCGCTCGGCACGCTCGCCACCACCGACCACTGGGTGCATCGAACGTTGTGCACCGCCAACGAAACCCGGCGCGCGGCGCACACCGTGCTCGCCCATCTGCAGGACCAACCCCTGCCGAAGGAACTGGAGAACCGATGCGAGCGGGCGACGTGATGAACCAGGTAATGCCGGACACACTGCTCGACCTGGCGGCGGGTGTCGCCGTCGCCGCGGCCGTCGAGGCGGGCCACGCGATCCGCTCCGGGCTGCTGGAGGCGCTGACCATCAGCACCAAGGACCCGACCGGTGATGTGGTCACCGACCTGGACTTGCTGGCCGAAGAGATCATCCTGCGCCATATTCGCCGCGCCTTCCCCGCGCACGGCATCCTCGCCGAGGAATCCGGTGTTCTCGACAACGCCGACGACGCCTGGTGCTGGGTGATCGACCCGCTCGACGGCACCAACAACATCGCCATCGGCCTGCCGGTCTGCACCGTCGGTATCGCGCTGTGCCACAACGGAACACCGGTCCTCGGCGTCGTGCACGAACCGATCGCCGACCGCACCTGGACCGCCATTCGCGGCCGCGGCGCGCACGGCCCGAACGGCCCGCTGTGGCACCCGGCGCACCGCCCGGCCGCTTCCGCCCCCGTCCTCGCCTGGCTGCAGGGTTACCCGGTCACCCGCGCCGATCCCACGGCCCGCGCCCTGCGCCTCACTCTCGAATCGGCCTCGCGCCGCCTGATCCAACTCTGGTCGCCCCTGCTGTGCTGGGTCATGCTGAGTAATGGCGACATCGACGGCTTCGTCGGCTACCGAGCCGGTCTGATCGATCTCCCCGCAGGCGCGCTTCTTGCCCGTGAATCCGGCATGCATATCACCGACTTCCACGGTGCGACCCTCGACGAACGCCTCGAATTACCCACCGGTGAAGTAGATTTCATCGCAGGCAGCTCCGAAATGATGTCCGACCTCACGCTGTTGGTGAAGTCCGCCGCGGAAGTGACCGTCACCGGTCTACCCGGCTGACTGCGCCGGGGTTCGTCGAATCGTTCAACGCGGCCGGCTGTCCCGGAGCGACTCCTGCAACGTTTCAGCGATATTGTCCGGGTCCAAGCCCAGCTTGCGCAGGTGCTGGGTCGGCACCGCGTCCGGGTCGGACAGGATGGCGAGCATCAGGTGTTCGACGCCGACGTAATCGTGGCCTTGCGCTCTGGCGATATCGGGGGCGGCGTCGAGGATGCGCACCAGGCGCGGGGTTCGGGTGAGTCCGTCGTCGGGGCGTTGATCGGTCAGATGCTGGTCGATGTGGATGCGGTCGACCTCGTTGGCGGGTACCACCAGTACGTGTTCGTCGGGTTCGCGGCCGCCGTGAAATTCCAAGCCCGCCACGGTTATTCGTGCGCCGGTGACCGAGTCGTACAGGACGTCGCCCGCCTCGATGACGCCGGCGGCCAGGCGGCCTGCCACCATCACTACGCCGCGTCCGCTGATGTCGAACACGTTGGTCACGGTGAAGTCGACGTTGACCATGGGTGATTCCCCCTCCGAAACTGCTGCTATCCGATGATAAGCAGCGCCGCCACCGCGCCGGTAGTGCCGAGCACGGCGAGTCCGAGGCCGGTGAGGACGAAGCGGAGCATGGGGACCCGGACGTTGTGGGTGCGGCAGAACTCCAGGCAGAGCAGGGTGGCGAGGGAGGCCCACGGGGTGACGATCGGGGCGATGTTGGTGCCGATGAGCAAGGCCAGTAGCTGGTTGTGGTTTTCGGGCGGCACGACCGCCTCGCCCGCGGTGTAGGCGGGGAGGTTGTTGGCGATATTGGACAGGGTCGCGCCCGCGCCCGCCGCACGGAAGGCCCCCGCCGCGCCGGAATCCGATCCGATCAGCGTGTGCATCAGATCGGAGAGTCCGAGGCGGCCGAGCGTGGGGACCACCAGGAACAGTCCGACGACGAAAACCAAGAGCCGCCAGGGGATCAGCGAAAACCGCAGCGACGCACGGTCGAAGACGGCGAAGGCGGCCACCGCGATGACGGCGGCGACGGTCGCCGCGACGCCGATGCTGTTGCCGACGAACGGAATCGCGACGATGAACAGCAGGCAGGCGGCCGCCGTGGTGTACAGCAGCACCCGTTCCTTCGCGTTCGCCGGCCGGACCGGCTCCGGCGGCAGGTAGCGGTCGGTGTCGCGGCGTCCGCGCCGCCAATACCAGAGCCACAGGCACAGCATCGTCGCGGTCACCGAAACGAGCTGGGGCGCCCACATTTTCGCGGCGAACCCGGTTGCCGTCAGCGCGACCCGGTTCGCGGCAAGCAGATTGGTGAGATTGGAGACCGGGAGCAGCAGGCTGGCGGTATTGGCCAGCCAGACGGTGGTCATGGCCAGCGGCAGCGGCGGGATGCGCGCCGGTCCGGCCAGCGCGAGCATCACCGGGGTGATCAGCACGGCCGTGGTGTCGAGGTTCAGCAGGATCGTGGTGGCCGACGCGAACAGCACGCACAGCACGAACAGCGCGGGATAGTAACCCCGCCCGAGGATGGCGAGCCGGTGCGCGATCACATCGAACACCTTGGCCTGGCGGGTGAGTTCGGCCAGCACGATCACGCTGCCGAGGAACAGCAGCAGCGGGCCGATGCGGCGCATGTTGTCGGCGGCCTCGTGCCGCGGCAACAGCCCGGTGAGCACGCACAACAGCCCGGCGAGCAGCAGCCCGATCCGGACCCAGTCCAGCACGCTCAGGCCCCAGCGCGGGCGTGACGGCGCCGCCGTGGCGTTTCGTTCGGAGGAGTCGACCTGTTCGGGCACGCCTGCCATGCTATTGGCCTAGGCCATACTGGGGGCGTGACACAGCAGGGCGGGCGGGCGCGGGACTTTTTCATCAGTTACTCCCCAGCGGATGAGCGGTGGGCCACCTGGCTGGCCTGGCAACTGGAAAGCGCCGGCTATCGCACCCTGATCCAGGCCTGGGACTTCGTGCCCGGCACCAACTTCATCGACTTCATGGATCGCGGCGTGCGCGATTCGGCGGTCGTGCTCGCGGTGCTCTCCGACAACTATCTCCAATCGCGTTACGGGACAATGGAATGGCAGGCCGCGTTCCGCACCGATCCCGGCAAGCTGCTGCCGATCCGCATCGCCGACTGTGCGCTGGAGGGCCTGCTCGCCACGCTCACCTACATCGACCTGGTCGATGTGCCGACCGATGAGCAGGCCCGCCGCATCCTGATGGAGCGGGTCCGGCACCTGCTCGCGGGCCGGGGGAAACCGCAGCACGAACCGCGGTTCCCGAACGAACTCGGCACCGCCGCGCTACCGGACCGCTACACCGCCGAGGACGAGGCGGGCCCAGTCGAGTCCCCGCTGAACCGGCGCACTCCCGTTGCGGCCCCGGCCTTTCCGGGCGGCGTGCCCCGCGACGAGCACCGCTCCGGCGTCAGCGTGCTGCACGTGGCAGGCCCGCGCTTCGGGCGCGGCCTGTTCGCGCAGGATGAACCGAGCACCGCCCGCGAACTGCAGTCGCGCATCTACGCGAACGTCACCCAGCTGGTCGACCAGGGCGTGCCGAAACCCGACATGATCGTGGTGACCGGCGATCTCACCGAATCCGGCCGCCCGCGCGAGGTCGACGAGGCGCTTACCTTCCTGACCGGATTGCGCGTGCTGCTCGGTCTCGAACCGGACCGGCTGATCGTGGTGCCTGGCAACCACGACGTCTCCAAGGTCGCCTGTCACGCCTATTTCCTGAATTGTGAAGCGCGCGAACGCAAACCGCAGCCGCCCTACTTCCCGAAGCTCGAGCAGTACGCGCGGCTGTTTGCCGAGTTGTACCAGGGCCTCGACCATCTCGTGTTCGACGTCGGCCAGCCGTGGACGCTGTTCCCGATCCCCGAATTGCGGGTGGTGGTAGCGGGTTTGAACTCGACCATGGCCGCGAGCCACCTGCCCGACGACGACTATGGCCGGATCGGTGAACCTCAGGCGGCCTGGTTCGCGGAGCGCCTGCGCCCGTTCGAGGAGAATGGCTGGCTGCGGCTGGGGGTGGTCCGGCACGACCCGCTGCCCGGTCCGGCCGCCTCGCCCCGCGATCCGGCGCTACTGCGGGATGCGGACACGCTGTCCCGGCTGCTCGGCGGCCGGCTGAACCTGCTGCTGCACGGCCCGGGTCCCGGTGGGCCGCACCTGGATCGGCTGGACGGCAGGCTGCCCGTCATCCCCGCGGGGGCGGCGGGGCGCGACGAGATCATCCACCTGACCACCGATGGCCTCGCCCGATACTCGGCCACCGCAACACATCCCGCGGATCCCACCGCACGCCTGGCCTCGCCGTGGGCCAATGCCGTTGCCGCACTTGCCTCGAACACGATGCCGGAGCTCACCGGCCCGGACGAGCCCGTCACGGAAACCCCCGCCATCGTCGACCCGCACGGCCGACTGCTGGAGCGCGTCGCCGAGGTGTGTGAAACCCGTTACCCGGATGCCAAGATTCGCCGCGTCGAGACCGATCCGCCGCACCTGTTCATCACCCATCAGCGCGACGACGTCACCGCGCAGTGGCGGGTCGGCGTGCACGTCGGCGACATGACCAGGCAGGTGGTCGAGGAGTTCCTCGGCAACGACCCGGAATACGGCTCCGAGCTCGTCTATCGCGGTGCGCCGCCACCGCGTTCGCTGCGCGACGAGGCCGCGAGCCACGGCCTGCGGGTGCGCAGCTTCACCGAGTTCCAGGGGCTGCTCGACCTGGACGACTACCTCGCCAAGCAGGTCGAGCGGCTGCGTAACGACCGTCGCTACCCGCCTGATCTCTATGTGCCGCAACGCTTCCGGATGCTCGAACACGGTGATCAACTGGTCCACGACGATCTCGTCGCCGAGCTGCTGCGCTTGGTCGCGGCGGATCACGGCCGGTTCGTGCTGGTGCTCGGCGATTTCGGCCGCGGCAAGACCTTCGCGCTGCACGAGCTGGCCCGCCGCATCACCGAAACCATGCCCGTGCTGTTCCCGATCCTGATCGACCTGCGCACACTGGACAAGACGCATTCGGTGGACGCCCTGGTCGCCGCGCACCTGGCCAATCACGGCGAGGACCGGATCGACCTGAAAGCGTTGCGCTACATGCTCCGTGAGGGACGCGTGGTGCTGTTGTTCGACGGCTTCGACGAACTCGTCACCAGGATCAGCTACGAGTTCGCCGCCGACCATCTGGAGACGCTGCTGCAGGCGGCGGTCGGCAAGGCGAAGATCATAGTCGCAAGCCGCACACAGCATTTCGAGTCGCGCGCGCAGGTGCTGACCGCGCTGGGGGAGCGGGTCGGGCTGCTGCAGGACCGGCAGATCCTCAACATCGAGGACTTCGCGCCCACGCAGGTGCACGCGTTCCTCACCAACCGCTACGACGGCGACGTGCAGCGCGCCGACGCCAGGATGCGGCTGATCACCGGCATCGAGGACCTGCTCGGGCTGGCCCAGAATCCGCGCATGCTCAGCTTCATCGCCGATCTGGACGAGCGGCGGCTGCGGGCCGCGGCGGGCGCGCAGCAGGCCGTCGGCGCGGCCGGGCTGTATCGGGAGATCCTCGAATCCTGGCTGTCCTACGAGACGGGACGCACCGCGGCGACCGCAGGTTCGCTGCCCGGCCTCGGCCTGCACGAATTGTGGCTCGCGGTCACCGAATTCGCGTTGCGCATCTGGGAGACCGGCGAACCTTATCTGCGGTTGGCCGAATTGACCGAGGTGGCACAGAGTCTCGTGGAGATGACCGGCGCCAATCGGATGTCGGTGCAGCAGTCGGCGCACGCCATCGGCTCCGGCAGCCTGCTGGTGCGGACCGAGGACAATCTGTTCGGCTTCATCCACTCGTCGGTGACCGAATGGCTGGTCGCGAACCACATCGCCGAACAGTTCGGGGCAGGTGTCGCCACACCGCCGCAGCTCTCGCACGCCCTGCTCTCGCAGCTGTCCATCGACTTCCTGTGTGACCTCGCCGATATCCGGGTCGCGCGTAGCTGGGCCGACGCGGTGCTCGATGACCCGGTCGCCGACGAGGTCTCGCGGACCAACGCGATCCGGCTGACCACCCGCCTGCGGACCGCGCCGACCGCCGACCTGCGCGGCGCGATCCTGGTGGGCGAGGACCTCTCCTATCGCGACATGCAGCAGGTCGACCTGACCGGCGCGGACCTGACCGGCGCGCGGCTGGTCGGGGTGAACCTGGACCGGGCGATCCTGCGCGGCGCGCGGCTGGTCGGTGCCCGGCTGGACGAGGCGAGCCTGGTCGGCGCGGACCTGACCGAGGCCGATTTCACCAGGGCGCGGCTGGCCCGTACGGACCTGACCGGGTCACTGGGAACCGGCAGTCGCTGGAACCGGGCGGCACTGCTCGACGTCACCGGCACCCCGGCCGACACCGATCTGCGCGGCGCCGCCTGGGTGCCGGGTTCGGTCGCCAGGACCGAATTCGCCCCTGCCGCAATCGGAGTCAGGCACGGATTCCATGCCAGGCACGGCCGGTTGCCGCAGCCGCTGGCCTACAGCCCGGACGGCGGCACCCTGGCCATCGGCAGCGACGACGGCGGCGTGCTGATCTGCGACACCGAGACCGGGCTGCCGCTGCGCACCCTGCAGGGACATCGCAACCGCTCGTTCGCGGTCGCCTACACCGATACCGTGCTGATCAGCGGGTCCAGCGACGGCACCGTCGGGATTTGGGACGTGACTACCGGCGAGTTGCGCCGAATCCTGCACGGGCACAGCGAATGGCCGTGGCCGGTGGTGCTGAACCGCGCGGGCGATCTACTGGCCACCGGCGACGCCGAGGGGATGCTGCGGCTCTGGTCGCTGCCCGACGGTGATCTGCTGCACGAGTGCGTCCCGGTGGACAGCGGCCGGGAGCTGATCTTCAGCTTGGCTTTTCATGAAGGCGTGGTCGCCGCCGCCTACCGCGACGGCAAGGTTCGGCTGTGGGATGTCGAAACCGGTCGCGAGCGTGGTGAATTCGCCGGCGCGACGGGCGCGGTGTTCCGGATCGCGTTCAATCCGGCGGGTGATCTGCTCGCGGTCGGCGATGTGCGCGGCATGGTCACGCTGTGGGATCCGGTGCGCTGCGCGGTGATTCGTCGGCTGCCCGGCCACACCGGGCGGGTGTACACGCTGGCCTTCCATCCGCGACTGCCGCTGTTGGCCAGCGGCGATACCGATGGGGGACTGCGCATCTGGGACGTCGAAACCGGCCAGTCGAAGCACGCGCCGTCCGATCACAACGCCGCCATCTACTGGGTGGCCTTCGATCCGACCGGCGATCTGCTCGCCTCCGGCGACAGCGCGGGTCTGCTCTGCCTGCGCGACAGCGCCACCGCGGAACTGCGGCACCGGATCACCGCGCACACCGGGTCGATCTGGCCGTTCGCCTTCCGGCCGGACGGCGGGCAGCTCGCCGTCACCGACGACCAATTCACCACGCGGCTCTGGGATCCGGTGACCGGGGCGAGCAGGCACGTGCTCACCGGGCATGGCAGGCAGGTCAGGTCGGTGACCTTCAATACCGATGGCACGCTGTTGGCGACCGGCGGCAACGACGGTGTCGTGCGGCTCTGGGATCCGGTGACGGTCAAGCAGATTCGGCGGCTGGCCGGTAGCGAAGACCGGCTGGTGACCTTCGAATCGGCGCTGTTCAGTCGCAAGCAGCCGCAACAGCTCGGGGTGGTCGGCAACGACGGCAGGCTCAGCCTGCTCAACCTCGACACCGGCCTGTTCCAGCGGCACATCAATGTCGAGGCCGCGCCGGTCTGGGCGATCGCCTTCGACCCGACCGATCAATACGTGGCCACCGCGAACGACGACGACACGGTGATCATCTGGTCACGGACCACCGGGGCGCTGCACATGGTGTGCGCCGAGCATCACGGGCGGGTGCGGTCGATCGCGTTCGATGCTGACGGCACGTTGATGGCCACCGGCTGCGACGATTCCGTGGTGCGACTGTGGGATGTCGAATCCGGCAGGTTGTTGCGTGAGCTGAACGGCCACAGCGACCGGGTCTACGGGGTGGTTTTTCACGGAGACCGGTTGGCCAGCGTCTCGTGGGACATGACGGTGCGCATCTGGGACGTGAACTCCGGTGCCGGCCTGCACGAGCTGACTCGGCACACCGGCCGACTGTGGGCGGCGGCGGTCGATCCGCAGAGCGGCCTGTTGGCCACCGGTGGCGAGGATCTGGTGGTTCGCCTGTGGGACATGACAACCGGGCGTCATCTGCACACGATGGAGGGGCACAAGCGGCAGGTGTGGTCGCTCGCGTTTCATCCGTCCGGGCGGCTGCTGGCCAGTGGGGGCGACGATGGGAACGCGATTCTATGGGCAGTGCCCGGCGGTGATTACCCGGATACGGAGACCGCGCCGACCATTCGTGCGGAACTGCTCGGACTGTCGGAGGGCTGGGCGGCGCTCGCGCCGGATGGTCGGTACAAGTTCGAAGGCAATACCGCAGGGCAGTTCTGGCAAGTGATCGGCATGTCGCGGTTCGAGTCCGGCGAGTTGGATCCCTATCTGCCGGAGGTGCGGCAGCTTCCGCTGGACGCGGCCTTCTGAGCCGCGCCGGGCCCGTGGCGGCTATGACAGACGGATAGTCTCATTGATGCAACGTCACCGTAGTGAGGAGACCGGACATGGCCGAGACGAAGGGGACGGGAGCAGCCGAATTGACGGCGCTTCGAGCCCACCGCTGCAGCACTGAGCAGGCGTTGGCGTTGTTCGACAGCCTGGACGCGGTCCCGGTTGCCGAGATCACCACCGGGCGCTGGCGCGGCGATGAACTCGATACCGGGCACGCGCTGGCCGGCGTGCTGGTCGCGTCGGGGTGGTACGGCAAGCAGTTCGACGACGCGGACACCGTGCATCCGCTGTTGTTCGCCGTCGACGGCGTCATCTTTCCGGTCGATCCGCGTCGGGTGCCGCTCGGGCTGGCCGGGCGGATACCGATGGCGGGGGTGCGGGCGAGTAAGAAGGCGCTCGGGTACCTTCGATTCGCGTTCCAAACACACAGGCCGACAGCGCGTTTGCGGAATGTGGAGTATCGCGGTGTGGTCAGTGCCGCGATGATCTACGACCACCTGCCGATCGTCGATCACTTCCGGCGGGTCGATGAGCAGACCCTGCTCGGCGTGATGGATATGCGTGGGATGAGTGAGCCGTATTTCTTCATCCTGCAGCAGGACATCGCCGCCTGATCAATGACCCTTGACGGCGGGATTCGCGCCGTCGATCGTGGTCCGCCCTGGATTGCGCACCGTGACAACCCATCTCGGCACTTGATCCATCCCGAAAAGAATTCACCAAGCGTAGAATTTGTGAAGCAGGCGATACCTTGCGGCGATGCGATGACCGAGGAGGGAAAGTCGATGGAACAGACGACATGCCTAGTGGTCGGGGGCGGCCCAGCCGGGATGATCCTCGGACTGTTGCTGGCCCGAGCCGGCGTCGACGTGACCGTCCTGGAGAAACACAAGGACTTCCTGCGCGACTTCCGCGGTGACACCGTGCATCCCACCACCCTCGACCTGCTCGACGAGCTCGGGCTCGGCGCGGAATTCGCGAAACTGCCTGCGCGCAAACTGGATCAGATACAACTGGCTACCGCCAACGGGCTACAGACCTTCGCCTCGCTGCAACACCTGCCGGGCAAGCACAAGTACATCGCCATGGTGCCGCAGTGGGACCTGCTCGACCTGCTCGCGCGGTCCGCCGACGCGGAGCCCGGCTTCCACCTGCGGATGAATACCGAAGCGACCGACCTGGTTCGGACCGACGGCACCGTCACCGGGGTCAGCTATCGGACCGTCGACGGCAGTACCGGAGAGATCCGCGCGGACCTCACCGTAGCCTGCGACGGACGTGATTCGAGACTGCGCGCCGTGGCGGGCCTCGCGTCGCAGAGCTGGCCGACGCCGATGGACGTGTGGTGGTTCCGGTTGCCGCGCACCGAGATCGACCCCGCCGGTGCCGTCCCGGTCGTCACGCCGCATCGGGCCGCGGTGCTCCTCGACCGCGGCGACTACTGGCAATGCGCCACCCTCATTGGCAAAGGCACCGACGAGGTGGCCCGGCGCGGTCCGGTCGACGACATCATGCGCATCATGTCCGACTCGGTGCCCTGGCTCAAAGACCGCGTCGACGCACTCACCAGCTGGGATGAGGTCAAACTCCTCGACGTCCAGCTCGACCGCCTGAAGACTTGGCACACCGACGGACTGCTGTGTATCGGCGACGCCGCGCATGCCATGTCACCGGTCGGTGGCGTCGGCATCAACCTCGCCGTCCAAGACGCCGTCGCAGCCGCGAGAATCCTTGCCGCGCCGTTGCTCTCGAAAACTGTCGGCACCCGCGACCTGGCCAAGGTCCAACGCCGCCGCACCCTGCCGACCGTGGTAACCCAAGGCATGCAACGCTTCCTGCACGCCAGAGTGATCCGCCCGGCCCTCGAGGGCGGCATCAACATCGCAGGCTCCCCCCAGCTTCCCCTCTCGGTCCGCGTCCTCCGCGAAATCCCCATAATCCGCAGCATCCCACCCTTCCTGGTAGCCCGAGGCATCCGCCCCGAACACGCCCCCGCCTTCGCGCGCCGCGCTGCCCCATAACCCGCCGCGCACCAGTTCTCCTGCCGCGTACGATTCAGCTAGCAATTTCGCGCGCAGCTTGATAACTGTTGCGCGGCAACATGTTTACTCGCACTGTCGCGGTCGTACTCAGTGTCCTGGTCTTGTGCGGTCGTGCTCGTGGAGTTGGTGCGCCGCGCGCATGTCGTTGTGCTGCGCATGAATCGGTCGGCGATTTCGTGCGCGGCGCGCGAATCGGTGCGCGGCAACATGTTTACCCGCGCTGTTGCCGCAGTGCTCAGTGTCCTGGTCGGGTGCGGCCATGCCCGTGGTGTTGGTGCGCCGCGCACATGCCATCGTGCTGCGCATGATTCAGCTGGCGATTTCATGCGCGGCGCGAGAATCGCTGCGTGGCAGGAGGTTGTCGCTGAGCTGCTCTGTGTCCTCGTTGGGCGCAGCCATGCCGGCGGTGTTGGTGCGCCGCGCACATGTCGTTGTGCTGCGCATGAATCGGTCGGCGATTTCGTGCGCGGCGCGAGAATCGATGCGCGGCACCCCGGCTGTCGTTGGGGTGCTCGGTGCCCTGGTCGAATGCAGCCGTGCCCGGCGGTGTTGGTGTGCCGCGCACATGTTGTCGTGCTGCGCATGATTCAGTCGGCGATTTCGCGCGCGCCGCGAGAAGTGGTGCGCGGCGTCACTCTGGGCTGGCTAGTCGTTTCTGTGCGCAAGATCTGCTTGTCTGCGACGGAACGCAACCAGTGCTGGCCGCCGCGCACGTCTTGTCCTGCTGCGCGCGATTCGGTTGGCAGTTTCGTGCGCGGTGCGAGAGTCGGCGCGCGGCACTGTGTTGGCCTGGGCTGTCGTTGGCATGCACAGCGTCCCGGTCGCGTGCAGCCGTACCGGCTGCGGTGATGGTGTGCCGCGCACTTGTTGTCGTGGTGCGCGCGAATCGGTCGACGATTTCGTGCGCTCGATGAGAACTCGTGCGCGGCAGGGGGTCTGGCTCGGGTTGGCGGGGCTATGGATTGTGGGTGGGTTGGAGGATGAGTTTGCCCAGGGGGGTGCGGGCTTCGAGGAGGTGGTGGGCGTGGGCGGCTTGGTCGAGGGGGAGGACTGCTTCGATCAGTGGGGTCAAGGTGCCGGTGGCGGCGCGGTGCAGGGTGGCGGTGTGGGCGTTGGCTACTTGGGCGAGCCAGTCGGGGCCTGCGCAGCCGGTGAGGGTCAGGCCTCGGGTGATCAGGTCGGTGGCGGTCAGTTGGGCGGGGGCGCCGGACAGCCAGCCGTAGCTGAGCATTCGGCCGCGTAGCGGGGTCATGAGGTCGAGGAGGTCTAGCGCGGTGGGGCCGCCGATGGCGTCGAAGACTACGTCCAGGGTTGTGCCGCTGAGGGTTTCGCGTAGGCGGGTGGGCCATTTGGGGTCGTTGTGATCGATTACCTCGTCGGCGCCGAGCTTGCGTGCCTGTTCCGCTTTCGCGGGGCCGCCCGCTGTGGCGATGATGCGGGCGGCTCCGTACTCCTTGGCGAGTTGGGTGAGGTGGCTGCCGATACCTGTTGCGGCGGCTTCGATCAGCACTGTTTCGGTGCCGGTGAGTGCGGCGGTTTCCAGCAGGGGGAGCGCCACCGAGCCGCTCATCAGGACGGCGGCCGCGTCGACCGAGGATAGGCCGTCCGGGATCAGGGTCACGGAATCAGCTGGTGCGCTGACGAATTCGGCGTACGAGCCGAAACCCTTGGTGGCCACCGTAACTCGGCGGCCGAGCAGTGCGGGATCGGCGTCCGTGCCCACCTCGGTCACGACACCGGCGGCCTGGAAGCCGAAGACCAGCGGCGGCTCGACGCCGAGCGGGAACTCGCCGGAGCGCAGCTTGGTCTCCGGGAACAGCACCGGGATCGCCTCGGCGCGGATGACGACGTCACCGGGACCTGCCTGCGGCGCCGGGACCTCCTGGAGGACCAGCACCTCGGGGCCGCCGGTTCCCGTCATTACGATTGCCTGCACGATGAACTCCATAAATTGACTGTCGGTCCAGTTACTCCCGCAACGATATGGACCGACGGTCAAGTTGTCAACGAAAGTGGGTGCGATGTCCGACGGGCGTCCGAAGGAACGGGCCGATGCCGCGCGTAACCGGCGCGCGATTCTCGACGCGACCACCGCGCTGCTCGCCGAACACGGTGCCGAGGCGATCACCATGGACCGGGTCGCGGCCGCGGCCGGGGTGGGGAAGGGCACCATCTTTCATCGCTTCGGCAGCCGCGCCGGGCTGCTGCACGAGATGGTCGCGGAGAGCGCGCTCGCGTTGATGGACGCGATCACCAGTGGACCGCCACCGTTGGGCCCCGGCGCACCGGCCGATGCGCGACTGCTCGCCTATTTCGACGCGATGACGCGGTTGGTGATCGACAACTCGGAGCTCATGGTCGCCTACCGCACAGAGCCGCCGCATCCGCGCACCGGCGAGTTCCACGCGTTCTGGTTCAACCACATCACCGCGCTGCTGCGCGAAGCGCGGCCCGATCTCGATGCCGAGGTGGTGGGCAGGCTGTTGCTCGCCGCGATCGGCAGCGAATTGGTGCAAGTCATGGTCCGATCCGGCGAGACTGATCGGCTGCTCGACGCTGTTCGCGAACTGATCGAGTCGGTGTTGCGCACGCCCTGAAACAGGCTGTGCCGTCACCACATTGCGGCAAGCATCGGGATGGGCAGGTTGATGATGCCGTGAACAAGGAAGAGTAGCCAGGGATTTCGGTACCGAGACCATAGGTAGCCGAGGAAGATGCCGTATCCGCCGATGTGCACGAAGGCACTGGCGAGGTCGACGCCGAAACCGTTGCCGCCCTGGATCACCGCGTGCCAGGAGGCGAACACCAACGAGGTGACCACGATCGCGGGCCAACGCCCGAGACTGATTTCCAGCCGGGTTTGCAGCCAGACCCGATAGAAGATCTCCTCCAGCATCGCATTCAGCACGAACACGCACAGCACGGCGATCAGGTCCGGTCGCGCGCCGGTGTAACCATGGCCGAACAGTGTGAACAGGGCCAGGAAGGTGAGTACCGCGGGTGCCGGTCGAAGCCAACGGCCACGGGTGTCGACCCGATACCACTCCCGCCAGGACGCCAATCGGAGCAGTAGCGGAATGGCAAGCAGCAGCGGCAGTTTCAGGCCGAGCAGCCAGCCGTTGCCGCCGGAGGAGAGGGCGAAGCTGACAGTGAAGGCAAGTGCGAGGGCCAAAAGCCACCAGCCCTGACGTGTCGCGCGCGGACCTTCCGGCAGCAGTGTGTCGTCGCGTGGTTTCGGCGGCACCAGCCAGGCGGCCGCGAGCCCACCGAACGCCGTCAGCACAGGTATCCACAGTGGCAACGTGTCGTCGTTGTCGGCCGAGTAGCGCAGTGCCGTGTGGCCCGTCCCGACGAGCGTCAGCACCGAGGCGAGGAACGTCAGAAGTCCCGCTGCCAGCAGGAAGCCGCTCGCCCCTCGAAGTCGCATGCGCCTCACGATGCCACCGGTGCCGCGCCGGTCGGTCCCGGCGGGCCGGATATCGGCCGGATGTCATCCGAAAGGACGACCGGCGATCAATCGCCGGCCAGGATGGCCTCGAATCGTTGGTCCGCACTGTCGAGTTGGTCGAGGATGTGCTGTTTGACGTCGTCGGCCAAGGGGGTGTCCGGGCGGGTGACGAGGTCGCGGTAGATCGCGGTGAGCGGGCGGTACTTGGTGGCGAGCCGGTGCATGGCCGTGCCGGTCGCGTACAGGATGCCGACACCATTGTCGGTGAAGTCGGACAGCTTGATGATCCTGGCCCACGGGGAACGGTCGAGGTTAGCGGCGACGTGCTCGCGATATTGCAGGTGCCGGTCGATCGACGGGTCCGGTTCGGGATTGGTGACGGCCGCGACCAGTTCGGCCACGCGCTCGCCGAATCGATCCGCGAGTTCGGCGAGGGCGGCTTCGGTGGGCGGACCTGGTCGATCACCGGCCAGTTCCACCGGATGATCCTCGACGGAATCGTGCAGCAGACCCGCGACGACCAACTCGCCGTCCGCGACCTTGTAATGGCTGATGATCCGAATCGCCACTCGCAGTAGATGATTGAGATACGGCTCACGGCCGTACCGATCGTCGCGATGCAATTCCGAGGCCAGGTCGAGCGCCTCGACAACCTGACCGGCGTCCGGCAACTCCGCGATCTCCAGCAATAATCGTTCACGCAGACCAGCCTCGCCATAAACCTCACTGATCGTATGCAGCGGCATCACAGCCAGGACTCCCGCCCCAGGATTGCTCATGCAGTCAATCTAACGGCGCCCCACCTCCCGCGTCGCAGGCAAATTCCGCCTACCACCCGCCGCCCGCCAACAACACACCCGCTATCGACAAAATCCGCACCCTCACTCGGGATTCGCACTCGCTCTAGGGCCCTATAGCCAGTGCGAATCCCGAGTGAGGGTGCAGATCCCCGCCGCTGACAACGGCCGACCACCGCTGGCCGCGCCTAGCGCCCGCTTTCCCTGATTCGACAGCGCCCCACACCGTCCGCAGACCGTTGTGCGCCAGTCAGCAACAGCTGCACCCTCACTCGGGATCTGCACTTCGCTCTAGGGCCCCCGGTGCAGATCCCGAGTGAGGGTGCAGATCCCGAGTCCCAGTGCGGATCCGCGCTGCCAACGGCGAGCAAGCCCTGCCCGCGCACGAGTTGTGTAGCCGCGCCTGGAATTGCTGGCAATACCGTGCGCGGCTACACACTTTATGCGCGGCGACCATCCCCGGATACCGCGACCGCCCGACTGCCGCGGATTTCGCTCCGCCCCCCGTCGGTCCCACAGAATCTCCATACCCCTCACAGCAGCTATAACTCCTGTGAGGGGTATGCACACTCTGTGAACCCCCTTCGGCGCAGCGCCGCACCCCTCGGTGATGTTGCGGCGCTGCGTCGTTGGGGGGAGCGGTCATTCGGCTTTGGGGATCAAGGTGTTCTGTCTGGCTGCTGTCCACCAGCGGCCGTTTTCCTTGACCAGGACATAGAGGGCGATCATTGCGTGATCGATGTCGATCAGTTCGCCTTCGGCGGTGGTGGCTCGGGCGAGCTTGTGGGCGAAGGCGACGTCGGGGCGGAGGAAGGTGATGTCGGTGACTTCGTAGCGGACGTACTCGTTCTTCAGGAAGCCGGACAGTCCACGGCGGTTCGCTTCGAGTAGTGCGTCGCGACCGGTCATCAGCGTGCCTACCGCGTTGACGACGGCGGCGTTCGCCGTGAAGTCGGCGGTCATCAACTCGGGGTCGTTGGTGTTGTATGCGGTTTCGACGTTGCCGATGATCTGCTTGATGGCCGCGATATCGGCGGTGTGGTCGACGGTCGTGTCGCCGGCCACCGGCGGCTCAAAAGTCTTTGCGCTCATGCCGTTCAGCATTCAACCTAAACAACGCTTGAGGTCAAGGCCGGTATTGCCTCGCGCACAGTCAGCGCACGCCGCGCGGACGGAACTGGATGCTGATCCGCGGTCCGGTCGGCTTTCGGGTCTTGGGCACCGCGTGCTCCCAGGTGCGCTGGCAGGAGCCGCCCATCACCAGCAGATCGCCGTGGCCCACCGGGAATCGAAGGCTCTCGCCGCCGCCGCGTGGTCGGAGCAGCAGGGCGCGGGGTGCGCCGATGGAGACGATCGCAACCATGGTGTCGTGGGTCGCGCCGCGGCCGAAGGTGTCACCATGCCAGGCGACGCTGTCTTGGCCGTCGCGGTAGTAGCAGAGTCCGGCGGTGCGGAACGATTCGCCGAGTTCGCGGCGGTAGTGCTCGCTCAAGGCGGCTCGCGCGTCGGCCAGTACCTGATCGGGCAGCGGCTCGTGCTCTTCGTAGAACTTCAACAGCCGGGGCACGTTCACCACGCGGTCGTACATCGGACGCCGCTCGGCCTTCCAAGGCACATCGTCGACCAGTCGATCGAACAGCGCGTCGGCGCCCGACAGCCAGCCGGGCAGCACATCCACCCAGGCTCCGCGATCGAGCACGGTGCGCCGCGCGGCACGAAGCGACCCGAATTCGGTGTCACCGAACCCGTCGAGCAGTGAACCCTGCAGCGGTGTCGACATGCGAGCGAATCTACCCGCAATCGAACGTATGTGCTAGCGACAATCGGACACGACGGTCAATTCCTGGCGAGAATATCGCGCGCGATGTCGAGCGAAGCCGAGTAGCACTCGTCGTCGCTCAGCGGCAGATCGCCCATCATGGCGGTGCTCCAGCTGATGGCCAGCAGCGCTTGCCGGGCATGAAAAACCGCCCGCGGCGCACGGTCGGGCTCGGTCATCAGGTCGGCCAGCACCCGGAACTGATAGCGCAGGCTCACGCCGAAACCGAGTTCCCGGAAGGCGGGCTGGTTCTCGGCCATGAACCGCACCATGTCGCGGCCGATGCCGTGCAGCAGCGCGCCGTAGCGGACCAGAATCTCTTGCGCGCGTTCAGGTCCGGTCGGTGCGGTCGCCGCCCACGCGACGATGTCGTCGATGCCGCGCCGCAGGTCGTCGGACAGGCTCGCGACGATGTCTTCTTTGGTGCGGAAGTGGTAGTAGAGCGCGGCTTTGGTCACCTCGAGCCGCTCGGCGATCTCGCGCAGCGAGGTCTTCTCGTACCCGCGCTCGGAGAACAACTCCATCGCCACCGCGCGGATTCGTTCGCGCATGTCGCTGCGACGGCGATCCATGGTTCTCCTTTGCTTGACGACCGGCTAGTTGGAGCCTAGCGTGACGGCTGCGGCGAGATACCTAGCCGGTCGGCAAGTTAATTTGGAGGGATCATGACCGAAGCGCAGCCAGCGGCACCGATGGCGGGTGTGGCGATGACGGCCATCGGGGTTGCGGTGATTCGGGCGCGGGAATCGGCCAGGCCCGACCGGCTGTACGACGACCCGTTGGCGCGACACTTCGCCGATGCCGCGCGGCGCAGCTTCGAGGCGACGCCGGAGGGGGAGCGGCGATGGGCGCGACTGGAAGCGTTGGCGGACACGTTCTTCGAGGGGCGCAGCGTCGGCGTCCGGCTGGTCGACGATCGGATGGTGGAGGCGGTGCAAGACGGTTGCCGTCAAATCGTCATCCTCGGCGCGGGTTTGGATACCCGAGCGTTCCGGTTGACGCTGCCCGCGGACGTTCGGTTCTTCGAGATCGATCTGCCGGAACTGTTCGCGTTCAAGGAGCCGGTACTGGCGGGCGCGGTGCCAAGGCACGACCGCAACGTCATCGCTGGCGATCTCCGCGATAACTGGCCGGAGCTGCTGCACGCCAACGGCTTTCGCGCCGAGGTGCCGACCTGCTGGGTAGACGAAGGATCGCTCGGATACCTGAACCGCGACGACGCACTTCGGGTCGCCGAAACCCTCACCGAACTCTCCGCTCCCGGAAGTCAATTCGGTGCGGGCCGCTTCCAGGTCGACCGAAATCTGCCGCACTACACCGAACTCGGACGGCTGGTCGGCGGCGAGCGCAGCGACGAGGGTCGCGACCTGAGCGGCCTCGGGCCGGACGCCGAGGCCTGGCTCGCCGCGCACGGCTGGCGCACCAGCTTCCGCAGATGGGACGACCTCGTCGCGCCGCTCAACCGTCCCGCCGCCATCCGCGACGCCGACGTCGGCATGATCCTCGCCGTCCGCGAGTAACCGGGACGACCGCCGATGTGGCCGGGGCCACGTCCCGCTCGTGGCTCCGCTCACACCGCGCTGCACCTGGTGAAAGCCCGGTTGCGGCCGCTGTTACGCTGCTTGCCGTAAGACATCCTTTAACGGACCGTCCGGTGAGGCGGGGAAGGAGGTCGGCATGGCCGTGCCCGAACGGGCCGCCAAGTCCGGCGCTGCCGAAACATCGCAGCGACACACCCCCGAGGGGGTGGAGGCGGGGCGGGAGCTGTTGTCGGCTTCCGATGTCAGTCGGACCATCGCGCGTATCGCGCACCAGATCATCGAGAAGACCGCGCTGGACGCGGGCGAGCCCGGCGCGCCACGCGTGGTGCTCATCGGCATCCCCACCCGCGGCACCTCGCTGGCCGCGCGGCTCACAGACAAGATCGAGGAGTTCTCCGGCGTTCGCCCGGCCCTCGGCTCGCTCGACATCACCCTCTACCGCGACGATCTGCGCACCCGGCCGCACCGGCCGCTCGAACGCACCTCGGTTCCCGAGGGCGGCATCGAAGACGCGCTCGTCGTGCTGATCGACGACGTCCTCTTCTCCGGCCGCACCGTGCGTTCCGCCCTGGACGGCCTGCGCGACCTCGGCCGCCCGCGCGCGGTGCAGCTCGCGGTGCTGATCGACCGCGGCCACCGCGAACTCCCGATCCGGGCCGACTACGTGGGCAAGAACGTCCCCACCTCGCGCTCCGAAGACATCTCGGTCCTGCTCACCGAACACGACGGCCGCGACGGCGTTTACCTGCGCCAGGAGGCTGAAGCGTGAGGCACTTGCTGACTGTCAGTGATTTGGATCGCGCGACCGCTACAGAGTTGCTGGACGAGGCCGAACGTTTCGAGCAGGCCTTGCTCGGTCGCGAAGTTCACAAGCTGCCCACCCTGCGCGGACGCACCGTGATGACCGTGTTCTACGAGAACTCCACCCGCACCCGAGTCTCGTTCGAGGTAGCGGGCAAGTGGATGAGCGCCGACGTGATCAACGTCAGCGCGAGCAGTTCCTCGGTCTCCAAGGGCGAATCCCTGCGCGACACCGCGCTCACCCTGCACGCCGCGGGCGCCGACGCGCTGATCGTGCGGCACCCGGCTTCCGGTGCGGCACACCAGATCGCACGCTGGATGGACGCCTGGGCCCGCTCGTCCGGCAGCTCCGGCCCGGCCATCATCAACGCGGGCGACGGCACGCACGAGCACCCCACCCAGGCCCTGCTCGACGCGCTCACGCTGCGCCAACGGCTCGGCGACATCGAGGGCAAGCGGGTAGTCATCGTCGGCGACATCCTGCACAGCCGGGTCGCTCGCTCCAATGTCTTCCTGCTGGACACCCTCGGTGCGGAGGTGGTGCTCGTCGCCCCGCGCACCCTGCTGCCGGTGGGCGTCGACGCCTGGCCCGCCCGGATCGCGCACTCGCTGGACGCCGAATTGCCCGGCGCCGACGCGGTTCTCATGCTGCGGGTGCAGGCCGAGCGGATGAACGGCGGCTTCTTCCCGTCGGCCCGCGAATACTCGATCAATTACGGACTGTCCGAACGCAGGCTCGCCCTGCTGGCCGAACACGCGACGGTGCTGCATCCCGGCCCGATGCTGCGCGGCATGGAAATCGCCTCGCCGGTAGCCGATTCCGCGCAGGCCGCGATCTTGCAACAGGTGACGAACGGAGTACACATGCGCATGGCCGTCCTGTTCCGGCTGCTTGTCGGTACACAGGAGGCAGTGGCATGAGCGAAATTCTGATCAAGGGCGCCCGGATCTACGGCGAGGGCGAACCGGTCGACGTGCTGATCACCGACGGTGTAATCCGGGAAATCGGCACAGGACTCGACGCCGACGACGCAGAAGTCATCGACGCCGAGGGTCAAATCCTGCTGCCCGGCTTCGTCGACCTGCACACGCACCTGCGCGAGCCCGGCCGCGAGGACACCGAGACCATCGAATCCGGTTCCGCCGCAGCCGCATTGGGCGGTTACACGGCGGTGTTCGCGATGGCCAACACCAGCCCGGTCGCCGACTCGGTGGTCGTCACCGATCACGTCTGGCGCCGCGGCCAGGAGGTCGGCCTGGTCGACGTGTACCCGGTGGGTGCGGTCACCGTCGGCCTCGAAGGCAAGCAGCTCGCCGAAATGGGCACCATGGCAAGCGGTGTCGGCGCGGTGCGGATGTTCTCCGACGACGGCCACTGCGTCTACGACCCGCTGCTCATGCGCCGCGCCCTCGAGTACGCGAACACCCTCGGCGTGCTGATCGCTCAGCACGCGGAGGAGCCGCGGCTCACCAAAGGCGCGGTCGCGCACGAGGGTCCGACCGCGGCCCGGCTCGGCCTGGCCGGCTGGCCGCGCGCCGCCGAGGAGTCCATCGTGGCCCGCGACGCGATCCTCGCCCGCGATGCCGGTGCGCGCGTGCACATTTGCCACGCCTCCACCGCGGGCACCGTGGAGCTGGTGAAATGGGCCAAGGCGCAAGGCATTTCGATCACCGCCGAGGTCACCCCGCACCACCTGCTGCTGGACGACTCGCGCCTGGAGACCTACGACGCGGTCAACAAGGTCAACCCGCCGCTGCGTGAGGCGTCCGACGCCGCCGCGCTGCGCCAGGCGCTGGCCGACGGCATCATCGACTGCGTCGCCACCGACCACGCCCCGCACGCCGAACAGGACAAGTGCTGCGAGTTCGCCGCCGCCCGCCCCGGCATGCTCGGCCTGGAGACCGCGCTGTCGATCATCGTGCAGACCATGGTCGAACCCGGCCTGCTCGACTGGCGCGGCGTCGCCAGGGTGATGAGCGAGCAGCCCGCCGCGATCGTCGGCCTCGACGAGCACGGCAGGCCGATCGAGGTCGGCGAGCCCGCCAACCTGACGCTGGTCGACCCCGCCGCCACCTGGACGGTGCGCGCCAAGGAGCTCGCCAGCATCTCGAACAACACACCGTTCGAGGACATGACGTTCCCGGCCCGAGTGACAACGACGTTGCTCAGGGGCCGGGTAACTGCCCGCGAGGGCAAGGCCGGTGGGTAACCGAGGAGGTCCGTAAGTGGAGAGAACGCTTTGGGTAATCGGGCTGGCCGCGCTGTTCGCCCTGTGCATCTGGCTGATGTACCGGGGCTGGCAGAACCGGGCCGCACGCCAAGAGGCCCGCATCGGTGACCTGCCCACCGTGCCCGCCGACCTCGGTGCGCAGGTGCTCGAGCCGACCACCGGGCTGTATCTCGGCAGCACCATGGCGCCCAGCTGGCAGGACCGGATCGCGGTGGGCGACTTGGGTTTCCGGGCCACGGCGGAACTCACGCGGTTCGAACGAGGAATTCTGCTCGAGCGCGACGGTGCGTCGGTGATCTGGATCCCGCAGGAATCCATCACCGCGGTGCGCACCGAGCGCGGGCATGCGGGCAAAGTAATGACAGCAGATGGTGTGCTGGTAGTTCGCTGGAAGCTGCCCACCGGAACCGAGATAGATACCGGTTTCCGGGGTGACGACAAGTCGGTTTATCCGGCTTGGACGCGGGGGCTCCAGGCGGACACGAGCACGACGACGGGAGACGACGAGGGATGACAGGACAAGACGCAGCTCTAGTGCTGGAGGACGGCCGGGTATTCCGCGGCTCGGCCTACGGCGCCGTGGGCGAGACGCTCGGTGAGGCGGTGTTCTGCACCGCGATGACCGGCTACCAGGAGACCCTCACCGACCCCAGCTACCACCGCCAGATCGTGGTCGCCGCGGCACCGCAGATCGGCAACACCGGCTGGAACGACGAGGACGACGAGTCCGGCAAGATCTGGGTCGCCGGTTACGTGGTCCGCGACCCCGCGCGCCGCGCCTCCAACTGGCGGGCCACCGGCACGCTGCCCGAGGCGATGCAACGCCAGGACATCGTCGGCATCGCGGGCATCGACACCCGCGCGCTGGTGCGCCACCTGCGTACCCGCGGTTCGATGAAGGCGGGCATCTTCTCCGGCCCCGCCCTCGCAGGCACCGACGAGCTGCTCGGCCGGGTCACCGGCCAGCCGTCCATGCTCGGCGCCGACCTGGCCGAAGAGGTGAGCACCGACTCGGTCTACACCATCGAGCCGACCGGCGAGCCCCGCTTCACCGTGGTCGCGGTCGACCTCGGCATCAAGACCAACACCCCGCGCATGTTCGCCGAGCGCGGCATGCGGGTGCACGTGGTCCCGTCGAACACCTCGATCGACCAGATCCTCGCGCTGAACCCGAACGGCGTCTTCCTGTCCAACGGCCCCGGCGACCCGGCCACCCAGGACGGCGCGGTCGCGCTGACCGAGGGCGTGCTCGAGCGCGGCCTGCCGCTGTTCGGCATCTGCTTCGGCAACCAGATCCTCGGCCGCGCGCTCGGCCGCAAGACCTACAAGATGAAGTTCGGCCACCGCGGCATCAACATCCCGGTGATCGAGCACGGCACCGGTCGCATCGCGATCACCGCGCAGAACCACGGCTTCGCGCTGGAAGGCGAGCAGGGCGAGCAGTTCGACACCCCGTTCGGCAAGGCCGAGGTCAGCCACGTCTGCGCCAACGACGGCACGGTCGAGGGGGTGCGCCTCATCGACGGCCGCGCGTTCTCCGTGCAGTACCACCCGGAGGCCGCCGCCGGACCCCACGACGCTGCTTATCTCTTCGACCGTTTCGCCGGTCTCATGGAAGGAGCCTGATGCCACGCCGCACCGATCTGAAGCACATCCTGGTGATCGGCTCCGGCCCGATCGTCATCGGGCAGGCTTGCGAGTTCGATTACTCCGGCACCCAGGCGTGCCGGGTACTGCGGGCCGAGGGCCTGCGGGTTTCGCTGGTGAACTCCAACCCGGCGACCATCATGACCGACCCCGAGTTCGCCGACGCCACCTATGTGGAGCCGATCACGGCGGAGTTCGTCGAGAAGGTCATCGCCAAGGAGCGTCCCGACGCCATCCTCGCCACCCTCGGCGGGCAGACCGCGCTGAACACCGCGGTCGCGCTGCACGAGAACGGGGTGCTGGAGAAGTACAACGTCGAGATGATCGGCGCCGACTTCGACGCCATCCAGCGCGGTGAGGACCGGCAGAAGTTCAAGGACATCGTCGCCAAGGTCGGCGGCGAAAGTGCCCGCTCCCGTGTCTGTTACACGATGGACGAGGTCCGCGACACGGTCACCGAGCTGGGATTCCCTGTGGTGGTGCGCCCTTCGTTCACCATGGGCGGCCTCGGCTCCGGAATGGCCTACAACCACGAGGATCTCGATCGCATCGCCGGCGGCGGCCTGTCCGCCTCGCCGACCGCGAACGTGCTCATCGAGGAATCCATCCTGGGCTGGAAGGAATTCGAGCTCGAGCTGATGCGCGACCGCGCCGACAACGTGGTCATCGTCTGCTCGATCGAGAACGTCGACCCGATGGGCGTGCACACGGGCGACTCGATGACCGTCGCGCCCGCCATGACGCTCACCGACCGCGAGTACCAGAAGATGCGTGACCTCGGCATCGCGATCCTGCGCGAGGTCGGCGTGGACACCGGCGGCTGCAACATCCAGTTCGCGGTGGACCCCGCCGACGGTCGCCTGATCGTCATCGAGATGAACCCGCGCGTCTCGCGCTCGTCCGCGTTGGCTTCCAAGGCAACGGGATTCCCGATCGCCAAGATCGCCGCCAAGCTGGCCATCGGCTACACCCTCGACGAGATCGTCAACGACATCACCAAGGAAACCCCGGCCTGCTTCGAGCCGACGCTGGACTACGTGGTGGTCAAGGCGCCGCGGTTCGCGTTCGAGAAGTTCCCGGGCGCCGACCCGACGCTGACCACCACGATGAAGTCGGTCGGCGAGGCAATGTCGTTGGGGCGCAACTTCGCCGAGGCGCTCGGCAAGGTGCTGCGCTCGCTGGAGACCAAGGCCGCCGGGTTCTGGACCTTGGAAGACGGCAAATGGACTGACGTCGAAGCGATCCTGGAAGACCTGCGCACGCCCATCGAGGGACGCATCTACCAGGTGGAGCGGGCGCTGCGCCTGGGCGCGAGCATCGAAGACGTCGCTGCCGCTTCGGGAATCGACCCGTGGTTCGTCGCCGAGGTCGCCGGGCTGGTCGAGCTGCGCGCGGAGATCATGGACGCGCCCGTGCTCGATGAGACACTGCTGCGGCGGGCCAAGCACTACGGCCTGTCCGACGGGCAGATCGCCGCGCTGCGCCCGGAGTTGGCGGGGGAGACCGGCGTTCGCGCGCTGCGGCACCGGCTCAGCGTTCGCCCGGTCTTCAAGACGGTCGACACCTGCGCCGCCGAGTTCGAGGCCAAGACGCCGTATCACTACTCGACCTACGAGCTCGATCCCGCCGCGGAGTCCGAGGTCGCGCCGCAGCGCGAGCGCGACAAGGTGATCATTCTCGGCTCCGGCCCGAACCGGATCGGTCAGGGCATCGAGTTCGACTATTCGTGTGTCCATGCGGCGCAAACACTTTCGCAGGCCGGGTACGAGACCGTGATGGTCAACTGCAACCCGGAGACCGTCTCCACCGACTACGACACCGCCGACCGGCTCTACTTCGAGCCGCTCACCTTCGAAGATGTGCTCGAGGTGTTCCACTCGGAAAGCGAGTCGGGCACCGTCATCGGCGTCATCGTGCAGCTGGGCGGGCAGACCCCGCTCGGCCTGGCGCAGCGGCTCACCGACGCCGGTGTCCCGGTGGTCGGCACCAGCGCCGCCGCCATCGACCTGGCCGAGGACCGTGGCGAATTCGGCGACGTGCTCACCGCGGCCGGGCTGCCCGCGCCGAAGTACGGCACCGCCACCACCTTCGCGCAGGCGAAGAAGATCGCCGCCTCGATCGGCTACCCGGTGCTCGTGCGCCCGTCCTACGTGCTCGGCGGGCGGGGCATGGAGATCGTCTACGACGAGAGCTCCCTGGAGGGCTACATCTCCCGGGCCACCGAGCTCAGCCCGGAACACCCGGTGCTGGTCGACCGGTTCCTGGAGGACGCCATCGAGATCGACGTCGACGCGCTGTGCGACGGTGACGAAGTCTACCTCGGCGGTGTGATGGAACACATCGAAGAGGCGGGCATCCACTCCGGCGACTCCGCTTGCGCGCTGCCGCCGATCACGCTGGGCCGCAGTGATATCGAGGCCGTGCGGCGCTCGACCGTCGCGCTGGCCAAGGGCATCGGCGTCAAGGGCCTGCTCAACGTGCAGTACGCGCTCAAGGACGACGTGCTCTATGTGCTCGAGGCGAATCCGCGTGCCAGCCGCACGGTTCCGTTCGTGTCGAAGGCCACCGCGGTGCCGCTGGCCAAGGCGGCCGCGCGGATCATGCTGGGCGCCAGCATCGCCGACCTGCGCAAGGAAGGCATGCTGCCCGGCGAGGGCGACGGCGGGCACGTACCGCTCGACGCGCCGGTGGCGGTGAAGGAGGCCGTGCTGCCGTTCCACCGGTTCCGCAAGACCGACGGCAGCGGCGTGGATTCGCTGCTCTCCCCGGAGATGAAGTCCACCGGCGAGGTGATGGGCATCGACGCCGACTTCGGCACCGCCTTCGCCAAGAGCCAGACCGCCGCCTACGGTTCGCTGCCCACCGAGGGCACCGTGTTCGTCTCCATCGCGAACCGGGACAAGCGCGCCATGGTCTTCCCGGTCAAGCGCCTGCACGACCTCGGGTTCCGCATCCTGGCCACCGAGGGCACGGCGGAGATGTTGCGCCGCAACGGTATTCCGTGCGAGCGGGTGCGCAAGCACTCGGAGCCGGAATCGGTGGACACCAATGGTGATGTGCCGCAGCCCACGATTGTCGAGCAGATCAGGGACGGCGAGATCGATATGGTCTTCAACACTCCCTACGGCAATTCCGGTCCGCGCATCGACGGCTACGAAATCCGCAGTGCCGCGGTCGGTGTGAACATCCCGTGCATCACCACGGTGCAGGGTGCGGCCGCCGCGGTGCAGGGCATCGAGGCGAGCATCAACGGCGGGATCGGAGTGCGGTCGCTGCAGGAACTGCATTCGGTGCTGCGTGGCTGACCTGGACGGAGTAGATGCGGTGAAGAGCTTCGGCGCTCGATTGCAGCACGCCATGGGGCATTTCGGCCCCGTGTGCGTCGGCATCGATCCGCATCCAGGCCTGCTGGAGTCGTGGGGTCTCACCGCCGACGCGGACGGACTGGAGAAGTTCGCGGAGATCTGCGTCGAGGCGTTCGACGGTTGTGTCGCGCTGGTGAAGCCGCAGGTCGCGTTCTTCGAGACCTACGGCTCGGCCGGAATCGCGGTGCTGGAGCGCACCATCGAGGTGTTGCGGGCCTCGGGCACGCTGGTGCTCGCGGACGCCAAGCGCGGCGACATCGGCTCCACCATGGACGCCTACGCACACGCCTGGCTCGGCGACGGGCCGCTCGGCTCGGACGCGGTGACGGTCTCGCCGTACCTCGGATTCGGCTCGCTGGCACCGGCTTTGGACCTTGCCGCGGCCAATCGGCGGGGTGTGTTCGTGCTCGCCGCGACCTCGAATCCCGAAGGGGCGCAGGTGCAACGGGTAGTCGCGGGGGATGGTCGCACCATCGCCCAGACGATGGTCGACGAGGCCGCCGCCCATAACGCCGGCGCGGAATTCGGGTCGGTCGGCGTGGTGATCGGCGCGACATTGTCCGAAGCGCCGGACCTGTCCGCGCTCAACGGACCGATCCTGATGCCCGGTGTCGGAGCGCAGGGCGGGGGCCCGGAAAACATCCGTGACCTGGTCCCCGAGGCGATGCTGGCGGCCGCTGTGCCGACCGTCTCCCGGGAGGTGCTGCGCGACGGACCCACGGTCCCCGCGCTACGCGCCAGAGTGAGCGAACTCCAGCAGACGTTCGCGTTCCTGCAGAAATAACCACCGAGACCGGCGCGATCGCGCCGGTCTCGGCTCTTTTTCGGCCCGCGTGCGGTCATGTGCACGCGTGCATGTGGCCCGTAGACGGGTCTGTGTGCCCTGCTACGCCCGTTTCCCGCCCGGATGGTGCCCGGATGAGCCGACGGGCCCGGATCGGCCCAGAAGCGCGCTGTGATCAGTGCAGGTCGACAAACCCGGCGGTGCACCTCGACAATCGATCGGGGCCGGAGTCCGCTCGACTTGGTCGTTCGACCTGTCTGTGGTCCACGACACGCTGAAAGACAACGCGACACGCGGGAAATTCCGAGAAAGTTCCTGGTCGGGCAGTGACGGGTTTGCTGGCGACCGATGTCACGTCATAGCAACCCTTCCGCTAACCTGTGTCAATCATGAAAACTCCCTGCTGAAGAGGCATTTCGTGATTTCGGCGGTACGATCTGCGCAGCGACAGAGGAGCAGTGCGGATCGCGCTGCTCTCGCGTCTACGGCATCCGGAATCATGCGCTGACCTGGGGGGTGGGTTCGCAATCTGCGGATGCCGTGGGTACGGTCGCTGAGACTGCCGGGTTATCGGCAGGAGTTGATGCAATGAACGATGAGACGGAGGAACCGTGGCCCTTCCCCAGCTGACTGACGAGCAGCGCGCCGCTGCTTTGGAGAAGGCGGCTGCCGCTCGCCGCGCTCGGGCGGAGCTCAAGGAGCGCCTGAAGCGAGGCGGCACCAACCTGAAGCAGGTCCTCACCGATGCCGAGTCCGATGAGATTCTCGGCAAGATGAAGGTGTCGGCGCTGCTGGAGGCTTTGCCGAAGGTAGGCAAGGTCAAGGCAGCGGAAATCATGAGTGAACTGGAGATCGCCCCCACCCGGCGTCTGCGCGGACTCGGCGATCGGCAGCGCAAGGCGCTGCTTGCCCGGTTCGACTTCGACGCCTGATAACGAGGGTGGTCGAACATATGCGGAAGGGTCGGCTGGTAGTACTGGTCGGCCCCTCGGCCGTTGGCAAGTCGACCGTGGTCCGTTGCGTCCGCGAGCGACTGCCGCACCTGATCTTCAGTGTGTCGGCAACGACTCGGGCCCCTAGGCCCGGGGAGGTCGACGGCCTCGACTATCGATTCGTGTCCAGGGCAGAGTTCGACGCCATGATCTCGGCGGGCGAACTACTCGAGTGGGCTGATATTCACGGTGGTTTGCAACGTTCGGGCACCCCGGCCGCACCGGTACGGGCCGCCCTCGCAGAGGGTCTGCCCGTACTGGTCGAGGTCGATCTAGAAGGCGCGCGGGCGGTCCGCGCGGCCATCCCCGAAGCGATCCTCGCCTTCCTCGCCCCACCCAGCTGGGACGAACTGGTCGCCAGGCTCACCTCGCGGGGCACCGAATCACCGGAAGTGATCGAGCGCAGGCTGGAAACCGCCAGGACCGAATTGGCGGCCTGTGACGAGTTCGACATCGTCATCGTGAACGACGAGGTGACCAGCGCCTGTGAGCAGTTGGTATCCTTGTTCGTTAGCACAAATTCGAGTTCGTAATCCTTCGATCCGCAGGAGCCCCCCTAGTGAGCAGTACGGACAGCAAAGTCGTTCCCGCCTACGACACCCCGATCGGCCTCACCAACCCCCCGATCGATGAGCTGCTGGAGCGCACTTCGTCCAAGTACGCCCTGGTCATCTACGCCGCAAAGCGCGCGCGTCAGATCAACGACTACTACAACCAGCTCGGCGACGGCATCCTCGAGTACGTCGGCCCGCTGGTCGAGCCCGGCCTGCAGGAAAAGCCCCTCTCGGTCGCCATGCGTGAGATCCACTCCGACCTGCTCGAGCACACCGAAGGCGAGTAGTCGCCCGAGCGCAGCTGTGACAACAACTAGGCCGGAGGCGTAGTGACCACACGGATCGTTGTCGGTGTCGGCGGTGGGATCGCCGCCTACAAGGCTTGCTCGCTGGTCCGGCGGTTCACCGAGACCGGACATCAGGTCAGGGTGATCCCCACCGAGGCGGCGATGCAGTTCGTCGGCAAGGCAACCTTCGAGGCACTGTCCGGGAACCCGGTGCACACCGATGTGTTCACCGATGTGCCCGAGGTGCCGCATGTTCGGCTCGGCCAGGAGGCGGACCTCGTGGTCATCGCCCCGGCGACCGCCGACCTGATGGCGCGCGCGGCCCAGGGCCGCGCCGACGATCTGCTCACCGCCACGTTGCTGACGGCCCGATGTCCGATCCTGTTCGCGCCCGCGATGCACACCGAGATGTGGGAGCATCCGGCGACCGTCGCCAATGTCGCGACGCTGCGCGCGCACGGCGCGATCGTGATGGAACCCGCGTCGGGCCGGCTCACCGGCACCGACACCGGCCCAGGACGGTTGCCCGAGCCCGAGGAGATCTTCGGACTGGCCACGCTGCTGCTCGAACGCACCGATGCCATCCCGCGCGACCTGGAGGGTCGCCGGGTGGTCATCACCGCGGGCGGCACCAGGGAACCGCTGGATCCGGTGCGATTCCTCGGCAACCGCAGCTCCGGGAAGCAGGGCTATGCCCTGGCCCGGGTCGCGGCCCAGCGCGGCGCGCACGTCACGCTCATCGCGGGCAACACGATCGAGATGGCCGCGCCCGCGGCCGTCGACCTGGTGCACATCACCACCGCCGAACAGCTCAAGACCGCGGTCGACAAGCATGCGGTCGGCGCGGACGCGGTGATCATGGCGGCGGCGGTGGCGGACTTCCGGCCCACCGAGGTAGCCGCGGCCAAGATCAAGAAGGGTGCCGGGGAACCCGACGTCATCGCGCTCACCAAGACCACCGACATCCTGGCCGGTCTGGTGCAGGCGCGCCGCGACGGGCAGTTGGCGGGCACCGCGATCGTCGGCTTCGCCGCCGAGACCGGCGACGAACACGGCGACGTGCTCACCTACGCGCGGGCCAAGCTGGCGCGCAAGGGGTGTGACCTGCTGGTGGTCAACGCGGTCGGCGAGGGCAAGGCGTTCGAGGTCGACACCAACAACGGCTGGCTGCTCGGTGCGGACGGTACCGAACAGTCGCTCGATCATGGGTCGAAGGCGCTGCTCGCCAGCCGGGTGCTCGACGCGCTCGGTCCGCTGTTGCGCTGAAAACCATTGTCGGACTGGGATAATGACCCGGTCCTCAACCATCGGTAGCGCAGCGGCCGGGAGACAAATCGGACGAACTGTCTGAGATAGTGGTCTCTTGGTCGGCGGTGTGTCGGTGGTTTGCCATAGTCTGGAATGAAGGGTTGCGCGGTAACGACATCGCGTTACTGTCGCAAACCGAGACGAAATACCCGTTGAGGGAGAGGGAAGAACTGTGCGCACGTCCGGCAGCCGGCTATTCACCAGTGAGTCCGTGACCGAAGGTCACCCGGACAAGATCTGTGACGCCATCAGCGATTCCATTCTCGACGCGTTACTGACCGAGGACCCGCGCAGCCGGGTCGCGGTGGAAACCCTCGTGACGACCGGCCAGGTCCACGTCGCGGGTGAGGTCACCACCACGGCGTACGCCGACATTCCCCGGATCGTCCGGGAAAAGGTCTTGGAAATCGGATACGACTCGTCGGCAAAGGGTTTCGACGGCAACTCGTGCGGCGTGAACATCGCGATCGGCGCGCAGTCGCCCGATATCGCGCAGGGCGTCGACACCTCGCACGAGGCGCGCGTCGGCGGCTCCGACGACGAGATCGAGAAGCAGGGCGCGGGCGATCAGGGCCTGATGTTCGGCTACGCGACCACCGATACTCCCGAGCTCATGCCGCTGCCGATCGCGCTCGCGCACCGGCTCTCGCGCCGGCTCACCGAGGTCCGCAAGTCCGGCGTGCTGCCGTACCTGCGGCCCGACGGCAAGACCCAGGTCACCATCGAATACGAGGGTGATCGCCCGGTCCGGCTCGACACCGTCGTGATCTCCACCCAGCACGCGGCCGACATCGACCTGGACAACCTGCTCGCGCCCGACATCAAGGAAAAGGTCGTCGACGCCGTCATCGCCGACCTCGAGCTGCCCTCGCTGGACACCTCGAACATCCGGCTGCTGGTCAACCCGACCGGCAAGTTCGTGCTCGGTGGCCCGATGGGCGACGCGGGCCTGACCGGCCGCAAGATCATCGTCGACACCTACGGCGGCATGGCCCGCCACGGCGGCGGCGCGTTCTCCGGCAAGGATCCGTCGAAGGTGGACCGCTCGGCCGCGTACGCCATGCGCTGGGTCGCCAAGAACGTCGTCGCGGCCGGCCTGTCCGACCGGGTCGAGGTGCAGGTGGCCTACGCCATCGGCAAGTCCGCGCCGGTCGGCCTGTTCGTGGAGACCTTCGGCACCGAGAAGGTCGACCCGGCCCGCATCTCGGCCGCCATCGCCGAGGTCTTCGACCTGCGCCCCGGCGCGATCATCCGCGACCTGGACCTGCTGCGCCCGATCTACGCACCGACCGCCGCCTACGGCCACTTCGGCCGCACCGACGTCGACCTGCCCTGGGAGCACACGGACCGTGCGGACAAGCTCCGCGCAGCAGTCGGCCTGTAGGCCCGACCGCACCGAGTGAACAAACCCGCGGCGGAAACCCCCGCCACACCGGGGGTCCCGCCCGCGGGCCCCGCAGCCGTGGAGCACCCGATAGCTCGGGTGCTCCCATTGCTGTCTCCGGCCCACCTGGACCGTGACTTCGATTACCTGGTCCCGCCCGAGTTGGATGCGATCGCGCAGCCTGGTGTGCGCGTTCGTGTCCGCTTCGCCGGTCGGCTGGTCGACGGGTACCTGCTGGAGCGTCGCACGCACAGCGACCACAGCGGGAAGCTGGTGAAACTCGAACGCGTCGTTTCTGGCGAACGCGTACTGACGCCCGAGATCATGAAACTGGCCACCGCAGTGGCCGCCCGCTACGCCGGTACTCGCGCCGATGTCCTTCGCTTGGCCATCCCACCGCGGCATGCGCGCACCGAAACCGGCGGGGCGAAGAAGTCGGCGGATGCCGAAGCTGGAGAAGAGGATTCGGCGGACAGCGCGTCGGACACGCCGAGTCCCGCACGGAAGCAACGGCGTTCAACCGCCAAAGCTCCACTGCGGGTCGACCCCTTGCCTGAGATGACGCCCCCCGTCGATTCCGCTGATGCCGAGGCCGATTCGATCGGCCGTGATCCGGCGGGCGATGAGAGTTCCGCTGGATCCGCAGAGATTCGGGAGGACTCGGACCGATCAGGAGTAGGTGGCGCGGCCGGATCGGCGCAGTCATCCGATGGAACGGCCGCGAAGGCTGATTCGGCTGGAAGCATTGCGGAGTTTCCCGCCGCGTCCGATACCGCTGGCGTCATGGAGAGTCCGCAGAACTCGGACCGATCGCCCGACGTGGATGCCGCGGCCAGTTCGGCGCAGCCGTCGGACGCGGCGGCCGCCAATGCCGATTCCGCTGGTGCCGAACTTGATTCAGTGACGTGCGAACCGACGAACGATTCGGGTTCCCGCACCACTACCACCAGCGGGGCAAGTTCCGCTGACCAGCGGAGTGTCCAGTCCACGCCACCAGGCGTGAATGCGCCAATGCGGTCGGCGAAGTCGTCGAATTCAGTGCCTTCGACTGCCGATTCCACTGGGTCTGAAGCTGATTCGCCCGCAGCCCATGGGACAGTCGACGGTAGGTCTCTCGCGGCATCCGCGCCGACCGCAGCCGAGCCTGTACCGACGCAAGAAAACCCACCCGTTCCATCAGACGTGCATGGTGCCGCGCAGCCGGATAGGTCGCTCCACGGGGTGCCTTCGACTACTGATTCTGCTGTCGTCGAGGACGATTCGACGCCGTATGATCGCGCGGTTGACGAGAGTACCGCCACAACCGCGACGGATGCACCTAGTTCCGTAGGCGGGCAAGCGGATTCGGCCGCACTGTCAGACGCGCCAAGTTCCGCGGAGCCGCGACAGGAACTGGCGTCCTCGAACACTTCGGGGGTCGAAGGGGATTCGGTGGTTGCTAATTCGGCCGCGGACGCGGGTGACAAGGCGCCCGTGCGCGATGGCGAGCTGGTCTCGGCGGCGGAGTCGGCTGGTGCCGTAGCGGCTCGGCCGGTTGAGCCTGCCTCCTCGGGTGCGCCGAGCATTGCGGGGCGGCCGTCGGAATCGGTGTCACCGAATGACGATGAGATCGAAGGTGATTCGGTGGTCGCCGGTTCGGCAGCAGAAGCGAGTGCGACGGCGAGCACAGGGAGCGGAAGCGGCAAGCTTGCCTCGGTGGCGGCCGACACGGGGGATGGCGGTGGCGAGCCGGAGCCGGAGCCGGAGGTCGAGTCGGACGGTGGTTTGTCTGTTGCCGTCGTCGGCCAAGGGCCTTGGGGGCGATACATTCACGGCCCGGCGTTTCTGACTGCGCTTGCGGGGGGTAAGGGGCCGCGGGCGGCTTGGCAGGCGTTGCCGGGGGAGGACTGGCCGCGGCGGTTGGCGGAGTTGGCGGCGGCGGTTGCCGAGCAGGGGCGTAGTGCGATTGTGATGGTGCCGGATCAGCGGGATCTGGATCGGGTGTTGGCGGAATGTACTCGGCTGCTGGGGGAGTCGGCGGTGGGGTTGTCGGCGGGGCTCGGGCCGGCGGCGCGGTATCGGCGGTGGTTGGCGGTACTCCGAGGGACGGCGCGGGTGGTGGTCGGGACGCGTAGTGCGGTGTTCGCGCCTGCGAAAGACCTTGGGCTGATCGCTATTTGGGATGACGGGGACGACACCTACGCGGAGCCGCGTTCGCCGTATCCGCATGCGCGGGAGGTGGCGATGCTGCGGTCGCACGAGACGGGGGCTGCGTTCGTCGCGGCCGGTTTCGCGCGGACTGCCGAAATTCAGGCCGTTGTCGAGTCCGGCTGGGCGCACGACCTGGTTGCCGATCGGATGGTGGTGCGCGATGCCGCGCCGCGGATCAGCGTGCCCGGCGATACCGATCTGGCGATGGAGCGGGATCCGGTCGCGCGGGCGGTCCGGATTCCCGGCGTCGCGTACGCGGCCGCGCGGGCGGCGCTGAAGGAGGGTGCGGGTGTGCTGGTGCAGGTGCCGCGTCGCGGGTACGTCCCGTCGCTGGCCTGCGCGAAATGCCGGACCCCCGCTAGGTGCAGGCACTGCAACGGGCCGCTGGCACTGCCGGATGGCCGTGCGCGGCACAGTGATTCGCAGGGCGACGCCGCGCACAGCCCGAGCTGTCGCTGGTGTGGCATCACCGAGGCGGCGTTCCGCTGTTCGTCGTGCGGTTCGCGGGCCTTGCGCGCCGTGGTGATCGGCGCGACCCGCACCGCGGAAGAACTCGGCCGGGCATTCCCCGGTGTGCCGATTCGCGGGTCCGGTGGTGGCGCGATGCTCGACACGGTGGAACCCGGTCCGCAGGTGGTGGTCGCGACCGTCGGCGCCGAACCGGTCCTGCCCGGCGGTTACGGAGTAGCTCTGCTGCTCGACAGTTGGGCCCTGCTCAGCCGCGCCGACCTGCGCGCCTCCGAGGACGCGCTGCGCCGCTGGATGACCGCCGCAACCCTGGTCCGGTCGCGCGGTCAGGTCATCGTGATGGCCGACCCCGGCATCCCCACCGTGCAGGCGCTGGTCCGCTGGGACCCGGTCGGCCACGCCAGAGTCGAGTACGCATCCCGCGCCGAGGTCGGCTTCCCCCCGTCCGTCCGAATGGCGGCAGTCGACGGCACCTCCGACTCCATCGCCGAATTACTCTCCGCCACAGACCTTCCCGCCGACGTAGAGGTACTCGGCCCGGTCCCCCTGCCGATCGGCGCCCGCAAGCCGTTCTCCTCCGGCGACACCCCCGCCGAAGTCGAACGAATCCTGCTCCGCGTCGACCGCAAATCCGGCCCCGCCCTGGCGCGCGCCCTGACTGCCGCCCAAGCTATCCGCAGCACCCACCGCTCCGACGCCCCACTGCGAGTGCAAATCGACCCGGTCGACATCGGCTGACCCGGTTCCGACCCGCATCGCCGAATCGCCTTTCGCCCCGGAGCTTCCTGCGGATGCCGAGGCGCCGGGCCCGGCGCTACTGCAGTCGGCGCCGCACGCTGTTCTCCTAGGATGATGCTCCCTGCCGGGGGCGAGCCGATCTCGCTGCAGGGCAGTCGACAGCGCATCTACGAGCACCACGCGCTCACCGTGCGGCGTGTCATACGGCGAGTTAACCAGCAGTTGGCGAGAACGTGTGCGGCGTCGTGATTGAGTGGATGGATGACGACACCCTTGCTCCGCCGCACCCTCGCGACCGCGTGCTTTGTGGTCGTTGCGCTCGGACTGGCGTCCTGCTCCTCTGACGATCCCAAACCGCCGAAGTCCACGTTGAACCTGACTGTCACGCCGGCGACTCCGGGGTCGACGCCGACGCACGTCACGCTCACCTGCGAGCCGACCGGCGGCGATCATGCCAATGCCGAGGCGGCTTGCAAGGCGTTGGCGGCGGTCGGCGGCGACTTCGACAAGCTCACCGGCGATCCGACCGCCGTCTGCGTACAGGTCTTCGAGCCGGTCGACGCTGCGGTGACCGGCACGTGGCAGGGTAAGCAGGTCGACTGGCGCAAGGTATTCGGCAACAAGTGCGAACTGAGCGCCCGGACCACCCCGGTCTTTTAGGGCGCGCGCAACGCCTCGATCTCCCGCTCGGCCGCGGCGAGCAACTCGACCGGGCAACCCCAGTAGTCGTAGATGCCGCCGCGGTCCCGGTTGCTGCCGCAGACCACGAACACTCCGGTGCCGAGCGCGCGTTTGAGGTGGCCCGCCAGCCATCCGACGAACCCGCTGTTGTCCAGCCCGGCGGGGAAATGGAACGAGAACAGGCCGAACTTCTCCACGTCGGCACCATCGGCCGCGGCGAACGGGACGAGCGCGCTCCAACTTTCCGCATCGCGCACCACCGCCAGCGTGCGCGGGGTCAACTGGGGCGGATCGGCCAGCGGCGATTCCCTGAAACACCACACACCCGAGTGCACGTCGAGCTCCGCAGCGGCAATGACCCGCCGAAGTCGTTGCGTCGTCTGGGTTTCGGTCTCGATGCTGATATCCACCACCTGGCCACGGTAGCAATCGGCGCTGACCTCAATTCTTTAACTGGCCAATCAGTTAATGATAAGATCTCGGCATGGCCCGCACCGTCGATCCGAATCGTGTCGCCGAACGTCGTCGCGCCATCACCTCCGCCGCGGCGGAACAGTTCGCCACGCACGGCTACGAACGGACCACGGCCACCCAGATCGCCCGCGCCGCCGGACTGAGCTCGGGCAGCGTCTTCTACTACTTCAAGGACAAGGCCGCCGTCTTCCGCTCGATCTTCGAGCAGTCGATTCCCGAGCACACCGAACTCATCGCGCGCCACATCCACCGAACCGATTGCCTGGAGGCCATTCTCGACATCGTCGAGGGGCTGGCCGGCGAGGTGCTCGACCCGGCGGCGCCCGGGCTGATGTTCGAGCTACTGCGCCGCCTCGGTCACGACGACGAACTGGCGACGATCATGCTCGACGACGCGCGACTCAGCGCCGAGGCCCTCGCCGCACTACTCGATCGCGGCGTCGACACCGGGCAGATCGACCCGGGATTCGAGTCCATGGAAACCGCACGCTGGATTCTTGCCGTCGTAGACGGCGCCTTTCTGAATACCGACCCGGCCGACCCATACGACCCGCGCCCGCTGGTGCGCGCGACCGTGTCCCGGCTGCTGCGACCGATCGAAACGGGGCACCCATGACGACCACCTCCGCGCCCACTGTGCTGCGCTTTTCCACGGTATGGGCCTGGCTGTTCGTGGTCGGTGGGCTCGCCATCGGCTGCGGCATCGGTTTCGCCGTGCATCCGGTCGGCCACTGGGTGTCCGATACCTTCGACGGCAGCCCCGGCCCACTGAAGCTCGCAACGAGCGTGCCGACCGGGTGGCTCGTGCTGGTCACCACGCTCGTCGGAACCGTTGCGGGCGTTGTACTTTACGAGGCCGCCCGCACCGAGAGCCTCACCCTCACCGTCGCCGACGACTATGTCGAGCTGGTCAAGGAGGGGCGTTCCCAGCACGTCCCACGCAGGCGCGTCGTCGCCGTGTTCCGCGAGGACGCCGACCTGGTGCTCACCGACCGGAACAAACGCAGGCTCGCGCGCTTCGGCGCAAATGACCTGAGCCGCAATGACATCGAGCATGCCTTCCGCAGTCACGGCTACCCATGGCTGGACCAGAACGACCCGTTCGGCGCGGACTACGTGCGCTGGGTCGAGGGCCGACCCGATACCGGGAAGGCCGTCGACACCGTCCTGCGTGCCCGCCGGCGCGCGCTGGCCGACGAAAAACCCCTCGATGTCGAAGAACTCGACGAGAAACTGCTCGAACTCGGCATCGACGTCCGGGATCGCCACGGGGAGCAGCACATTCGAGTCTTCGATCTGACGGGATAGCGACGATCAGCCGAAGGCGACCCGATTGCGTTGTGCCCATTCGGCATAACTCGCGGGCAGCCGGCCGAGCACCAGCCGCACGTCTGGGCTGATCTGCTGCTCGGCGGCGGTCGGTTCGCCGAGAATCGACAGTGTGTGCTCCACCACCGGCTCGGGCATGAACCGTGACATCCCGGTAAAGGCCTGCGCCCGAGTCAATTCCACGAATCGGATCGGTGCGTCGAGCGCGGCGCCGATCGCCTCGGCCTGCTCCCGCGGCGTGCTCAGAGCAGGTCCGGTGAGGGTGTAGATCTGCTTGGCATGCCCGTCCTCGGACAACGCGGCGGCCGCGACCGCGGCGATATCGGCCGGATCGATGGACGGCAATCCGATCGCCCCGAACGGTGCGGCAACCGTCCGCTCGGCGCGCACGGATTCTGCCCACGCATATGTATTGGAGTAGAAACCTGCTGGCCGCAGGATGGTCCAGTCCAACCCGGACCGTTGAATGGCCTCCTCATAGGCGGTCAGCCGCGCGTACCCCTCGGCCCCTGCCCTGGTACCCACGCCCTGCGACGACACGAACACCACCCGCCGAACGCCGCCCGCCTCGGCGACCTCGAGCACCCGCTCCGGATCCGGCCCACTCACCAGTTGCTCGCCGGTGATGAGCAGAAACAGTGCATCGGCACCTGCGACGGCAGGGGCGAGGCTGTCCGGATCGGCCAGGTCGGCCACCACCGAACGCACACCTTCGGGCCATGCGATCTCTTTGCTCCCACGGGAAACCGCCGTGACCTCGTGACCCGCCGCGGCGAGGTTCCGCACGAGGTCCGCGCCGATGTTTCCAGTTGCTCCGGTAACCACGATCATCTTGCTCACTCCATTTAGTTAGTTGGCTGACTTAAACGAAGCTATCCGACAAAGCCCAGCGTGTCTATAGTTAGTTAAGTGACTAACTCAGCAGCCCAAGATCGCCCGAAGGGTGGTAAACGCGAGCGCCTCGGCGCCGCCGCGGCCCGTGTGTTCCACGAGCAAGGGGTCGAGAAGACCACGATCGCCGACATCGCGCACGCCGCCGACGTCCCGGTCGGCAACGTCTACTACTACTTCAAAACCAAGGACCAGCTGGTCCGCGCCGCGATCGGCGCCCATGAACAGGCGCTGAGCGGCCTGATCGCAGTGCTCGAGCAGCTGCCGACCCCGCAGGACCGGCTCAAAGCGCTGATCGGCGGCTGGGTCGACGAGCGCGAGACGGCCGCCCGGATCGGCTGCCCCTCGGGCACCCTCGCCACTGAACTGGACAAGCGAGCCGACGGTCTGGACCGCGAGCTCGCCGACGTCATGCGGCAGCTGGTCGACTGGGTCGAGGGGCAGTTCGAGGCGATGGGTCGCGCGGACGCCAAGGGGCTTTCCGTCGCACTGATCGCGGCCTATCAGGGAATCTCGTTGCTCACCAACACCTTCCGCGACCCCGAGTTGATGGTGACGGAAGGGGACCGGCTGACGCGCTGGATCGACTCGCTCGTGCCGTGAGCCGCTGGCCGCTCAGGAATTCTCGAACCGACCCTTGCGTTCGATGCATTGACGATATATCGTCGATAACATGAAACGAACACGAGGGCCTGAGGAGGCTTACATCATGGAAAACCAAGGACATCGAGAATTTGGACGGCGCGGCCCCTGGCAGCGTCAGGGCGAGGACGTCGATCCTCGTCAGCGACTCCGCCGCGGCGGACGGCACGGTCACGGTCCCGACTTCGGACCGGGCTTCGGCCCAGGTTTCGGGCCGGGCTTCGGGCCGCATTTCGGTCGCGGTCGTGGTCGCGGTGGTCGTGGCCGGCGCGGCGACGTGCGGGCGGCGGTCCTGCTGCTGCTCACCGAGCGGCCGATGCACGGCTACGAGCTCATCCAGCAGATCCGCGAGCGCAGCGACGACGTCTGGCGTCCGAGCCCGGGGTCGATCTACCCCGCGCTGGCACAGCTGGAGGACGAGGGCCTGGTCCTCATCGAAAAGGTCGCCGGGCGCAAGACGGCTCAGCTGACCGAGACCGGCACCGCCTACGTCACCGAACACAAGGAAGATCTGGGTGACCCGTGGGCGGACGTCAAGGAAGACGTCGGCGCGCAGGCCATCGACCTGCGGGAACTCGTCGGTCAGCTGATGGGTGCGGTCGCGCAGGTCGCAGCGGCGGGTACGCCCGGACAGGCGGCCAAGGCGGCGGAACTGCTCACCGAGACCAGGAAGTCGCTCTACCGGATCCTGGCTGAAGACGAGACCCCCGAAAAGTAACGGCAGGTGAAACACCCCGCTGGAGCGCGCATTTGGGGCGGGTTCAGTAGATCATTGTGAGATGCGACAGTTTCGGGGTTTGTGGGTTTGGGGAATTTCACACTTGGGTAGGGGGATGCTGGTCGCCGCACTTGCCGTAGTAGCCATGCTCGGCACCGGTGCGGCGCAGGCCGCGCCGTCCGGCTACCGCTCGCCCGAGATCCCCACCCAGCCCGGACCGCCGCAAACCGATCACCTCGGCGCGGCAGCCTATCTGAAGACACACAAGAACGCGGTTCCGTTGGGCACCAACAACTTCGGCTGCAAGCCTACCGTCGCCCACCCGCGGCCGGTGGTGCTCGCGCACGGCACGGACTCCAGTGCCTACTCGGACTACTCGGCCATCGCGCCGCAACTCGCCGCCGCCGGATTCTGCGTCTTCGCGCTCAACTACGGCGGCAGCCCGGGGGCGGACAGTTACGGCACCGAAGACGTGGTGCTCAGCTCGTACCAGATCGGCGAGTTCGTCGACCAGGTGCTGACCGCCACCGGCGCCACCCAGGTCGACCTGGTCGGCTTCTCCCAGGGGGCCTCGGTCACCCGGTTCTACACCAACAAGCTCGGGGGCGCGCCGAAGGTCGGCAAGTGGATCGGCCTGGCGTCGCCCAGCTACGGCGGGGTGATGTACGGACTGGTGCCCATCGTGCAGGCGGTGCCGGGCGGACTGCAGGCATTCGCGCGGGTGACCTCGCTCGCCGCGATCCAGCAGGCGCAGGGTTCGGCGGTGATGACCGAGCTCAACGCGGGCGGGGACACCGTGCCTGGCCCGCAGTACACCACGATCGGCAGCAAGGTCGACGAGATGATCCAGCCGAACAGCAATATCGCCCTGCGCGGGCCCGGCGCGGAGAACATCTCGCTGCAGGATCGTTGCCCGGTCGACCTGACCGGGCACTTCCACATGGTCTACGACCCGTTCGTGCAGCAGCTGCTGCTGAACGTGCTGGATCCGAGTACCCCGGCGCCGGTGTGCCGTCCGGTGATGCTCGGCACCGGCATTCCGGAAGTGATCATCGCGGGCAATTCCTGAACGGGCGGCCGGACGGAGGACAACGCACCCCGTCCGACCGCACTGGAGTTCTACCAGCTTCGGGCTGGTGGATCGGGGACATTCGGTCGTCTCACTAGAATGAGACGACCGTGTTCGTCGCTTCCGGGAGTTTGCCGTGACCATTCAGCCTGTTCGCCTGTTCGGCGATCCCATTCTGCGTGCCCGCGCGGCGGAGGTCACCGACTTCGACCGGGAGCTGCAGCAGCTGGTGACCGACCTGACCGACACCATGCACGACGATGGTGGCGTCGGCATGGCCGCACCGCAGATCGGAGTGGGGTTGCGTGTTTTCGTGTACGACACTCATGACGCCGCGGGGCATCTGGTGAACCCGCTGTGGGAAGTGGTCGGCGACGAGGAGCAGGTCGGGCCCGAGGGCTGCCTATCGATTCCCGGTGTGCGCTACGACACGCGGCGTGCGCTGCGGGTGCGGGCGACCGGCGTCGACATGCACGGTGCGCCGGTCGAATTCACCGCCGAAGGGCTGCTCGCCCGCTGCGTGCAGCACGAGACCGATCATCTCGACGGTGTGCTGTTCATCGATCGACTGGACCCCGCCGCGCGCAAGGACGCGATGCGGACCATTCGTGAATCCGATTGGTTCAGTGCGGGTGTGACGGCGCGGCCGTCGCGGTCGGTGACTGGAACGGGCCAGGCCGGTCCGTTCGGACGGGGGCGTTGATGCGCATTGTCTTCGCGGGCACGCCGGATCCGGCGGTGCCGTCGCTGCGGCGGTTGATCGAATCCGAGCGCCACGAGGTGATCGCGGTCGTGACCAGGCCCGACGCCGTCGCCGGTCGCGGGCGCAAGGTGACGAGGTCACCGGTCGGGTTATTGGCCGACGAGCACGGGATTCCGGTGCTGACGCCGCGGCGACCGTCCGAACCCGAGTTCATCGAACAGCTCACCGCGCTGGCGCCCGACTGCTGTCCGGTGGTCGCCTACGGCGCGCTGCTGCCGCAACGTGTGCTCGACATCCCCCGGTTCGGCTGGATCAACCTGCACTTCTCGCTGCTGCCCGCCTGGCGCGGCGCGGCGCCGGTACAGGCCGCGATCGACGCCGGCGACGAGATCACCGGCGCGTCCACCTTCCAGATCGAGGCCGGGCTCGACACCGGTCCGGTGTTCGGCATGGTGACCGAGAAGATCGCCGTCACCGACACCGCGGGCGAACTGCTCGCGCGGCTCGCCCTCAGCGGTGCACAGCTACTCGAAGCGACCCTCGACGGCGTGGAAAACGGGACCTTGCAAGGTGTTCCGCAGGCGACCGAGGGCGTCTCGCACGCGCCCAAGATCACCGCTGACGCCGCGCACATCCGCTGGGACCTGCCCGCCCTCGCCATCAACCGCCGCATCCGCGCCGTCACCCCGGCCCCCGGTGCATGGACCTCGGTCGACGGCAACCGACTGAAGCTCGGTCCGATCGAACTGGTCGAGGAGACCCTGCCGCCCCGCACCATCGAGGTCCGCAAATCCGGCGTCTACGTAGGCACCGCAACCACCGCGATCCGCCTGGATCAGGTTCAGCCACAAGGTAAACGCATGATGGCGGCCCTCGACTGGGCCCGCGGCGCCCGACTGCAGCCGGGCGCGGTGGTCGAGTGACGATCCTCGATCGTCTTGACGGAAGGACCCTGGCGGGGCCGAAGGCAGGTGGCGGTGAATGCGCCCGATCCCTGTCGCGGAGCACTTTTGCGGCCGAGCGCGGTGGAGTGTCGCTTGTCGATCGTCTGATCGGCGAGCCCCAGGCGCGGGCGAAGGTGGCCCGCAGTCTTCATATCCGTGGCGATGCGCCGCGACCTCAACGAGAGCGGTGGAGCATGTCAGCACGGTGCGAGGATTTCCTGGTCGACGGGGCTGTCGACGCCGGGTTCGAGCAGGACGCGGTGGTCGGATGACGCCCCCGGAACGCAAGCGTGGCAACGAGTCTCGCGACTCGGATCGGTCGCGCAACGATAGATCGAACGGTGCCGAATCCGGACGCGGGAATACGGGGGCCCGGACGAACAGTGCGCGCGCGGGAGACTCGCCGCGACAGTCCGCGCCACGACGTGACGACTCTCGCGGACGGCCCGGCGGCTCGAATCAACGGCCCGCACAGTCGAAGTGGAACAGGTCCGACGAGCAGAGTGGTGACCGTCCGGTGCGTCGTGCGGCATCGTCGAATTCGGCCGCGGGCCGGTCGGAATCCAGTCGAGGTGGATCGGCGCAGGAGCGTTCGCGTTCGACCGATGGTCCGACTGGCCGGTCAGCAGCGGCGCGCGGCGGGCAATCGGCGCCGGGTGGTGCGCGTTCGGGCAATGGCTCGAACGACCGGGCGGGGGCGCGCGGGGGACGGCCTGCGCTGGGTGGTTCGCATTCGGCCGATGAGTCGGCTGGCCGGTCGGCGGTGCGCGGGCAGTCGGCGCAGGGTGGTTCGCGTTCGGCCGATAGTTCGGCTGGTCGGTCCGCAGCGGGCGGCGCTCAGTCTGCCCGGGGCGGTTCGCGTTCGGCCGATAGTTCGGCTGAGCGTTCGGGCGCTCAGCGCGGTGCGGAATCGGCGAAAGGTGGTGCGGGGACTGGTGCTGGTCGGTCGGCACCACGTCGTAGCGGGCAGTCGGCGCAGGGTTCGCGTTCGGCGGATACTGCGGGGCGGCCGGTTGTGGCGGCGAAACGTGGTGGCGGACCGAAGGATCGGGGATCGGCTTCGGGTGGACGGTCTGGCGTGAGCGATTCCGTTGACGCGCCTCGGCTGGTTGCGCGTGATGTGTTGCGGGCGGTGCGGGAGCGGGATGCGTACGCGAATCTTGTGCTGCCGGGGCTGCTTCGGGAGCGGCGGATCAGTGGGCGGGATGCGGCGTTGGCGACGGAGCTCACCTACGGGGCATGCCGTTCGCGTGGGTTGCTCGATGCGGTGATCGAGGCGGGGGCGGGGCGGCCGATCGCGGAAATCGATGGGGCGTTGCTGGATGTGTTGCGGTTGGGGGTCTATCAGCTGCTGCGGACCCGGATCGGGGCGCACGCGGCGGTGGATACCTCGGTGGCGCTGGCGCGCGCCGAATTCGGTGCGGGCAAGGCGGGTTTCGTGAACGCGGTGCTGCGGCGCGCGGGGGAGAAGACCGTCGAGGAGTGGGTGGAGCAGCTCGCGCCGCAGGATCCGGTGGGGCGGTTGGCATTCGAGTTCGCGCATCCGGTGTGGATCGCGCAAGCCTTCGCCGATGCGCTCGGCGCACGCGCGGGCGAGCTGCGTGACGCGCTGGCTGCCGATGACTCGCGGCCTGCGGTCCACCTCGTCGCCCGGCCCGGTGAGATCACCGCCGAGGAATTGGCGCTGGTCACCGGCGGAGAAGAGGGCCGCTGGTCGCCCTACGCGGTGTATTTGGACGGCGGCGACCCAGGAAAACTCGAGCCGGTCCGCGAAGGCATGGCCGGTGTGCAGGACGAGGGCAGTCAGCTCGTCGCACTCGCACTGACCCGCGCGCCACTGAACGGGCCGGACGGCGGTCGCTGGCTGGACCTCTGCGCCGGACCAGGCGGCAAGGCCGCACTGCTCGGCTCCCTCGCCGCCATCGACGGCTTCCGCGTCGACGCGGTCGAGCCCGCCGAACACCGCGCCGAACTCGTCCGAAAGTCCGTGCAGGGCATGCCCGTCGACGTCCACGTCACCGACGGCCGCGACAGTGGACTCACCCCCGGCTACGACCGCATCCTGGTCGACGCACCGTGCACCGGCCTCGGCGCACTCCGCCGCCGCCCCGAGGCCCGCTGGCGCCGCACCCCCGCCGACGTCGCCGAACTCGTCACCCTGCAACGCGAATTACTCACCGCCGCATGGGATCTCCTCCGCCCCGGCGGCGTCCTCCTCTATTCCACCTGCTCCCCCCACCTCTCGGAAACAGTCGTGGTCGTAGCCGACGCGGCCCGCCGCCTAGGCGCCGAACAACTCGACGCCCGAGACCTCCTCCCCGGCGTAACCGACCTGGGCGACGGCCCCACCGCCCAACTCTGGCCCCACCGCCACGGCACCGACGCCATGTTCATGTCCGCCCTCCGCAAACCCTGACCCCACCCCGCGCACGATTCCGCTGCCCGCGCACGGTTCGGCCAGCGATTTCGTGCGCGGCTGCGTGGAATGTGCGCGGCGGCACGGAACGTTGGCGTTGGTGTGCGCCGTCGGCGAAGCCTGGGCGACAGGCGGTTCCGAGTTGACCTGTGAGCTAGCACTGCGCTCTGCGCATGAGTTTGCTGGCCGCGTGCGAATCAGCCAGCGATTTTGTGCGCAGCGACGTGGAAAGCGCGCTGCTCCGAGCTGTGCGCGGCGATGACGCGATAGTCCTCGACCGAGGGGGAACTGGTGTAGTTGGCTTCTCGGGCGATGCCGACACCAGTTCCCAGTGATCAGTTGTCCAGCTCGTTGGTTCCATTTGTCCAAGCCGGGGCGCATGGTCAGCGAGCAGACTGGCGTTTATGGCACTGACTTGGGAAGACGTGGTCAAGATTGCGACCGGGCTGCCGGGTGTCGAGGAATCGACGTGGTGGCGTAGCCCGGCACTGAAGGTGGGTGGGAGAGGGTTCGGCAGGTTGCGCATCGAGGCCGAAGGGGGTTTGGCTCTGGTGTGTGATCTGACAGAGAAGGAGGCGCTACTGGCCTCCGGTGATCCGGCTTTCTTCACCACACCGCATTACGACGGAACCGGGTTCATCCTCATCGATCTGGACCGCATCGATCCCGAACGGTTGCGCGAAATGCTCGATGACGCATGGTGGCTCACCGCGCCGCCGAAAGTGCGCGGGCAGCGTGAGTTCCAAACGTACTGAGCCGGCTACTCGCGACTGGACTGTTCCCGCAGTCGCGCAAGGGTTTTCGCGAGGATGCGGGAGACGTGCATCTGCGAGATGCCCATCTGCTGGGCGATCTGGGTCTGCGTCATCGATTCGAAGAACCGCATGGTGAGGATCCGCCGCTCCCGCTCGGGCAGCCCGGCCAGCAGCGGGCGAATCGCGACATACTCTTCGACACGGTCGAATTGGGTCTCTTCCTCGCCGAGGGTGTCCAGCAGTGACGCGTCGGTGTCGCGGCCGAGGGTGGCCGCGTCGATGGAGCTGGGCTGGTAGGCGTTGCCCGCGATGACGGCCTGGGTCACCTCGTCCGGGTCGACGTCGAGTTCGGCGGCGATCTCCTTGGCGGTCGGTGATCGGCCGAGGCGCTGGGAGAGCGCGTCGATGGCCGCGCCGATCCGCAGATGGGTCTCCTTGACCCGGCGTGGCACCCGCATGGCCCAGGTGTTGTCGCGGAAGTAGCGGCGGACCTCGCCCATGATGGTGGGCACCGCGAAGGAGAGGAAGTTGGAGCCGCGCTCGACGTCGAATCGGTCGACGGCGTGCACCAGCCCGACCCGCGCCACCTGGGTGAGATCGTCGAACGGCTCACCGCGCCCGCTGAATTTGCGCGCGATGTGATCGGCCAGCGGGATGCAGCGGCTGATCAGTTCCGCGCGGATCGCGGTGTGCCGCGCGGTCCCCGGCTTGGCCGCGCCGAGCTGTTCGAACAGCAACCCGAGGTCGTCGTAGCTGGCGACGGTCTTCACGGCTTCGAGGGTTTCGGTTTCCTCGGCGGCGTCCTCGGTGGTGACGGTCTCCGCGTCGTCGGCGGGCTGCTCCGCCGCATCGGTGACGGTATCGGCGTTGTCGTCGCGATCGGAGTCGAACACGGTGTCCTCGTCCGCCACTACGCTTTCCCCCGGACCCGACGGAACTCGACCGTCGTCGGATATCCGGAAACCGTCGAATCGAACGAATCCTGGGTCGCCTGTACCTCATCGGTGAGCGTGCGCAGCACGTGCCAGCCGAAGCTGCGCTGATCCGGTAAGCCCGCCTTGGCGGCGATTCCACTGACGCGGACCAGTAATTCGGTCTCGCCGACGGTGAATCGACAGTTCAAGCTGGTGTCGGGTCCGGCGACAGCGATCAGCGTCGAGCAGACCTCGTCGACGGCCAGCCGGATGTCGGCTACCTCGTCCAGCGTGAAATCGCTTAGTAGGACCAGAGTTTCGGCGAGCCCACGAACGATGGGCAGCTGTGTGACCGATGCGGCCACCCGAATCTCCACCGGGGTGCTGTACAGCCCCTGTTCCGCCGAAATGTTGATCACCCTCATCAGGCTACCCACTCCCGCGCTGGGCAACCCCCACTACCGATAGACTGCGACGTTGTGTCCACCCCGACTTACGCGCGTCCGGCCGTCCCGATGATTGCCCCCTCCATCCTGTCCGCCGACTTCGCACACCTCGCGGACGAGGCGCGAGCGGTCGCCGGCGCCGACTGGCTACACGTCGATGTGATGGACGCGCACTTCGTGCCGAACCTGACGCTCGGGCTCCCGGTGGTGGAGAGCCTGTTGAAGGCGACCGACATCCCCCTCGACTGCCATCTGATGATCGACGACCCGGGCCGCTGGGCGCCGCCGTACGCCGAGGCGGGCGCGCACAATGTGACCTTCCACGCCGAGGCGACCGACGATCCGGTCGCGGTGGCCCGCGATATTCGCGCGGCGGGTGCCAAGGCCGGGCTTTCGGTGAAACCGAACACACCGATCGAGCCGTACCTGGAGATTCTGCGTTCGTTCGACACGCTGCTGGTGATGAGCGTCGAGCCCGGTTTCGGCGGTCAGTCGTTCATCGCCGACGTGCTGGAGAAGGCGCGCATCGTCCGCAATCTGGTCGACGCGGGCGAGCTGCGCCTGCTGGTGGAGATCGACGGTGGCATCAACACCGACACGATCGAGGCCGCAGCTGAGGCGGGCATCGACTGTTTCGTCGCCGGGTCCGCTGTGTACAACACGGCCGATCCCGGTGCCGCTGTCGAGAAGCTGCGCAGGCAGGCCGCCGCGCTGCGAACGGTCTGATCCGCGAAAACGCTTACAGCACGCGGACTTTGCGGGTGCCGATGGCGCGGGTCGCCTCGATCACCGTGTTGAGCGGCGGCCGGGTGGTCGCCGATTCGGGCGGGCGGATCCAGGTGCGATAGCCGGTGTGCTCGTCGTCCGGAGACGGCAGCACGACCTGGCTGCCGGTGCAGGCGACCGTGGCGTACATCCGGAACAGCTCGGCGGAGACCGCGGCGCTCAGGGTGTCCGGACGGTACGGACCGGTCAGGAAGGTCCAGCGTTTGGCGCGCGGATGATCGACGATCGGTCCCGCGATGGCGGCCTGTTCGAGCCGTTGCCGCACTCGCTCGCCGAGATCGGCCGGCATGGTGATGGCGCCGTAATGGGCGCCGATATGCAGCAGAATGCGACGCGAGGTGGGATCGATCGAGGCGGGCAGGTGCAATTCGCGCCGGTACTGTACGCAGCGAACTTCCAGCGTCGAATCGAGAAGAGTGGTCACTGCGCGCCCCCAACTGTGTCGAACTTGATTTGACCCACTGTGGTTATCTGACTTCCTCGAGTGGTGGACAATCCCTGGGTCGAACTTCCTGGGTCTGCACCAGCGTCACCAGGTCGAACGGTTCCGCATCGAACTGCTCGGATCGGAAGTTGAACGGTAGGAATCAGCTACATAACAATATTGCTGCTATTTCTGTCACGGCGCAAGCAAACGTTAAAAGTGTGTTGCGAGTGGGTATGCCAAGGATTCGCGGGTTTGCTAGCGGTCTGCAAAACGCAACTTTGCGGTATCAATAATGCGATCAAACAATTATCGTCGACATGAATTGTGTGACAAATCCGCATGCTCGAACTTAATTCGACATTAATTCGTTATTGGCCGTTTGGACAGGCGGGCGTGGCCCGGCGGGCGGTTTGATTCCCTCGGCGGTTGCCGGGATGAGGTCCGATGGTTTCCACAACGCGGAACCGTGCTGTCGGCTACGACGAGCCGTCGTTAAGCTGGGGCCAGCGGCACCGACCGGCGGGAATACCCGTCGCGGCCGGGCTGTTCCGCAACCGGGGACAACGACGCGACAGGGAGTCAGGCATGTTCACAGGCATCGTCGAGGAACTGGGCGAGATCGTCGCCACCGAGCGGCTGGCCGACGCCGCCCGGCTGACGATCCAGGGCGCACTGGTGACCTCCGATGCCGGGCACGGTGATTCGATCGCGGTGAACGGCGTGTGCCTGACCGTCGTCGAGGTGATCGGCGGCGATTCGTTCACCGTCGACGTCATGCAGGAGACGCTGAACCGGTCCAGCATCGGCAAGCTGGACACCGGATCGAAGGTCAACCTGGAACGCGCCGCCGCGCTGAACAGCCGCCTCGGCGGACATCTCGTGCAGGGCCACGTCGACGGCACCGGCACCGTGCTCTCCCGCACCCCCTCGGAGAACTGGGAGGTCGTGCGCATCTCGCTGCCCGACGCGATCGCCCGCTATGTGGTGGAGAAGGGCTCGATCACCGTCGACGGCATCTCGCTCACCGTCTCCGGCCTCGGCGTCAGCGACGAACCCGCCGAAACCGACAGCAGGGACTGGTTCGAGGTCTCGCTCATCCCCACCACCCTCGCCATGACCAACCTCGGCTTCGCCACCGTCGGGACTACGGTCAATCTGGAGGTGGACGTCATCGCCAAGTACGTCGAACGATTGCAGCAGCGCGGGTGAACGGCCGGGCGGTCAACATCCGCGAGCCAGGCCGTAGTGTAGTGGCGGACCTATTTCGAGATGGAGCACAACAGACGTGACCAGGTTCGACACCATCGAGCGCGCAGTCGCCGACATCGCCGCAGGTAAGGCGGTCGTCGTCGTCGACGACGAGGACCGCGAGAACGAGGGCGACCTCATCTTCGCGGCCGAGAAGGCCACCCCGGAGCTGGTGGCCTTCATGATTCGCTACACCTCCGGATACATCTGCGTGCCGCTCACGGGTGACGACTGCGACCGGCTCGGCCTGCCGCCGATGTACGCGATGAACCAGGACAAGCACGGCACCGCCTACACCGTGTCGGTCGACGCCCGCGAGGGCATCACCACCGGCATCTCCGGTGCCGACCGCGCCACCACCATGCGACTGCTCGCCTCCGACGAGGCCAAGGCCGACGACTTCACCCGGCCCGGCCACGTGGTCCCGCTGCGCGCGAAGGACGGCGGCGTGCTGCGTCGGCCCGGCCACACCGAGGCCGCGGTCGACCTGTCCCGGATGGCCGGGCTGCGGCCCGCGGGCGTGATCTGCGAGATCGTCAGCCAGAAGGACGAGGGCCACATGGCCCGCACCGAGGAGCTGCGCGTCTTCGCCGACGAGCACAACCTCGCGATGATCTCCATCGCCGACATGATCGCCTGGCGGCGCAGGCACGAGAAGCACGTCATCCGGGTCGCCGAGGCGCGGATCCCCACGGCGCACGGCGAATTCATGGCCGTCGGATACCAGAGCATCTACGACGAGGTCGAGCATGTCGCGCTGGTGCGCGGCGATATCGCCGACGGCGACGATGTGCTGGTACGGGTGCACTCGGAGTGCCTCACCGGCGACGTGTTCGGCTCGCTGCGCTGCGACTGCGGTCCGCAACTGGACGCCGCGCTGGAAATGGTGGCCGAGGAAGGCCGCGGCGTGGTGCTCTACATGCGCGGGCACGAGGGCCGCGGCATCGGGCTGATGCACAAGCTGCAGGCCTACCAGCTGCAGGACTCCGGCCACGACACGGTCGACGCGAACCTGGAGCTCGGGCTGCCCGCCGACGCACGGGACTACGGCACCGGCGCGCAGATCCTGGTCGACCTCGGGATTCGCACGATGCGGCTGCTCACCAACAATCCGGCCAAGCGGGTCGGATTGGACGGATACGGGCTGCAGATCACCGACCGGGTGCCGATGCCGTTGCGCGCCAACGCCGAAAACCTGCGGTACCTGCGGACCAAGCGCGACCGGATGGGCCACGACCTGATCGGGCTCGACGACTTCGATATGGGCGAGACCGCCCGCTGATTCACGGAGAGGCAGACATCGATGAGCGGTACCGGCGTACCGACTTTCGCGCTCGCGGATGCCAAGGACCTGAAACTCGGCATCGTCGCGTCGCGCTGGCACACCACGATCTGCGACACCCTGGTGGCCAACGCCGAGCAGGTGGCCAAGGACGCCGGCGTCGTGCACGTCACGGTGGTGCGGTGCGCGGGTGCGATGGAGCTGCCGGTGGTGGCGCAGGAACTGGCCCGCTCGCACGACGCGGTGGTCGCGCTGGGTGTGGTGATCCGTGGCGGCACACCGCATTTCGAGTATGTCTGTGATGCGGTGACCGCCGGGCTCACCCGGGTTTCGCTGGATGCTGGTACGCCGGTTGCGAATGGGGTGCTCACCACGAACGACGAAGATCAGGCGCTGGACCGCGCCGGGTTGCCTGGTTCCGCTGAGAACAAGGGCGAGCAGGCTTGCGCCGCGGCGCTCGATGCCGCGCTCACCCTGCGCTCGCTGCGGCAGTCCGCATTGTGAGTATGGCCGGGCGGAGTCTGTCGATGGGCGTGGCTGAGCAAGATTCGTTCTCTCGTCTGTTGCCGGGCCGGGTCGGGCTGCGGTCGCCCTACCTTGCGTTGTCGGGTGGAGTCCGACCGTCGATGCGTGGCAGGGCAGAGTCCGTGCTCCCCGGTGTCGGCAGGTTAGGAGCGTTGGCTGCACCGTGCGTCGGCGAGCAGGGGCGGTGCATCGGTGTGTTGCCGCGACGCGTGCGTGGGACGGGTATCTGATGCCGGTTGTACGGATATTCCGGAGGAACGCCGAACCCGTTGCGGGACAGGGTGATCTGCCCGAGTGGGAACTCGAGGTGCGGCCGCGTCGTGCGGTGCGTACTGCCCGGATCGTCGCCGCCGTGATCGCTATCGCGTTCCTGGCCGGCGGCATCTGGTTGCGGACTGGCTCGACCGGCGTCAACTTCCGGGTCGCCGACCAGCTCGCGATGATCGGTATCGGTCTCCTCATCGCGGCTGCCGTTCTCCTGCTCACTCGCCCGCGCGTACGCGTCGGCGCTAACGGCGTCTCGGTCCGGAACATCTTGGGCGACAGTGACTTCCCGTGGGACACCGTGCGGGGTGTCACCTTCCCGGACAAAAAAGCGTGGGCCCGCCTGGAACTCGTCAACGACGACTACGTCCCCATGCTCGCCATTCGCTCCAACGACAAGGAACATGCCGCCCAGGCGATGGACAAGCTGCGCGAGCTCGGCGCGAAGTACACCGCCGACCAGGAGTGACCTGAGGACTCCGACACGGTCGCGTGTCGGAGGTTCATGCCGGGGTATGCGCTGGGTGGCCCGTTAACCTGCACCTATGCAGACCGGTGCGTTCGTCCTTGCGGCGGCCTTCGCCGAGGATCCGCTGATGACCTATCTCTGGCCGCGGCCGGCGATGCGGGAGCACGCGTTGCCTGGCTTCTGGGATTCGCGCATCGCGTCGCGAGCCGAGACCGGCATGGTCGACTCCGCGTGTGACGACGACGGGAACATCGTCAGCGTCGCGCTGTGGGAACCCGCCGGGATCGTCTCCTCGATCGCCAAGCCGTTCAGCCTGTTACGAGCGCTGAAGGGACACCTACCGCGAGCGCTCGCGGCATCGCGCCAAATGGAAGACGCCCGCCCCGACGTGCCACACCTGTACCTGGCCGCAGTCGGCACCCGCCCCGATTCCCAGCGCCAGGGCTTCGCCTCATCGTTGCTCGAACAACGCCTCGCCAGCTCCGTCGAACCCTGCTTCGTAGTCTGCAATTCCCGCGCGACCCTGCCGTTCTACGAACGCTTCGGCTTCGTCCAACAGGGCGAACTGACCATCGACCACGGCCCCGTCGTCTACCCCATGCTCCTGCCCCGCTGATTCCGCCGCCAACAGCAACGGATCCGCTCTGTTTCTAAGGATTCGCGCGCACTCTGACCCTAGGCAGCGTGCGGATTCCGAGAGCCGGTGCGGCTGCTGTCACAGCCGCACAGCCAGGATGCGCCACCAAACGGCATCAACGCGACCGTCGAACGGGAGATGGTGGCGGCCCTACTCGTACATTGCCGCCACCATGTCCCGTTGATCATGAAATCCGACCACCACCGCGTCCCCACTGTCAGCCGAACACCGTTTCTGTCACCCGAACACCCGGTACAGCGGGTGTGAGGCTTACGGAAACGGTGTTCGGCCGCCACAAAGGGAGTGCGTCGGAGCCGCAGCGGTCCCCAAACCGCCACACGACATCCTCACTCCCGTCCAAAGCGCTCGAGAACAGCACCACAGCCAGTCCTCCCGCTCCCAACCGCACATTTATTACCCAGGCCGCGGTAGAGCAAGTCGGGGACCCCACCTGACGTGCCCAGCACTACTCCGGTCATCTGATGAACCAGTCGACAATCTCGGAGCCAGCACACCACCGGAGTTCTCTGTGTGTATACCAACCCGGACCTGTACACAAACAGACCCTCGGAAAGGTGCACTTATCCGGGCAAGTGCTTCTTAGGGATTCCAGGCGATGACCTGTTCATTGAGCTGAAGACCTGATCCCATGTTTTCTTGTGAGTAGTGCTGGGCGCGTCGTGTGCCGTACCCGGCTTTAGGTGCGCGTCAGGTGCGCGATGTCACGTTCCCGAGGTGGTCATCTGGCTGTGGTTGCGTCACAAGCGCTTTGGACAAGAGCGGGGTGGTCGGCTGCGGTTTCGGTGCGCGATCAACCCCATCAGGCGGTCCATGGCGGTTTCAGTGCGCGATCAACCCCGCCGGGTGCACCCCGACCCCGGCATGCCCGAGATCTGCACTCTGTCTCGGGATCGGCACTCGGAATAGGGCCCTATAGCCAGTGCCGATCCCGAGTTAAGGTGCGGATTCTGCTGCCCGCGTGGCGCGTTGGAGGCCGCTCACCCTTTGTGTAATGCGCTCACCTCGTGTACTGGGTGTTCGGCTGACACAGTGGGTGTACGGATGGGTTCTCGCGTGGCGTTCGGGTGGTCGTCAGCGGTCGTCGCCGAGGACCGCGCCCTCGCGGCGGGGGTCGGCGCCGCCGACCCAGCCTTGGCCGTCGTGTTGGAGTGCGCTGAGGCCGCTGGATTGGGGAGCTATCGAGACCTTGTGGCCTAGTTCGCGGAGGCGAATGACCAGGGGGTCGGTGTTGCCGTTGTCGGCGGTGATGATGCTCGGATGTTCGCCGCCGAGGCCGGTTTCCGGGGCGTTGCCCGCGCCGAACGAGAGCGACGAGACGGCTTGTTGGGGGTCGAGGCCCCAATCGAGCATGCCGATCAAGGTTTTCACGACGAACTGGATGATCACCGAGCCGCCGGGGGAGCCGGTGACATAGGAGAGGGGGCCGCGGGTGCCGTCGGGGGCCTTGTCGAAGACCAGGGTGGGGGCCATCGAGCTGCGCGGGCGCTTGCTGGGCTGGACGCGGTTGGCCACGGGGACACCGTCGGTGCCGAGCGGGTCGGCGGAGAAGTCGGTGAGCTGGTTGTTCAGCACGAAGCCGTCGACGACGTGGAACGAGCCGAACGCGGATTCGACCGTGGTGGTCATCGCGGCGGCGTTGCCGTACTTGTCCACCACGGAGATGTGGCTGGTGCCGTGTTCCGGTGGCTGCGGGCCGACGCCGAGCGGGACGGGGCCGAAGTCGCCGGGCTGCGCGGTGCCCATGCTGTGGCCGCGGTCGATCAGGCCGGCGCGCTGCTTGAGGTAGTCCTTGTTCAACAGGGTCTGCGGTGAATTGCCGGGCAGCGGAATGAAATCGGTGTCGGCCACGTACTTGTTGCGGTCGGCGTAGGCGAGGCGCTCGGCCTCCGAGATGAGGTGCACCGCGTCGGCCTTCGGCTTACCGCCGTTGCGGGCTTCGGCACCGGAGCCGAGGTTGTCCGGTGGCAGGGCGGCGAGGTCGAAGTTCTCCAGGATGCCGAGGGTCGAGGCGACGGTGATGCCGCCGGACGACGGGCTCGGCATGCCGCAGATTTCGTGCGTGCGGTAGCCGGTGCAGAGGGCGGTGCGCTTCTTCGCCTGGTAGTTCGCCAGGTCGGCGGTCGTGATCAGGCTGGGGGTGCGGCCGCCGGAGGTGGTGGTGGCCGCGTCGACGATGTCCTTCGCGATCGCGCCGGTGTAGAAGGCCTGCGCGCCGTCGGAGGCGATGGCGCCCAACGTCTTCGCCATCGCCGGGTTGGTCAGCGTGGTGTCGGCCGCCTTGCCGGTGCCGTCGGGATTCAGGAAGTAGGCTTTCGCGGCGTCGTCGAGGGCGAGATCCTTGGCCGACTCCGCGATCTGCTGGGCGAAGCGGGCGCTGATCGGGAAGCCGTGGTCGGCGAGCTGGATGGCGGGATCGAACAACTCGCGCCAGCCGGTCTTGCCGTGATCGCGATGCGCCATCTCCAGCATCCGCAAAACGCCGGGCACGCCGATGGATCGGCCGCTGGCCCGGGCGTTCGGCTTCGGCTGGCTCCGGTCGACGTCGTCGACCCAGCGCAGATAGTTCTCGGTCGCCGCGGCGGGCGCGAGCTCGCGTCCGTCGTAGGCGTCGACGGTTTTGCTGGCCGCGTCGTAATACATCATGAAGGAGCCGCCGCCCAGGCCGGAGGCCTGCGGTTCCACCAATCCGAGCACCGCCTGCGCCGCGATCAGCGCATCCGCGGCGGTGCCGCCGTCCCGCAGGACCGCACATGCGGCCTTCGTCGACACCGGGTTCGCCGTCGCTACCGCGAACGTCTTCGTGTGCACCGGCGTCATCCCCGACCGGTATCCGGTGGCGATCTCCGGATTCGTGCTGATGTCCGGCGTCTTACCGCCGGTGGTACCGGCCGGCGTCGCGGCCACCGGCGTTCCGTTCGGCACCGTGTCGCAGACGCCGCTCGCCTTGTCCTGGTCGGATGAACAAGCCGTGACCGTCCCGAGGGCGAGCAGCAATGCCGCCGCCACACCCGTCCACATTCCTCGCGCGCGCCTCATGGGGGGACTCTAACGCTCGCCACCGACACTGCGGGAGAGTTTGTCGTACCAACGCTAGGGCGGTCCGTAGATCAACACCGGCGGAGTTGCCGGGGTGATCTGTCGATCGAGGTCGGGAGAATTCGTAGCGCCGAGCGGTGCCGGCGTTTCCCACCTGTCGGGATGAACTCGATTGCGCGCCACCACTTGTCGTCCGGAACCGGCCGGTCCGTCGCTATCCGCGGGGCCGTGGCCTGCGACGACCCCGGGCGCCGCGGATCCATCGGTAGGCTGGCCGCGTGACCATCGAGGCGGTGCTCTTCGACTATTCCGGGACCTTGTTTCGACTCGAGGACGACGATTCGTGGGTGGACCATATGGTCGGCGCCGACGGCCGAGCGTTCGACGTGCACGAGAAGACCGAGATCCTGCGCAGAATGACGGCGCCGGTCGAGCAGCTCGTCCAGTTCGGCACCGACGGCCAGTACGCCTGGGACAACCGCGACCTGGATCCGAAGCTGCACCGGCAGGCCTATATGGAGGTCCTGCGCAGGTCCGGCGTCCCCACCGACGACCAGGCGGCCATCCTGTACGAGCGCCTGATCGATCCGCTGACCTGGACGCCCTACCCCGACGTCGAAGAGGTCCTCACTCTGCTTGCGGCCCAAGGCATTCAGGTCGCCGTGGTCAGCAATATCGCCTTCGACATCCGCCCCGCCTTCACCACCCGGAACTGGGACCGCTACATCGACGCCTTCGCCCTCTCCTTCGAGATCGGCGCGGTGAAACCCGATCCGCGCATCTTCGCCTCGACCCTCGACAAACTCGGCGTCGAACCCGAGGCGGCCCTGATGATCGGTGACAGCGCCGAGGCGGACGGCGGCGCGACCGCCCTCGGTTGCCGATTCGCCCTGGTAAACGCGGTGCCGACGCAAGAACGTCCGTCCGGTCTCCGCGACGCCCTACGCAGTCACGGACTTTCGCGCTAGCAACGATCACCCGGACCCGGGCCGATCACGGCAAGATCATTTTTGGGTCACGGTAATTCCGTCCGAGTTGTCCGGCTCTTTCCCGTGATCTACCGTTCTGCCCGCGCGCCCGTTGACTCGGGCCGAGAGTGTGGATCGGAAGTGGGGGAGCGCCGTGGGCGCGGAATTTTCGGACGATGATCTGGCCGTCGCCGAGCGATTATGGGCGTTGAGCGCGATGCCCGAGCCCGCGCGGGAAGCCAAGGAAGCCGCCTTCGGTCTGGCCGGATTCGGCCTCGCGTACGCGGTGCTCATGGGCCTGACGCTCGGGGCCGAAGCCGCAGGTGGCGCGGCAATTCAGTTCCTGTTCAGCTGGCTGCTCGCCCCGGTCGTGTGGGGTTTCACCCGCGGCGCGAGCGGCGTGCGGGTACTGGCGATCATCTTGGCGGCCGCGCAGGCCGTGGTCGGCTGGCGAACCCATCCCCTCGACGTGCCGTTCGAGCAGTGGATCGTGGCTGTGTGCTATTCGCTCGGCGCGTCGACGGCCGTCGTCTACCAACTGACCCGCGCCGAAGCCAAGGCCTGGTTCGACATCGACGAATCGTGAGTCGCGCGCGCGACCGAAACGTTCCTGTCGCGCAGTAAGTTTCGGCGGTTCAGCGCGCGACCGTTCGGACCGGCACGCGGAACCCGGCGCTGTGCCGGACCTGTCGGACGTCCTCGATAGGCTTGATGGGTGGCAGATCCAGCGACGTACCGGCCCAAGCCGGGCACGATTCCCGTCGAACCCGGGGTATACAAGTTTCGGGACGCTCATCGGCAGGTCATCTACGTCGGCAAGGCAAAAAGCCTGCGCAGCAGGCTGAACTCGTACTTCGCCGACGTGGCTTCGCTGCATCCGCGCACCCGGCAGATGGTCACCACGGCGGCGAGCGTGGAATGGACGGTCGTCTCCACCGAGGTGGAGGCGCTGCAGCTCGAATACAACTGGATCAAGGAATTCGACCCGCGATTCAACGTGCGGTACCGCGACGACAAGTCGTATCCGGTGCTCGCGGTGACGTTGAACGAGGAGTTCCCGCGCCTGTTCGTCTACCGCGGCGCGCGTAAGAAAGGCGTGCGCTACTTCGGCCCGTACGCGCATGCCTGGGCGATCAGGGAAACCCTCGACCTACTGCTGCGCGTGTTCCCCGCGCGCACCTGCTCCAACGGAGTGTTCAAGCGGCACAACCAGATCGGCCGCCCCTGCCTGCTCGGCTACATCGACAAGTGCTCGGCGCCGTGCATCGGCCGGGTCAGCGCCGCCGAGCACCGCCAGATCGTGGAGGACTTCTGCGACTTCCTGGCCGGCCGCACCGACCGCATGGTGCGCCAGCTCGAGCGCCGGATGCAGGAGGCCGCCGAGGATCTGGACTTCGAGAACGCCGCGCGCCTGCGCGACGACGTGCAGGCGCTGCGCCGCGCGCTGGAGAAACAGGCCGTCGTGCTCGGCACCGGCACCGACGCCGACGTGATCGCCTTCGCCACCGACGAGTTGGAGGCGGCGGTGCAGATCTTCCACGTCCGCGACGGCCGGGTCCGCGGCCAGCGCGGCTGGGTGGTCGACAAATCCGGCGACGCCATCGACGCGCCGGAGGCGGGCAGCGAGCTGGCGGTGCTCGTCGAGCAGTTCCTCACCCAGTTCTACGGCGAACAGGTCTCGGTGGCCGAACTCGGCGAGGCCGAGCAGCCCGCCACCGTGGTGCCGCGCGAGGTGCTGGTCCCCGAACTCCCCGCCGACGCCGACCAGCTCCAGGAATGGTTGTCGAACCTGCGCGGCTCGGCCGTGCACCTGCGGGTGCCGCAACGCGGCGACAAGAAGGCCCTCGCCGAGACCGTGCAGCGCAACGCGATGGAGGCGCTGCAGCAGCACAAGCTCAAGCGCGCGGGCGACCTCACCTCGAGATCGGCTGCGCTACAAGCCATTCAAGACGCCCTCGAACTCGACAGCGCCCCGCTGCGGATCGAATGTGTCGACATCAGCCATGTACAGGGCACCGACGTGGTCGCCTCGCTGGTGGTGTTCGAGGACGGCCTGGCCCGCAAATCCGAGTACCGCCACTACACCATCAAGGAGGCCGCGGGCGACGGCCGTTCCGACGACGTCGGCAGCATCAGGGAGGTGACCAGGCGGCGCTTCTACAAGCTGCAAAAGGAGCGCGACCTGATGGCCAGCGAGGACCTGGAAGCCGAAAACGCCGACGACACAACGGAACTCCTCTCCCGTCCCGGCATCGATCCGGACACCGGCCGCCCGCGCAAGTTCGCCTACCCGCCCAACCTCTACGTCGTCGACGGCGGCGCGCCCCAGGTCGCGGCCGCCGCCGAGGTGCTCGACGAACTCGGCATCACCGATGTCGCGGTGATCGGCCTGGCCAAACGCCTCGAGGAGGTGTGGGTGCCCGGCGAGAGCGACCCGGTGATCATGCCGCGCAACAGCGAGGCCCTGTTCCTGCTGCAACGGGTGCGCGACGAGGCACACCGATTCGCAATCACCTTCCACCGCAGCAAACGCTCGCGCCGGATGACCGCGTCCGCGCTGGACTCGGTGCCCGGGCTGGGTGCGGCGCGCCGAACCGCGCTGGTTACCCATTTCGGTTCCGTCGCGAAACTGAAGGAGGCCACGGTGGAGCAGATCACCGAGGTCCCCGGCATCGGGCTGGCCACCGCGAAAGCGGTACTCGCCGCGTTGCAAGGGGGCTGAGAAACATCGGAATCATCGGCTTCCCTGCCATCCACCTATATTCTCGGTACCGTTCCATCACATGTTTGCGAGCCAGGCGTCAGCGAGCTAGCCAGGGAATCAGCGTCCACGTGCACCACAGAAGGTAATCGCGCATGTCTGCGCCCGATACCGGGAGCAGTGCGGGATGATTCCGAGAGGTACCCAAGACGGATCCGGTAGGACATGACACGCGTCGAATCGAACAACACTGCGGGAAATCCGCGACAGACCGAGGGGCGGGCCAGCCCCTCGAGCGCTGTCGCAGCGGCGAACCCGCAGGTCGAGGTCGTCATCGTGACCGGGCTATCCGGCGCGGGCCGCGGCACCGCCGCCCGCGTGCTCGAGGATCTCGGCTGGTACGTCGCGGACAACCTGCCGCCGGAGCTGATCGGCCGGATGGTCGAACTCGGTGCGTCCGCCGAGCCGCCGATCCGCAGCCTCGCCCTGGTGATGGACGTGCGCAGCAGGTTTTTCACCGGCGACCTCTCCGTGGTCACCGATCAATTGCGCAAGCTCGGCATCGGGACCAGGGTGCTGTTTCTCGAAGCCTCCGATGACGTGCTGATCCGGCGCTTCGGCTTCGCCCGCCGCAGGCACCCGCTGCAGAGCGAGAGCAAAGATGGCACACTCTCCGCGGGCATCGCCGCGGAACGGATCCGGCTCTCGGCCGTGAAAACCGCGGCGGACCTGGTCATCGACACCACCGAACTGTCCATCCATCAGCTGCACCGCAAGCTGGAGGAGGCCTTCGGCGGCGGCGCGCCGAGCGCGTTGCAGCTGACCGTGCAATCCTTCGGCTTCAAGCGTGGGGTTCCACTGGACGCCGACATGGTGTTGGATGTGCGTTTTCTACCTAATCCACATTGGATACCGGAATTGCGGGAACACACTGGTCAGGAATCAGTGGTGAGCGAGTACGTGCTGTCGCGCCCCGGCGCCGACGATTACCTGCGTACCTGCCACCACCTGGTCGACCTGACGATGAACGGTTACCGCCAAGAGGGGAAGCGATACATGACGGTGGCAGTGGGCTGCACCGGAGGCAAGCACCGCAGCGTGGCGATCGCCGAGGCTCTCGGCGAACTGATGAGCGAGGTCACCGGCGGCACCGAGGGATCCGCCGACGTGGTGCGGGTCGTGCATCGGGATCTGGGGCGAGAATGACTGGTTGGGAATCGGATCCCAGCATTGTCGCGCTGGGCGGTGGGCACGGCCTGTATGCGACGTTGACCGCCATCCGGCGGCTGACCAGGAAGATCTGCGCGGTCGTCACCGTCGCGGACGACGGCGGTTCGTCCGGTCGCCTACGCGCCGAACTGGGCGTGCTACCGCCCGGTGACCTGCGGATGGCGCTGGCCGCGCTGGCCGAGGAGTCCGACGGCATCTGGACGCAGACCGTGCAGCACCGCTTCGGCGGCACCGGCGCACTGGCCGGTCACTCGGTCGGCAACCTCATCCTGGCCGGATTGGCCGAGGTACTCGGCGACCCCGTCGCCGCGCTGGACGAACTCGCGAAGATGTTGCGCATCACCGGACGGGTGCTGCCCATGTCGCCCATCGCGCTCGATATCGAAGCGGATGTGGCTGGGCTGGAAGCGGATCCGCGCGTCAGCCGGTGCATTCGCGGTCAGGTCGCCATCGCGACCACCCCCGGCAAGGTGCGGCGGGTGCGGTTGATCCCGTCCGACCCGCCGGCCAGTCAGGAAGCCACCTCGGCCATCGAACACGCCGACGTGGTCGTTCTCGGACCAGGATCCTGGTTCACCAGCGTCATCCCCCATGTGCTCGTCCCCGAACTACGAGAGGCGCTGGTGTACACCCGAGCCAGAAAAGTTCTGGTGCTGAACCTCGCCGCCGAGCCCGGCGAAACGGCGGGTTTCTCCGCCGAACGGCACCTGCATGTATTGTCCCAGCACGCACCGGAATTCGTGGTCGACGACGTGGTGGTCGATTCGGGCTCGGTGCCCGAGGGTCGCGAAAGAGAACATGTGGCGAGAGCCGCCGAACAGTTGCGCGCACGGGTAACCTTCTCCGATGTCGCCGAGGCGGGGACAGACCGGCATCACCCCGGAAAGCTTGCCGCCGCACTGGATCAACTGATCCGGCAACCTCGGCCGCAAATGGCAGGGCTTCGAGTCGAGGGACGGCACATGGGTCAGGATGTGCGTTCCGGGTTGGGTGGAAAGGAGCGCGTCTCGTGGCGATGACAGCCGATGTGAAAGACGAGCTGAGCAGGCTCACGGTGTCGCAAGTCAGTTCCCGCAAGGCGGAACTGTCCGCGCTGCTGCGCTTTGCGGGCGGCCTGCACATCGTCGGTGGGCGAGTGATCGTCGAGGCCGAGGTGGACATGGGTTCCATCGCGCGCAGGCTGCGCCGGGAGATCTTCGAGCTATACGGCTACGGCTCCGACGTGCACGTGCTCGGCGCGGGCGGTCTGCGTAAGACCTCCCGCTACGTGGTGCGGGTGTCGAAGGAGGGCGAGGCGCTGGCCCGGCAGACCGGGCTGCTCGATGTGCGCGGTCGTCCGGTGCGCGGCCTGCCCGCCCAGGTGGTCGGCGGCAGCATCGCCGACGCCGAAGCCGCTTGGCGCGGAGCGTTTCTCGCGCACGGTTCGCTCACCGAGCCCGGTCGTTCCTCCGCGCTGGAGGTCAGCTGCCCGGGGCCGGAGGCGGCGCTCGCGCTCGTCGGTGCGGCCCGCAGGCTCGGCATCACCGCTAAAGCGCGCGAGGTGCGCGGCACCGATCGGGTCGTGGTGCGGGACGGCGAGGCCATCGGCGCGCTGCTCACCAGGATGGGTGCGCATGGCACCCGGATCGTCTGGGAGGAGCGCAGGCTGCGCCGCGAGGTGCGGGCCACCGCCAACCGGCTGGCCAACTTCGACGACGCCAACCTGCGCCGCTCGGCCAGGGCCGCGGTCGCCGCGGCGGCCAGGGTGGAGCGCGCGCTGGAGATCCTCAGCGACGACGTGCCCGACCATCTCGCCGCCGCGGGCAAGCTGCGCGTGCAGCATCGTCAGGCGTCACTGGAGGAACTCGGCCAGCTCGCCGACCCGCCGATGACGAAAGACGCTGTGGCGGGCCGGATTCGGCGCCTGCTGTCGATGGCGGACCGGCGCGCCAAGGAACTCGGCATCCCGGACACCGAGTCGGCCGTCACCGCCGAACTACTCGACGAAGCCTGACGGACACGTCACCCGGCCGGTTGCCCCCAGGGGCACCCGGCCGGACCGCTGTCCGCGCATCCGCTCCGATGACCGCCACACCCGCACTCTGTCTCGGGACCTGCACTGGCTTTAGGGCCCTATTCCGAGTGCGGCTCCCGAGAGTCAGTGCGGATTCTTGCGGGCGGGTGCGGATTCCGGGCGAAGGGGACGTATGTCACCCCTGCGGGGGTACTGCCCTGGAATGTCAGGGTGGTTGACGGGGCTGCGGCGCTGGTAGGCGCGTCGTACTGTGAGGAAACAGACCGGTCGGTGATTGATTTCGCTGGTTACCGTGGTGGTGTGTCCAGGTGCATGTCAGTGCGGTAACAGGCGGGCACTACTGTTACAAGACATCGGAATGATCCGCTTGAAAGCTGAGGAGCGATAACGTGACTGTCCGGGTAGGCATCAACGGCTTCGGTCGTATCGGACGTAACTTCTTCCGGGCGGTGGAGGCGCAGAAGGCGCTGGGCACCACCGACATCGAGATCGTCGCGGTCAACGACCTCACCGACAACGCGACTCTCGCGACCCTGCTCAAGTACGACTCGATCCTGGGCCGCTTGCCGCAGGACGTCTCGCTCGACGGCGACGACACCATCGTGGTCGGTGACCAGCGGCTCAAGGCGCTGGCCATCAAGGAGGGCCCGTCGGCACTGCCGTGGGGCGACCTGGGTGTCGACGTGGTCGTGGAGTCGACCGGCATCTTCACCGACGCGACGAAGGCCAAGGGCCACCTCGCGTCCGGCGCCAAGAAGGTCATCATCTCCGCACCCGCCAAGGGTGAGGACCTGACCGTGGTCATGGGCGTCAACGACGACAAGTACGACGGCAGCCAGAACATCATCTCGAACGCCTCGTGCACCACCAACTGCCTCGGCCCGCTGGCCAAGGTGCTGCACGACGCCTTCGGCATCGAGCGTGGCCTGATGACCACCATCCACGCGTACACGCAGGACCAGAACCTGCAGGACGCGCCGCACGCCGACCTGCGTCGCGCCCGCGCCGCCGCGCTGAACATCGTGCCCACCGGCACCGGCGCCGCGAAGGCCATCGGCCTGGTGCTCCCCGAACTGCAGGGCAAGCTGGACGGCTACGCGCTGCGCGTGCCGGTCCCGACGGGCTCGGTCACCGACCTCACGGTGAAGCTGGCCAAGTCGGCGTCGATCGACGAGATCAACGCCGCTTACCAGGCCGCCGCCGCGGGCGCGCTGAAGGGCTACCTCAAGTACAACGTGGACCCGATCGTGTCCAGCGACATCGTCACCGACCCGCACTCCTGCATCTACGACGCGCCGCTGACCAAGGTCATCGACGATCAGGTGAAGGTCGTCGGCTGGTACGACAACGAGTGGGGCTACTCGAACCGTCTCGCCGATCTCATCGGCCTCGTCGGCAAGTCGCTCTGAGGCCATGACAGTCAAAACTCTCGAGGACCTGCTCAGCGAGGGTGTCGAAGGTCGGGGCGTGCTCGTGCGCTCCGACCTGAACGTCCCCCTCGACGACAGCGGTCAGATCACCGATCCCGGTCGGATCATCGCGTCCGTGCCGACCATCAAGGCGCTGGCCGAGGCCGGCGCGAAGGTGATCGTCACCGCGCACCTCGGTCGGCCGAAAGGTGAGCGGGATCCGAAGCTCTCGCTCGCTCCGGTCGCCGCGAAGCTCGCCGAAGAACTGGGCCGCAACGTCCAGCTCGCCGGCGACGTGGTCGGCGGGGACGCGCTCGCGCGCTCCGAGGGGCTGACCGACGGCGATGTGCTCCTGCTGGAGAACATCCGCTTCGACCCGCGCGAAACCAGCAAGGACGACGCGGAGCGGGCCAAGCTCGCCGCCGCGCTGGTCGAGCTGGTCGGCGACGACGGTGCGTTCGTGTCCGACGGTTTCGGTGTGGTGCACCGCAAGCAGGCGTCGGTCTACGACGTGGCCAAGCTGCTGCCGCACTACGCGGGCAAGCTGGTCGCGGCCGAGGTCGAGGTGCTCGCCAAGCTGACCACGGACACCGAGCGGCCGTACGCGGTCGTGCTCGGCGGTTCCAAGGTCTCCGACAAGCTCGCGGTCATCGAGGCGCTCGCGCCGAAGGTGGACACGCTGGTCATCGGTGGCGGCATGTGCTTCACCTTCCTTGCCGCACAGGGCCTTTCGGTGGGCGCCTCGCTGCTGCAGGAAGAGATGATCGACACCTGCAAGGATCTGCTCGATCGGTACGCCGACGTCATTCACCTGCCGCGCGACATCGTGGTGGCGAACAAGTTCGCGGCCGACGCGGACTCGAAGGTTGTTCCGGCGCACGAGATTCCGGACGGTTGGCTGGGTCTGGACATCGGCCCCGAATCGACCAGCCGGTTCGCCGCGCTGCTGACCGAGGCGAAGACGGTGTTCTGGAACGGCCCGATGGGCGTGTTCGAGTTCGAGAGCTTCGCGGCCGGCACCAAGGGCGTGGCCGAGGCCATCGTCACGGCGACCGGCAAGGGCGCGTTCACCGTCGTCGGCGGTGGCGACTCGGCCGCGGCCGTGCGTGCGCTCGGGCTGCCCGACGACGGTTTCTCGCACATCTCCACCGGCGGCGGCGCGTCGCTGGAATACCTGGAGGGCAAGGAACTTCCGGGCATCGCAGTGCTGGAAGATTGAGGAGTGCTACGACTGTGACAAAGTCTCTCGCCAGGAAGCCGCTCATCGCGGGCAACTGGAAGCTCAACCTCAACCACCTCGAGGCGATCGCGCTGGTGCAGAAGATCGCCTTCGCGTTGCCGGAGAAGTACTTCGCCAAGGTCGATGTCTCGGTGCTGCCGCCGTTCACCGATCTGCGCAGCGTGCAGACGCTGGTGGAGGGCGACAAGCTGCTGCTCACCTATGGGGCGCAAGATATTTCGGCGCACGACTCGGGTGCTTACACCGGCGAGATCAGCGGCGCGATGCTGGCCAAGCTCGGCTGCACCTTTGTCGCGGTCGGGCACTCCGAGCGGCGGCAGTACCACTGCGAGGATGACGCCACCGTGCTGGCCAAGGCCAAGCAGGCGCTGAAGTACGGGATCACGCCGATCGTCTGCATCGGTGAGGGCCTGAACGTCCGCGAGGCGAAGACGCACGTCGAGTACAACCTCGAGCAGCTGCGTGGTTCGCTGAAAGGCCTGACGGCGGAGGAGATCTCGAAGGTCGTCATCGCCTACGAGCCGGTCTGGGCCATCGGCACCGGCAAGGTCGCCACCCCCGCCGACGCGCAGGAAGTCTGCGGCGCGATCCGCGCGGAGCTGGCCAAGCTGGCCACCCCGGAGATCGCGGCCGGTGTCCGGGTGCTCTACGGCGGCTCGGTCAACGCCAAGAACGTCGGCGAGCTCGTCGGCCAGACCGACATCGACGGTGCCCTCGTCGGCGGCGCCTCGCTCAAGGGTGACGAGTTCGCCACCCTCTCCGCGATCGCCGCGGGCGGCCCACTGCCGTAACCGTTTCCACCCACCAGGGCCGGGCACCGCAACAGCGCTGCCCGGCTCTGCTGTGTTCTGGATAGTCTGTGCCGTATGCCGACCGAGCGAGCCGAATACCTTGCGGCGCTGCCACGTAAGCCGATGGGGGCCGGTGCGCTGTTCGTCGACGAGGCGGAACGGGTGTTGCTGGTCGAGCCGACCTACAAGGACCATTGGGAACTGCCGGGCGGCGTCGTGGAAGCCGATGAAGCGCCCTACGCCGCTGCCGTCCGGGAGATCGGCGAGGAGTTGGGTCTGACGGTGCCCATCGGGCGGCTGCTGGTGCTGGATTGGGTTCCGCCCGGCCGCTACCCGACCGATGGCGTGATGCTCGTCTTCGACGGTGGCGTGCTGAGCGTCGGCCAGGCCGCGGCGATATCGCTTCCGGCGCAAGAGCTTCGGAGCTGGGCCTGGTGTGACGCGGCCGCGGCTGCGGCGCGTCTGCCTGCGGTGCTGGCCAGGCGGGTGGCGGCAGCGAGCCGCGCTCGGGCCGAGGGGATTACCGCCTATCTGGAGGACGGGTTCGTCGTGCGCTGATTACTCGGCGCGCAGGGTGAGGCCGTTGCCGTTGGTGTTGCGGAGGGTGAGGGTGTCGGCGTCTGCGGTGGCGGTTGTCTTGCCGTCCAAGGCTTTCAGGACTGCTTGCTCGACCTCCATTACCTCGGGGGAGCACAGCATTTTGGTGGTGGCCACCTGGAAGGTGAGGTCGGTGTCGGGACCTGTTGCGTGGCCGGTCATTCGGTTGCAGCCCGCGGTGCCGGAGACGGTGCCGTCGTCGGCGATGGTGAGGGTGGGTTTCACCTCATCGATTGTCTGGGAACGGATTTGGGCGTCGGGGGTGATGAGGGCGGTGACGATCCAGGTGTGGCCCTTGATCGGGCGGTCCGGCTTGGCCACCTTCTTGTCCAGCATGGTCACCGTCAGCTTGTCGCTCTTCAGGGTCAGTTTGGTGTCGTCGAGCTGCCAGGTGGGGTCGGAGGTCAGCAGGCCGTTGAGCCATTCGTCGGCACCCGCGTGGTCGCCCGCGCAGGCCATGAGGGTGCCTGCCAGGCCGGTCACGTGCAGCTTGTTGTTGTCCAGCGTGACCGCGCCCGAAAAGGAGTTGCAGCCCGCATCCGCGGCGATCCGGCCGTCGGTGAAGGAGAGGGTCAGCGGACCGCCGCCGGGAATCGGCGCGCCGTCGACCGCGGTGGAGAGGAAGGTGCGGCCCGCCAAGCCCGGCGCGGTCGTCTTCGGGGTCGTGTCGCCGCTGGAGCAGGCGGTGACCGCGAGGAGAGCCAACAGGGCGACCGAGCCGAACCGCACGCGAGTAGCCGACATGACGGCGATGCTACCGATGACGTGCGGCCCGGCCCGGTCTCCGGCAGGTCAGACCGGCATGCCGAGGGCGGAGGCGAGGGTCTGGCCGATGGCGTTGGCGAACGCCGCGAACGCGCCGGGATCGAGGATCTGCAACGGCACGTCGCGATTGCTGCAGCTCTCCGGCGCGGGAACGCCGTTGAGCCGATCGTTGAGCCACAGTGCGGCCGAACCCGCGCCCGAGACGGCGGCGATGCCGTGCTCGCTGAGCAGTTCCCGGGTGTAGAACACCTTGGCGCTCGGGTCTTTGCAATAGGTGTCGTAGACCTTGTTGAGCGAGTTGACCGGCATCACCTCGTCGAGCGGCGCCTCATAGAAGTACATCGGGGACATCGGTGTGCCGCGGCGGCCGAGACTGATTTCTTCGAGCATGGGCTGTAGTTCGGGCGCACTGAGCGGGTCACCGCCGGGGTAGTCGAACAGCCCCTTGATGTTCACGAACGGGAACCCCGCGAATTGCAGTGCGACACACTGTCCTTCGTGCACCACGCGGATGGCTTTGCCGAGCGGGTTCATGTATCGGTCGACGAATTGGTTCAGCTCCGGATATTCCCTTGCCACGCCGAACAATCCACCGAGCACAGCACCGCCGAACGTGGAGGTGCCGTTGTTGTAATCGATCGCCGCACGGATATCGGCCATCACGCCGCCCGCCGCGGTGCCGACGAGATTCAGCTCCGGTGCGTACGCGCGTTGCAGTTCGGCGGCGTGCGCGGTCGGGATGGCGCCGCCGGAGTAGCCCCACATCGCCGTGCGCGTTGCGGCTCCCGGCAGTCCGGCCGGCTCGAAGTTCTGGGCCGCGCGAATGGCGTCCAACGTGATCCGGCCGCCGAGCGGACCGGTCGCGTAGGCCGCGTTCGGTCCCTGATGGTCGGGCACCACGACCGCATGTCCGAGCTGCAACATGGCCTGAACCTCGATGAACTCCGCACTGATCACCGGGTTGGTCGGGTTGGGCAGCGAGCCCATTTGCAGCACATAGGACGGTGCGCAGTTGACCGACAGCGAGTCCTCGGCGAACTGGAACGAGACGAGACTGCGGTCGGGAGTCGGCGACGGGCGGTACGGCACGATGACCGTGGCGACCGCCGGGATCGGCTCGCCACGCGTGTTGGTGCTGCGATACGACAACTGCCAGGCCCGCACGTTCAGGGGGATCAGGAAGAAGTTCGCGAGATTGACCTGTCGGGCCGCCAGGATTTCGCCGGGTTGTGCGGCCGTGACCTTGGCCGGATCGGGGTTGTAGAAGCCCTGATCCAGAAACGGCGGCGCGGGCGGCAGCGGGAACGGCAGTGGCGGCGCCACCGGTACCGGATCCGCGTGTGCGGTGCCGATCATCACAGGGCAGATCGCGACGGTTAATCCCGCGGTCAGCGCCAGGCAAGTTTGCGCGACCATTCTCTTGGTGCCCGCGGCAGTGCCCATCTTCATTTGGAACTCCTCGACCTCTACGCAACGCTGCGCGCCACGGCTCTCGGGCAAAAAGAGAGCAAATGTTTCCTAACTGGCGCGTCGACTGTAAAGTGCGTGCTGTCGCTGTGTCAACGATCACGCTGACCCGATGACCGCCCGTGCGGGACCGGGCGGGCAGGATGGGGAATCATGACCGGGAGCGCCGAAACACCGCGTCCACGGCGGACGCAGCAGGAACGCCGCGCGGCCACCGTCGCCAAGCTGATCGATGCGACGATCGCCGCGATCGGCGAGGTCGGCTATCAGCGCACGACCGTGCAGGAGATCTGCGGTCGGGCCGGGCTGTCCGTCGGGGCCATGTTCCGGCAGTTCGACAGCAGGCTCGACCTGATCGTGCGGACCGCGGAGGAGATCGTCACGCGGCAGCTCGCCGCGTTCACCGTGGTGATGGAACACCTTGGTGAGCATGCGAATCCGCTCGACACCGCGTTGCGCTTCCTGCAGGAGGCCCAGTCCGACGGCGTCACGCACGCACTGCGCGAGATCTACCTCGCGGCCCGCTCGGACGCGGAACTGCGGGTCAGGATCGCGCCGACGGTCGAGAACTATTACGACGAGATCGTCGCTACGGTAGACCGCACGGGAGTGCTGAACCAGTTTCCGCAGCGGCTGCGGGAGCCCATTTTCTTCATGGCGCTGCATGTGTTCTCGGGGCAGGCGGTCGTGCGCGGGGTGTATCAACGGCCTGACCTCGACGAGTCGGTTCTGACGCTGGTCGCGGACATGTTGCGCACCTACGCCGGTTCGGTGGACGAATAGGTCGCGCGGGGTGAGGTTGTGGACGCTGCAGGCGCCCGAGGCGGTCGCCGCGGTGCGGGCAGCAGGTCGCTACCGCGCGAGCTGGGATCTCGTGTCATCGAGTTTTCGGCCGGCGTATCGGCTGATGGCCGCCGAAATGGCAAGGCGCGGTATCGATTGCGCGGATGCGCCGCCGATATGGTGCTGGCCGGGGCGCGGACTTCGCGGTGCTTCCGTCCGGCGCACCGCGAATGCGCTTCTCGGAGAACATGAATGGGTGCACGGTAGGTGGTTGCTGAAACTCCGTGTGCCGGAGCCGGTTACGCTCGCCACGTCATACTCGGCATGGAACGACCACCTCGCTTACACCCTCGGCGACCCGCATGGCACGGCTGAGATGGACTGGACCGGTCGGTTGCACACCGACTGGGACGAACATCAGGTGACGATCCCCGAGCTGCGTTCCGAGTGGATCGTGCGAGCGCGGCCCTACTCGCCAGACGCCGAGACCGCAGCCAGGATCGCAGCGGATCCATTGCTACGCACGAAAGAGCTGTAGTCGTGCGAGGACAGCGCCACCTTTCAGGTCGGGGCAACGGCGAGGATTACCGCAGGTCTCGTGCTCCCCACGCAAGCACTTTGAATGCGGGCGACAAGCCGTGCTGCCAGGCGCTAGGCTCGGCTTCGTGCACCGACGCTTTCCAATCTCCCCGCCGCCCGCCTCCTGAGCGAGGTGTAGGCGTACTTCCGTATTAGCCCCAGCCACGCGCGTTCCGACGGGCCGTGTCGGGTGGTGCCTGTTGCTGCGCGTTCACTACGGCGACTTGCGGCCTGCGCAAGCCGAGTTCGGCGGTGCTCATTCCGCGTAGCTGAGCGTTCGTTGCGGCGCTGCGCGGTCCAGTGGGCCGTGTTGGGTGGCACCTGTTCTGCGTATCTGCGTCCGTTGCTGCGATGTGCGGACTAGCAGGCTGAGTTCGGCGGCGTTCGTTCGGACTCGCTGCGGCGAATACGTAGTCCAGTGGCCGTGCCTGTCGGCGTTGGTTCCGCGCACATGCGATTCGCATGGCGATGCGTGGCGGGCAGTGCTGGTTGGTCTACGTTCTGCGGGACCTGCGGATTCGCTGTGGTGACGCGTGGTTTATCGGGCCGTGCCGGTTGGTGTACGTTCCGCGGACCTGCGGATTCGCTGTGGCGATGCGCATCTCGGCGGGGCCGTGCCGGTTGGTGTTCGTTACTGACACTTGCGCGTTCGTTGCGGCGATGCGTGGTCTGCGGACGGACGGTACGGGCTTGTGCGTCTGTTCGGCATTCGTTGTGCACCTCGCTTCCGCGACCTCATCCCTCTCTGTCGCAGGAGCGCGAAACCATCATGTCCATATCTCTGTCCACGACCGGCCGTTCCGGGCTGGTCTACCTTGTCGGTGCCGGAATGCTCTGGGGCACCGGCGGTTTGCTCGGTACTCTGCTCGGCCGGGCGACTGGGTTGTCACCGATTGCGGTGGCTACCTGCCGGCTTGCCGTCGGCGGGCTGTTGCTTGTTGCTCTACTTGCCGCAAAGCGGCAGCCGTGGCCACGAAATCTCTTGGCCTGGCGCAGGATCAGCGCGGTCGCCGTGCTGGCCGCTACCTTCCAAGCGTGCTACTTCGGAGCGGTGGCGGCATCATCGGTCAGTGTCGCCACGCTGATCACCATCGGTGCGTCACCGGTGGTGGTTGCGCTGCTCGAACAGGTCACCGGCCGCCGCGCCGTAGATCGCAGGCGGGCTGCGACAATCGGGCTCGCCCTGTCCGGATTGGCGCTACTGGTCGGCGTGCCCTCCGAGGACGTGGGATCGGCCGGACTGCTCGCCGGTGCTGCCCTCGCCGTCGTGGCTGCGAGCGCGTTCGCGACGGTCACCGTGATCAGCGCCCGGCCGGTACCCGGCCTCGACCCGATGACCACGACCGGCCTCGGATTCACCGGCGGCGCAGTACTACTCGCCCCACTGGCGATCACCACCGGAATCACCTTCGCCCCGAACATCGGCAGCTTCGCCCTGCTCGCGGCCCTCGGATTGGTGCCGACAGCGATCGCCTACACCCTGTACTTTCGCGGCCTGCCCGACGCCGGACCAGGCACCGCCGCGATCCTCGCGCTACTCGAGCCGCTGACCGGCGCCATCCTCGCCGCCATCGTCCTCGGCGAACGACTGACCCCACTGGGCATGCTCGGTGCCGCCCTGCTCACCGTGGCACTGATTCTCACGAGTAGTCACCCGAGTACCAGCGAAACAACGGACCGGATGCATTGAGCGGCAACCGATCCACGCGTGCCGTGTGCCGAGGCCGACATCGGCTCGCGGCATGATACCGGCCTCATCGTGTCGGTCACCGTAAGGAGAGTCGGCGATATCCACGACAGCGATTTGAAATCGCCTCGAGCGACGCCGCTTCCGGGCATGGTGCCGGTACCGGTGAATAGCTGCTGCGTCGGTGCTGGCGGACGTGATGTCAGGTGGCTCGGAAGCGGCGGTTCAACAGTGCGTTACGTACCACGCACCCGGCTGAGCCGCCGCATTCCACCGCGCTGATAGGCCGGATCGTCCCCGGCGAGGTGACCAGGCGCGGGCCAGCAGCGACGACGTGCCGTCCGTACCGGCGCGGCGCCCCTGCCGTTCGGATGGCTAAGCTTCGGTGAGTGATCACCGCGCCTAACACCGCTGTCTCGACCTGGGCTCCGTTGAGGTCGAGGGTGTATCGCGCCTTGTGGATCGCGCAGCTGGTGTCGAATCTGGGCACCTGGATGCAGACCGTCGGCGCGCAGTGGGTGTTGGTCGACGAGCCGAACGCGGCCGTGCTGGTGTCGTTCGTGCAGACCGCGATCACGCTGCCGGTGATGCTGCTCGCCATTCCGTCCGGTGTGATCGCCGACCTGGTCGATCGGCGCAGGCTGCTGCTCGGCGCGCAGTCGACGATGGCGGTGCTCGCCGCAGTGCTCGCGGTGTCGACGGCGACCGGGCACACCACCCCGTCGGTATTGCTCATTCTGCTGTTCCTGATCGGCTGCGGGCAGGCGCTCACCGGCCCCGCCTGGCAGGCGATTCAACCGGAACTGGTGCCGCGCGAACAGATTCCGTCGGCGGCCGCGCTCGGCAGCATGAGCATCAATATCGGGCGCGCGGTGGGGCCCGCGATCGCGGGCGTGCTGGTCTCGCTGTCCGGGCCGACGTTCGTGTTCGTGCTCAACGCGGTGTCGTTCGGCGGCATCGTCGCGGTGCTCGCGCTGTGGCGCAGGCCCGCGACGGATCGGCGGCTGCCGAGCGAGCGCCCGTTGGCGGCGCTGCAGGCCGGGACCCGGTTCATCAAGGCGGCGCCCGCGATCCGGCGGGTGTTGCTGCGCTCGATCCTGTTCATCGCACCGGCGAGCGCGGTGTGGGCGCTGCTGCCGGTGATCGCGCGTGACGAGCTCGGGCTCGGCTCGTCCGGCTACGGGCTGATGCTGGCCGCGCTCGGCATCGGCGCGGTGCTCGGCGCCCTCGGTTTGGGGCGGCTGCGCACGCTGATGACGCCCACGCAGCGGCTGAGCACGGCCGCCGTGCTGTTCGGGATCGCGTCGGCGGGGACCGCGGTGCTGCATGTGGTGCCGCTGGTGTTGGCGCTGCTGGTCTTCGCCGGTTTCGCCTGGCTGCTCGCGATGTCGACGATGAACTCGACCATGCAGTTGCTGCTGCCGGCATGGGTGCGTGCGCGCGGGCTCTCGGTGTATCTGCTGGTGTTCATGGGTGGGCAGGCGATCGGTTCGCTGGTCTGGGGTGTGCTGGCCGGCGCGGCCGGGCCGGTGTTCGCGCTGCTGACCGCGGCGGTGCTGCTCGGGCTCTGCGCGGTGAGCACGGTGTGGCTGCCGATCAGTCACAACGCGGAGAACCTGGATCAGACGCCCGCGGCGTTCTGGCCGGAACCGCAGGTCGTCGTCGAACCCGATCCGGCCGACGGACCGGTCATGGTGCTGCGCACCTACGACGTGCCGCCGGAGAATCTGGACGAGTTCATGACCGCGATGGTGTTCGTCGGCCGGTCCAGGCAGCGCACCGGTGCGATGGAGTGGCGGCTGTATCGCGATATCGGCGTGCTGGACCGCTACGTCGAGGCGTTCGTGGTCCGGTCCTGGGCCGAGCACATGCACCAGCACCAGGTCAGGCTCACCGCGCAGGATCAGATCCGCGAGCAGGAGGCGTACAAATTCACCATTGGGGACGACCAGATCACCCACTTGGTCGCGATCTTGCCTGCTTAGGATCGCCCTTGCCGAGTGCCTGATTCGGTGGGATCGGATCGTCCGCATACACTGTCCGGCATGCGGATGTTCCTCGATATCCTCCTGATCATCGCCAGCGTGCTGCTGGTGCTGCTGGTGCTGCTGCACCGCGCCAAGGGTGGAGGTCTGTCCAGCCTGTTCGGCGGCGGTGTGCAGTCCAGCCTCTCTGGCTCGACCGTTGTGGAGAAAAACCTCGACCGAATCACTGTCTTCACCGGGCTCGTCTGGCTCATCGCCATCGTCGGCATCGGCTTGGAGATCAAGTTCGCCTGATCAGGCGCGTCACCACACCGGCCGCGATCGTCGCGCCCACCAGCACGATGGTGGCGATGACGAACGCGGCCGGATAGCTGTCGCCGATGACCGGCGCCACCACCAACGGACCGAGCATCTGCCCCGCGCCATAGACGGCGGTGAGTGGTGCCGCCGCGTCGCCGTCCGAGAGTTCACCGCCGATCCGGATCGCCAGCATCACGATGCCGACGAAGGTCGCGCCGAACAGCGCCGCCGACAGCAGGGCAGGCCACACCGCGGTCGACATGGCGGGCAGCACCGCCGAAACACACTGCGCCAGTAGCGCGATCGGCATCGCGACCGCCGGACTCCAGCGGCGCGCGGCGACACCCCACAGCACGGTGGCCGGCACCGCGGCCGCGCCGACCACCACCCAGATCCACGCGCCGACGACTTGCCCGCGTTGATCACTGACCGCTGCCACCAGGAACGTGCCGATCACGATGTACCCGAGGCCCTCCAGAAAATAGGAGACCAGCAGCGCCCGCCACGCACCCTTCGACCGGATGGTGGCCTTGCCCGTGCGGCGACCGGGCTGGATATCGAGCCGTAACGCGGGCAGCAGCAACACCACGGTCAGCGCGGCCGAGACCAGCCACATGCTCTGCCAACCGAGGAACGGTCGCACCGCCAGCACCAGCAACCCGGTGAGCGCGATGCCGAAACCGACTCCGCTGATGGCGATTCCGGCCGCGTCCCGACTGCTGCCGTGTCTGGCGGCGACCCCGGCGCACGCGACGAAGATGACGGCGCTGGTGACACCGGCGATAAGGCGAAGTGCCGCAGGGAAAATCGTTGGTGCGGGCACGGCCATCAGCAGTTCGCTGACGATCAGCAGCACGGCGGAGATGCGGAAGATGGTGCGGCTGTTCAGTTCCGGCCAGCGCGTGAGCAGGATGGCGCCGAGTAGATAGCCCGCGTAGTTGGCGGTCGCGATCACCGCGCCGTCATTGGTGGTGATCTGGTGCGCGTCCACCATGATCGGCAGCAGCGGCGTGTAGACGAACCGGCCGACACCCATCGCGGCGGCCAATCCTGCGGCGGCGGCGAAGGCGGGTGCGAGGCTGTGGCGCGGTGCGGGGGCGAGGGTTGCGGTCACTACAGTGACCGTACGGTCTGGTTTTTCGTCTGTGAAATGCTTTCTACGCACCATGTATACGCTGGAAGCATGGACGAAGGTGCGCTGCCGGACGGCCGGCTTTCGTCTGCCGCGGGCGGTCGGCGCGTAGGCGGGTCGGCGAATATCGAGCTACGGCATCTTCGTGCGTACGTCGCGCTGTGCGAGGAGTCGAACTACACGCGTGCGGCCGTCCGGCTCCACCTGAGCCAACCCGCGCTGACCAGGACGATCCAGCAGTTGGAGCGGCAGATCGAGGGCCGGCTCATCGAACGCACCTCGCGGCGCTTCGAACTGACCGAGGAGGGTGCCGAACTGCTGGTACACGCCAGGCGAATCCTGGCCGACGTGGACACGGTCACCGCGCAGCTCCGGTCCCGCGCCGCCGTCGAGGTGGGCTTCGCCTGGCTGCTGCCCACCCCCTGGCTGGCCGCGACCCGCCGCCGCTATGAGGCACTCGGCGGGCGCGTCACGCTACGACGCATCGATGATCCGCTGGCCGCGCTCGATGCCAGGTCCATCGATATCGCGTTATACCGCGGCGAGACTCCACTGCCCGGCCATCTCGAATCGCGGATGATCGCCACCGAGCAGCGGATCCTCGCCGTCGCCGCGAACTCACCGCTCGCGACGGCGACCGACCTGCGCTGGGCCGATCTCGCCGGATATCCGCTCGTGGTGAACGTGGTATCCGGCACCACCCACGCCGAATCATGGGATCAGCGCGACCCGAACCGCCCGCTCATCACCTGCCGCAACTTCGAGGAGTGGATCGAACTGGTCGCGGCAAACCGCGGCATCGGCGGCGCCCCCGCCCTGGCCCGCACCCGCGCACCCCATCCCGGCGTCGTCTACCTGGACATCCCCGACGCCCCACCAACCCACGTCTACCTCGCATGGCAAACCACCCCCTCCCGCGCACTCCAACGCTTCCTCGCCGTCACCTAACCCTCACGCCAACAAGACGCGCACCCTCTCTCGGGACCTGCACTCGCTTTAGGGCCCTATTCCGAGTGCAGATCCCGAGTGGCAGTGCAGATTTCGCCGACAGTGCCACTCCGGGGTCCCGTTGGCGGTGCACCCGCACACCCTCGGTCAGCCGCATAACTCGTGCGCAGGGAGGGCTTCCTTGCCGTTGGTGGCGCGGATCTGCACTGAGACTCGGGACCTGCACTGGCTTTAGGGCCCTATTCCGAGTGCAGGTCCCGAGTAAGGGTGCAGATCTCGCCGATAGCGCGATCCCGAGCTCTGTTGATCACGACGGCGGTGGTCGGGCCTTCGTGGGATTCGGTGGTGGTTGCCGCGTATGAATTGTGTAGCCGCGCAGGGTATTGCTGGCAATTTCGAGCGCGGCTGCATAACTTGTGCGCGAGGAGGGCTTGCTCGCTGTTGGTGGCGCGGATCTGCACTGGGACTCGGGACCTGCACTGGCTTTAAGGCCATAGAGCCAGTGCGGATCCCGAGTGGGGGTGCAGCTGTTGCTGGCTGGTGCTCAACGGTCTGTGGGAGGTGTGGGCGCGCTGTCGAAGCGGCGAATGCGGGAGGCTAGGCGCGGCCGACTGTGGTCGCCCGCTGTCAGCGGCGGGGATCTGCACCCTTTCTTGGGCTTTGCCCACTGCGGACGGCCAGAGACGGTGCGGCTCTTAGGGCAAGGTGTGGAAGCGGTGCGGGTGGGTTAGTCGGCGCGGGGGATGCGGCCGTCTAGGTCGGTGAAGGCGTAGGCGTCGGCGAGATCGGCTACGCGCCAGGCGGATCCGGTGCGGGAGCGGCGGTCGGGGTCGGTGGCCAGGGCGACGACCGCGCGGCCGGGGAAGTGTGGGGTTTCTGCCTGGGCTAGGTCGAAGGTGCCTTCGCCGGGCAGGGTGACCAGGCGTTGGCCTTGGGCATCGGCCGGAACCAGTTGCAGGAGTTCGGTGTCCACGATGCCGGGCCACAGCGAGACTACGGTGACTTTGGTGTCGGCGAGGTTGTGGGCCATGTCGGCGGTGAGGCGGTCCAGTGCGGTTTTCGCGACGCCGTATACCGCGTTGTGCATGTAGCGCTGTGCGCCGGGTGACGAGATGTTGACGATCAGGCCGTCCGACTCGATCAGCAGTGGTGCGGCGAAAACGCTTGCCACGTAATGGGATCGGACGCCGATGTCGAAGGTTTCGTCCCAGGCTTTCGGCGGGACCTCCCAGAACGGTTTGCCGAGCCAGCGTGCCGCGGCGGGGGAGTTGTAGACGTTGTTCACCAGTACGTCGAGGCGTCCGTGGTCGTCGCGGATCTGCTGGAACAGGCGCTGCACCGCCTCGTCGTCGCGGTGATCGCAGACGAACGGCACGCCGACGCCGCCCGCCGCATCGATCGCGGCGGCGGTCTCACCCACCGTGCCGGGCAGTCGGCCCGGCGTATCCGAGCGCCCGGTGACGTACACCGTCGCACCCGCCGCACCGAGTTCCAAGGCGATGCCCTTGCCGATGCCGCGACTCGCGCCGGTGACGACGGCGATCTTGCCGGTCAGTGGGTTAGGTATTCCGCTCACGACTTCAGCACACTACCGTGAAACGAGAACACGTTCTAGGTTTTGGAGGCCGCAGTGGAGTTGACGCATCGGTTCGTGACGACCAACGGCGTCCGAATGCACGTCGCCGAGCAAGGCGAGGGATATCCGGTGATCTTCTGCCACGGCTTTCCGCACACTTGGTTCATCTGGCACAACCAGTTGGCGTCGGTGGCTGCGGCTGGATACCGGGCCATCGCGCCGGACCTGCGCGGTTACGGGCAGACCGATGTGCCGACCGACGTCGAGTCCTACACGAATCAAGCGGTGATCGGTGACCTGCTCGCGCTGCTCGACGACATCGGAGCCGAACAGGCGGTGTTCGTCGGCTTGGACTTCGGCGCGGCCCTGGTGTGGGAGTTGGCATTACGCGCGCCGGAACGAGTGCGCGGCGTCATCGTGCTGAACAACCCCTTCGCGCCTCGCCCGCCTCGCTCGCCGTCCCAACTCTGGGCGAAAGCCGCCGCGCGACACTTCCTGCACCTGCACTACTTTCAGACCCCCGGTGTGGCGGACGCCGAACTGGCCGCTCGCACAAGGGAATTCCTGACCCGGGTCTACTATTCGCTCAGCGCCGACTATCACTACCTCGACACCTGGCAGTTTCCGGCGGAGGGTACCGGATATCTCGACGTCCTCCCGGAAGCCCCTGCGCTGCCATGGCGCTGGCTCTCCGAAAGCGAATTCGACATCCTGGCCCAGGATTTCGAACGTACCGGGTTCACCGGCGGCCTGAACTGGTATCGCGCCCTCGACCGTAATTGGGAACTCACCGCCGACTATGCCGACGCTTCCGTCACTGTCCCCGCCTATTTCATGTACGGCGACCACGACCCGGACATGGAAGGCTTCAGTGGCCGCGACCCGCTCACGACCCTGCGCAACTCCGTCCCCGACCTGCGCGAAGTGACCAAGATCGCCGACGCGGGCCACCTCGTCCAACTGGAACGCGCGCCCGAAGTCAACAACCTGGTCACCGCCCACCTGCGCGAACTCGTCACCAATCCATCCGACGTGCCCGCGTAGCACCGCAGGACCATCGCAGCTACCACCAAAGGTGTTGTCCGGCCTGACTGTTGGCGCTATTCGCTGGACGCGACTCAGAGCCGCCGAACCGAAAATCGTTTGTGGTTATCTGGACGATCGATGATGATCGCTGTGGCAGGGGTGCGATCAGGTTCGTCGGGGAGGGCGGAATCGTGAGTCAGTCGGAAATCGGCGAGAGTTCGCCCGGCTATCTGGATCTACTGCGGCCGCAAGGTATTCCGTTGCTGTTCGCGGGCGCGTTCATCGGCCGAATGTCGGTGGGGATGATCCCGGTCGCGGTGGTGCTGTTCATTCAGCAGGCCACGGGATCGTTCTCCGTCGCGGGTCTGACGATGGCGGGGTTCGCGATCGGCATGGTGGTGGCGGGGCCGGTTCGCTCCTGGATTTCCGTTCGGGTCGGGCACAGTGCAGCGCTGTTGGTGTTGTCATTGGTCAGCGGATCCGCGTTGCTGGCGCTGGTACCGGCCGCGCACAGCGACAGGTCATGGCTGCTGGCCGCATTGGTGACGTTATCGGGTTGCAGCGCACCGCCGTTCGGTGCGCTGATGCGGGTCGGATGGTCACGGAAATTGCCGCAGCAGTGGGTTGCTCGTGCGTTCGGGTTGGACTCGGTCGTCGAGGAATCGACTCTGGTCGTCGGGCCTTTGGTGGCGACGGGGGCGGTGGCACTCGCGGGGCCCGGTGTTGCCGTGCTGGTCGCTGGTTCGGTGTGTGTCCTCGGTGGGTTACTGATGGCTTCGGCGGCGGAGAAGGGGCGTCTGGAATCTGCCGAGAGCAAGGCCGGTGGTGGCAGACTCTTGGTGGTGGCCATGCGAATTCGGTGGTTGCTGGTGGTTTTCGCGGGGGTCGGGTTCACGATCGGTGCGACGGAGGTGACGGTGCCTGCTTTGGCGACCGACGCCGGTCGCGCCTCGCTGGCGGGCGGGCTGCTCGCCGTGCTGGCGTTGGGCAGCGCGGTTGCCGCACTGCTCTACGGTCGTCGGGACTGGAGCATGAGCGCCTCGGCGCGGCTGATAGTTTTTGCGCTGCTGCTGGGATCGGCTGCCGCGCTGCTTGCCACCGTGCACGGACTCGGTCTCGCGGTTCCGCTGCTGGTCTTGGTCGGCGTTGCGATAGGTCCTGCGGTCATGACGGTATATCTGCTGGCCGACGCCCTGACCGAGGGAGCGGCCGCCAAGACCCACAGCGCGATTCTGGTCAACGTGGCCTGCAACGGCGGATCTGGGCTGGGCGCGGCCGTGGCCGGGATGGTTATCGCCGATTTCGGTGTCAGCCGGGCATTCCTGTTGTCCGGCAGCGCAACCGCGATCGCAACGGGTTTGGGTTTCGCACTCTTTGTTCGCGACCGGCAACCGGCGCGCCTGCCGAGTGCGGCGACTGACTACCCGGCGTGATCGCAGCCGATGGTGCCAAAGGCCCTCGGCTGGTGCGCCGTTCGTGTCGGTGGGTGTCGCTAATGTTCGATCATGAGCTACAGCCTGAGCGTTTACGTCGTCGAGTTGGATAGGGTCAGAGCCGCGATCGGTTCGCGGGACGACAAGCTCCGGCGGATGATCGGTGGCCGGTTCAAGGCGCAGTTGGCGCATGCCGACGACTGGTTCGCCGAGGAGATCGCCCACGGTGCCCCGGCGCGCTACGACGCGGTGCGTGCGGTCATCGACGGTGGGCCGTTCGATCCGGGCTACGGCTTTCAATACGCGTACGCGTATCAGACGATCTGCCAGTTCTACGGCCGATTCCTGGACAACCGCTACTTCTCGCCGTTCCGTGGCAGCTGGCTGCAACAGGTCGACGAGGGGCTCGCCGAACTCGGCATCAAGGCGATCAGCCTCGCCGATTTCGTCTACCACGCGCTACCTGCCGCCCTGCCCGAACCGGAGGAGCTACCCGGCTACGGCGAATGGACCCCGGAGCAATGCGCGGAAGCCCTGGTGCAATGGGAATCGACCACCCTTCGACAGCGTGAGGAGATCGACCACGAGGTGCTCGCCGCGATCGAATCGTGCATGGAGTGGATCCGGGAGGCGCAGGCCAGGCCGGGCTGGGGGATCGCGGGCTTCTTCGTCTGAGGGTGGAGCTCAGCGGTATTCGTCTTCCCGCTTCGGGTAGTCGGCCCACTGTGGCAGCGGTTCGTAGTCCAGGTAGGCGGTGAGCCGATCCAGCAGATACTGCCAGCGCGGGCCGATTTCGCGTGCGTCGGCCGGGCTGACATGACGACGGACCAGTTCGACATTGGTGACCACGCCGACCTGAGTCATCCGAATCTCCAGCAGACACCCGTCGATGTGCACGATCAACTCGTGCGGCGCCTGGCAGTGCCCGACCCGCACCGCGACCGGACGCGACACCGGTCCGTCCATGGGTTCGATCGTCAGATTCCCGCTGCCGCCCGACACCGCGCCGAGCCAGCGCGCCAACTGCCCGCGATCGGTCGCCGCCGACCACACCTCGAGCACCGGCTTGCGGAACGATCGCAGATAGTGCAGGAGCACGAGTTCGCCGTCCGCCGCGCGATCGTGCTCCGGCCGAACCTCGCCGAGCATGGACATCATCGTCACCCCGTGCCCTCCACTGCTGGTCGTCACCTGCCATTGGCTATCCAGTATTCCCCGGTCGAATCCGAATCGTGGGGATACGGGTCCGGCGTGCCAACACGGGATTCGGCGTTGCGTCGACGAGGACAACGGACGGCGGCAGTGTGACCGCCGTGTGACGAAGCGATGATGGGAAAACTGCCGATCGGTAGCAGGCCGGTCCGCAACCATCGTTGAAAAATAAAGTAGCGCAATACAATACAACTATTGTGCAACCTGCTAACACCGCATATTAGATGCGTTCGCCGAGATGCGGAACCGGTTGGTGGTCTGTACATTTGGTGCAGCCCGAACTGCGCAGAAGGGGTCGGGACTCGTAGAGCATGCCTTCGTCGTGAACGTGAGTGCGAAAGTACGGAACTTGTCACAGTCATTGAATGCGCCGGAAGGCGAGCGTCGGGAACCACTCTTTCGACGTCTGCGCATGCCCTTGTTAGCCCTGCTCACCTGCGCCGCGATCACCTCGGTCGTCGTGGTGATCGCGGTGTACTACGCGCCGACCGACTTCCGCATCCCGCTCACCGCGGGCGCGGTCACCGCCGCTATCGCGTTGTGCGCCACGGCAACTGCGGCCGTGCACTATCGCGGTGCCGCCCGGCGGGCCCGGGAGTCCGCGGCGGCGATCACCGCCGAGGCGACCGCCAGGATGGCGGCCGCGAGCGAGGCCGCCGGCGTGCACGCGTGGGAAGCGAAGAGCAGCGACAGTCGCCGGTCCGCGGCGATGGCGGCGTTCGCCGGTGCGGCGGGCCGCATGCAGGCGATGACCACCAGCATGCTCGCCGAATTGCGCGAGATGGAGCACCGGCACGCCGACCCCAAGGTGCTCGCCGACCTGCTGCACTTGGACCATCGCACCGCACAGGCGGGCCGCCTCGCCGACAGCATCGCCGTACTCAGTGGCGCCCGATCCGGGCGGCGCTGGGCCAAACCCATTGCCATGGAGTCGATCCTGCGTGGCGCGATGGGCCGCGTCGCGGGCTATCAGCGGGTCCGGTTGCGCGCCATCGCCGAGATCGCCATCGCCGGTCACGCGGCGGAGGGCGTGATGCACACGCTGGCCGAACTGCTCGACAACGCCTGCAATTTCTCCCCGCCCACCACCGAGGTGCACGTCTACGCCGCCGAGGTGCCCGCAGGCGTGGTGCTCACCATCGAGGACAGCGGCCTGGTGATGAGCGAATCGGCGCTGCGCCGTGCCGAACAGACCGTGTCGAACGCGCCCCAGGACGGGCGCGGCCAGCGTTCGTCGGACCTGTCGTCGTTGAGCGGCACCCGGCTCGGTCTCGCGGTCGTCGGACACCTCGCCCGCAAGCACGGTCTCACCGTCTCGTACCGGCCGTCCGCCATCGGCGGCACCGCGGTGGTCGTGGTGGTACCGCGGGATCTCACTGCGCGCGTTGACCGTTCACAACCGGCCTCACTCGCCACCAACCCGGCGATACCGACCTCGACGTTGCCCAGTGCGACCTCGCCGGTCGCCCTCGCAGCGCGGCCCGTCGCCCCGACACTCCAGCCCGTCGCGCTGACACCCCAGCCCGCCGCGCCGACAACCCTGGCCGCCGCGCCGACAACCCTGGCCGCCGAACAGGCGCCGCCGGAACCCGAGGCGCTGCCCGAGCCCGCCACCGAGCACACCAGCATGGGCCTGCCGAAACGGCGCCGCGGCAGCACGCTGGCCGCGGTCCACCCCGCCGGTCTCTCCCTACCCTCGCTCGACGCGCCCGCGGCGACCCCGCCCGCGTCGACACCGGCGGCCTTCGGTGCGTTCCAGCGTGCGTTGGCCGGTCGTGACACCGACAACTCCGCTGCCGCAACACCTTCCCCGTCCCCTACCGTTGCCGTGGAGAATGATCGATGACAACGTCTGTTCCGTCGCAACTCAGCTGGCTGCTGGAGCAACTGCTCGCCCGCACCCCGCGCACCCGCCACGCGCTACTACTCTCCGGCGACGGCCTCAAGATCTGCCACACCCCGGAACTCAGCATGGACAAGGCCGACCAGCTGTCGGCCATCGCCGCGGGCATCCAGAGCCTGTCGCACGGCGCCTCCGTCGAATTCGGTGACGGCAGAGGCGGTGTGCGCCAGTCGATGACGGAGTTCTACGGCGGCATCCTGTTCATCGTCGAAGCGGGTCTGGCCGCGCACATCGCGGTCGTCGCCGCCGAGGACGCGGACGCCGGCCTGGTCGGGCACAACATGCGGGAGCTGGTCGAGCAGCTAGGCCATCATCTCGCGTCCAAGCCACGAGTCGGGGGAGCGAGCGTGTCGTGAACAGGCCAGGGCGCGACGACGATCCCGACCGGCTCTACACACTGACGGGGGGACGCAGCAAACCGGACTCCGACAGCTTCGACCTGGTCACCCTGGTGGTCAGCGAATGCGATCCGACCCAGGGCATGCAGTCCGAGCACGTCGCGATCCTGGACATGTGCCGCGCGCCCACCGCGGTCGTCGAGATCGCCGCCGAGCTGCGCATCCCGGTCGGCATCGCCACCATCCTGCTGTCGGACCTGTTGCACGCAGGCAAGATCACCGTCCGGCATCCGAGCAACGGCCCCGCTTACCCTGACGCGCCGTGGAATTCGGTGCCCGACTCCACCACCCTCGAGAAGGTGCTCGTTGGACTCCGCAACCTTTGACGCTCGGCCCGCCCGCGCCGACGCCCCGCTGAACAGCGCGACCCGCCAGGGACTGAAGATCGTCATCGTCGGCGGTTTCGGGGTCGGCAAGACCACCATGGTTCGCGCGGTCAGCGAGATCCGCCCGCTCGACACCGAGGCGACGATGACCAACGCGGGCATCGGCATCGACGATCCGAGCGGTGCGCCGGGCAAGTCGACGACAACGGTCGCCTTCGATTTCGGGCGCATCAGCATCGACGCCGAAAACGTGCTCTATCTGTTCGGCGCGCCGGGGCAGGAACGTTTCTTCTTCCTCTGGGATCGATTGTTCTCCGGTGCGCTCGGCGCGATCGTGCTGGTCGACCAGCGCCGGATCGCCGACTCCTGGTACGCCATCGACCGCCTCGAAGCCCAGCACACCCGATTCGTGGTGGCGTGCAACAACTTCGGCGGGCCCTCTCGGCTCGACGAAGTCCGCGACGCCCTTGACCTGGATCCGCAGGTGCCGCTGGTCGACTGCGACGCCAGGTCGCGCGAATCCTGTAAGAGCGTGCTGATCAGCCTGGTCGAGCACATCTATGCCGATGCACCGCGAGCGGAGACCGCATCATGACCATCTCGAGCGCAGCATCCTCGGCTGCCACCGGCGGCTGCCCGGTCAACCACGACGCGGTGCCGCTGAGTGGCCCGCGGTTCCACACCGATCCGCAGCACCTCTACCGGGAGATGCGCCGCGAGCACGGGCCGGTCGTCTCGGTCGAGCTGCCGGGCAATGTCCCGGCGTGGCTGGTCATCGGCTACCGCGAGCTGCATCAGGTCACCAGCGATCCGGAGCTGTTTCCGCGCGACGTCAGCCTGTGGAACCAGTGGCCGAACATTCCCGAGGATTGGCCGCTGCTGCCGATGGTCGGGCAGCCGCGCCCGTCCATCTATTTCACCGCAGGCGCCGAGCATCGTAAGCATCTGGCGATGGTCGAGCCCGCGCTGGAATCGGTCGATCCGTTCGAATTGCGCCGCACCTGTGAGGAATTGGCCGACCGGCTGATCGACGGGTTCTGCGGCCGGGGCGAGGCGGACCTGGTCGCGGAGTTCGCGGTGCCGATGCCGGTGCTCGCGCTCGCCTGGGCGCTCGGCTTCCCCGACGAGGACGGGCCGCGGCTGGCGTGGAGCATGAAGGCGCTCGCCGACGGTGGTGCCGACGCGCAAGCCGCGTACGGGCGGTACTACGAGCAGATGCAGCAGGTGCTCGCCTCGAAGAAGGCGCGGCCGGGCACCGATCTGGTGTCGCGGATGCTGGCGTATCCCGGTTCGTTCAGCGACGAAGAGTATGTGCAGGACCTGATGGCGGTCACCGCCGCGGGGCACCTGCCGACCGCCGACTGGATCGGAAACTCGGTGCGGCTCATGCTCACCGACGATCGGTTCGCCGCGGCGCTCGGCGGCGGGCGGCGCAGTGTCGGCGAGGCGATGAACGAGGTGCTGTGGGAGGACACGCCCACCCAGATCCTCGCCGGGCGCTGGGCGGCGCGGGATACTCGGTTGGCGGACAAGGTGATTCGGGCGGGGGACATGCTGCTGCTCGGACTCGCGGCCGCCAACGCGGATCCGCATGTGCGCCAACATCTTGTCGACGGTGTCGAACCCGCACACACCGGTAACAGTGCGCACTTCGCGTTCAGCTATGGCGAGTACCGGTGCCCGTTCCCGGCTCAGCAACTGGCCGAGATCATCGCGCGGACCAGCATCGAGGTGCTCCTCGATCGGCTGCCCGATATCGATCTCATGGTTCCCGCGCAGAACCTGGTGCGCCGCCCGTCGGCGTTCCTGCGCGGCATGACTTCTTTGCCGGTTCGTTTCACCCCAGTTCGTGCAGTCGGAGGTACCCCGTGACCCAAACATGTCCATTCGCCATCGATCCGATGGTCGGTGACCTCGCCGGCGAGACCACCTATCTCCGCACGAATGGCCCGGTGGCGCGGATCGAACTGCTCGGCGTGCCCGCCTGGACGATCACCGAGCATGCCGTGGCCAGGCAGCTGCTCGTCGATCCCCGGCTGATCAAGGACATCAGCGGCTGGTCGCTGTGGAACTCCGGTGTGGTGACGCGGCAGTGGCCGTTGATCGGCATGATCGATGCCGGCCGGTCCATGTTCACCGTGGACGGGGCCGAGCATCGGCGGCTGCGGATCAAGACGACGCAGGCGTTGTCGCCGCGTCGACTAGAGGAGATCCGGCCCGTCATCGAGCGACTAACCGCCGAACTGCTGGACGATCTCAGCGCCTCGAGCAGTGGCGATGCTGTCGTCGATCTCAAAGAGGTCTTCGCGTACCCGCTGCCGATGCGCGTCGTCGGTGAGCTGATGGGGGTGGATCGCGCCGATCACCCGATGCTGCTCACCTGGTACAAAGCGTTCTTCTCGCTGGTCACCCCGCAGGACGAGCGGCTGCGGGTGATCGATGAAATGGATGTCTACTACACGGATTTGGTGCGCAAGAAGACCGCCAACCCCACCGACGATCTCACCAGCGCCCTCATCCTGGCCGCCGACGGCGGCGAGCCGCTGACCGAGGAGGAAGTGGTCGGCAACCTGAAGGCGCTGGTCGCCGCCGGTCACGAGACCACCGTCGGCCTCATCCTCAACGCCGTCCGCGCCCTGCTGGCCCGGCCCGAACAACTGGACAAGGTGCGCAGCGGCGACATCGAGTGGAAGCAGGTCGTCGAGGAAACGCTGCGCTGGGACAGCCCCGTCAGCCACCTCCTGATGCGCTTCGCCACCGAGGACATCACCATCGGCGACACCGTGATCGAAAAGGGCGAGGGCGTCGTCATGTCCTACCGCGCCATCGGCCGTGACACCGCGGTCCACGGGGAGAACTCCGACGACTTCGACATCACCCGCTCAACCGCCAACCGCCACTTGACCTTCGGCCACGGCCCGCACATCTGCCCCGGCGCCGCCCTCTCCCGCCTGGAAGCCGGCATCGCGTTGCCCGCCCTCTTCGACCGCTTCCCCAACCTCCGCCTCGCGGTGCCCGACGAGGAAATCCGCAACCTCCCCGTCCTCACCCAAAACGACCTCGCCGCCTTCCCCATCCACCTGGGCTAGCCCGCGCACGTGTACGCGCCGCTCACGTGAACGGCATCTGCACTCTCACTCGGGATCTGCACTCGGAATAGGGCCCTATTCTCGGGAGTGTCCGGGAAACGGTGGATTTGATCTTGGTCTGACACGCCGAGCGTTGCTTGGCGGGAAGGATCGATGATGAGCGAAACACTGGATCCTA